>DASWZK010000114.1:0-1609 GCA_036404515.1 Candidatus Limnocylindrales bacterium
CCTGACCAAGACGATCGCCGGCATTCACCAGCCGGACCACGGCGAAATGTTCTGGGAGGGCCGCTCCGTTCACATCCGCAGCCCGAAGGACGCGGCCGCGCTCGGGATCGAGACCGTCTATCAGGATCTGGCCCTGGCCGATAACCTGGACATCGTCCAGAATATGTTCCTGGGCCGCGAGCGGCTGACCCGGTTCTTCCTGAATGAGGACGACATGGAGCGGGCCGCGGCCGAGACGCTGGCCGGCCTGCACGTGACCACCGTCAGGTCGATTCGCCAGCCCGTCGCCACGCTTTCCGGCGGCCAGCGCCAGGCCGTGGCCGTGGCCAAGGCGGTCATGTGGAACTCCAAGCTGGTGATGCTCGACGAGCCGACCGCGGCTCTCGGCGTCGCGCAGACCAGGATGGTGCTCGACCTGGTCAAACGCCTCAAGGACCACGGCCTCGCCGTCATGGTCATCTCCCATAACCTCAACGACGTCTTCGAGGTCGCCGACCGGGTCGCCATCCTTCACCTCGGTCGCATGGTTGCTCAGGATTGGCTGTCGGCCTTCAACCGCGAGAGCGTGGTGGACTTCATGACGTCAGGCGGGTCGAGCCGCGAAGTGGCCTCGTCCGCCTCCACCACAGGGAGGAACTGATCGATGGCCGGATTCGGAGGCGAACCCGAAAGCGGGAAGTCGATCGAGGAACTGGCCGCACAGGCTGAAGCGGCCCCCGACCTGACCGCAGCCGCGGTCGAGGTCATTCCGCCGGAGCTCATGGCCCAGTCGCTGAGCCAGTATTTCCGGGCCTGGTTCGTGCGCGTCAAGAGCGGTGACGCCGGCGTGCTGCCGGTAGTCGTAGCCCTGGTGCTGGTCGCGATCGTGTTCGAGATCTTGAGCCCGAGCAACGTCTATCTCACGCCCAGGAACCTGGTCCCCCTCTTCGACGAGAGTGCGGTCTTCATCATCCTGGCAGTCGGCGAATGCTTCGTTCTTCTGCTCGGGGAGATCGACCTCTCGATCGGCTACGTCGCCGCGATCGGCGGCATAGTGGCCGGCCTCCTCGTTCAGCCACAGGCGGCCCCTTCGGACTATCTGCACAACTGGCCGTGGCTGGGTGCCATCGCGGCCGCCCTGCTCGTGTGCGCGGCGATTGGAGCCCTGCAGGGGTTGATCATCACGCGCCTTCGGCTCCCCTCGTTCGTCGTTACCTTGGCGGGCCAGATGGGCTGGTTCGGCGTGATGATCATCATCCTGGGCCAGGCCGGCGGCCTGTCGGTCTCGCCGTCGAGCCCGGGCGACCAGCGCTCGATCTACGGCATCATTTACTACTACCTGGACCCGTGGCTCGCCTGGCTCGGCCTCGCAGTGATCATCGTGCTGATCGGCGGGTCGATGTGGATCAGGGACGCCGGCAGGCGTCGAAGCGGCCTGGTCGCCCCACCGGTGGGCCTCACTTATGCGAAGATCGCCTTCCTGGCCGTGGCCGGGATAGTGGTCGTTGCCATCTGCAGCGTCAACCGCAGCCTCGGGACGCTGCCGGTCATCGGCGTGCCGTGGGTAATGCCCCTCGTCCTGGGCGTTGTCGGAGGGGCGACCCTCCTGCTCGAACGGACACAGTTCGGC
>DASWZK010000115.1:0-12455 GCA_036404515.1 Candidatus Limnocylindrales bacterium
GGCCGCCACATGTACGCGGTCGGCGGCAACCCGGAAGCCGCCCGCCGCGCGGGCGTGGGAGTGACCTCGATCCGCACGTGGGCCTTCGTGATCTCGGCCACCCTGGCCGGCCTGGGCGGCGTCGTCGCCGTCTCCTTTCAGGCCGGCATTACCACCAACTTCAACGGCGGGCAGGAAGTGCTGTTCGCCGTTGCCGCCGCTGTCATCGGAGGCACGAGCCTGATGGGCGGTCGCGGCCGTGCGATCCATGGCTTGATCGGCGGTGTGGCGATCGGGGCCATCTACAACGGCCTCTACCTCCTCGGCCTTCCGGTCCAGTACCAGTACATCGCCACGGCCCTCGTGCTTCTGGCCGCCGTGTCGGTCGACGCGCTCGCGCGCCGGAGCGTGACTTCAGGCAGCGTGGCTCACAACTGACGCTATAGCTCGTGGTGGTGGGCGGCGCCTCGATGGCGCACGCCCGTAAGTCGCCGCACCCACGACGCGACCGCCGTTGACAGGCGCCGTTGACACTCTCCCGGTGAGACTGCTACCATCGGCCGGAGCAGGTTAGCACTCGCATAGTGAGAGTGCTAACCACCGCCGGAGTCAGGCTGAATCGGGGATCGGCAGCCGGCCGCGGACACCCTGCCTCAGGGCCGACGCCGCGCCGGGACGCCGCTCGTAACCTCGACCGCAGGCCGGCGGGGAAGTGGAGTCATAGATGGCGCGAAGGCCGCGCCGCACCATCGGCTCGCTGGACGCCCGATCGGGCGAAATCCTGCGGGCCGTCGTCGACGAATACGTAACCTCGGCGACGCCCGTCAGCTCGGGTTCGCTGGTCATGCACTACCCGCTCGGGGTCAGCAGCGCGACCGTTCGGAACATCCTGTCCGACCTCGAGGCGATGGGCCTTCTTAGCCATCCCCACACGTCGGCCGGGCGAGTCCCGACGGACGCCGGCTACCGGTACTACGTCCAGGTTCTCGCCGAGGAGTGGTCTCTTCCGTCTGTCGAGCAGCGCATGATCCGCCACCAGTTCGGCCAGGTGGAGTTCTCCAGCGAGCACTGGTTCCGCCTCGCGGCGAGCACGCTGGCGGCCGCTACCGGCACGGCCGGTCTGGCTACGACCGCCAAGCCGCGGGCGGTGCGAGTCCGGCGCGTGGACATCGTGGCCGTCCAGGATCGCCTCGCCCTGCTGGTGATTCTTTTCCGCGAGGGGACGATGAAGCAGGCTCTCCAGAGCCTGCCCGCCGCCACCGACCAGGATCAGCTGGACCGGGTTGCCGGCCTGTTGAACGTTCTGACGGTGGATCGCACAGCCGCCGAGATCGATGCCGCCCTGGCCGATCTTCCGCGAGGCGACGCGACCTCCGAAGAGATGGAGCTGCTGCGCCGCATCGGTGAGGGGTTGGTGCGGACCATGCGCGAGTTCGACGCGGCGGACATCGATGATCTCTTCAGCGACGGCTTGCTCAACGTCATGGCCGCCCCGGAGTTCGACCGAAGCGACAAGGTGCGACGCGTCTTTGCCGCGCTGGGGAATCGGGCCTACCTGGGCTCGCTCGTGGAGAGCGTTGCCAGTGCGGGCAGCATCCAGATCTTCATCGGCCATGAGAACCGGCCGCTCGAGATGCAGGAAGTCTCGCTCGTGCTGGCGCCGTACGGGCGGGTCGGCCGCGCCATCGGCGTGGTCGGCGTCCTGGGGCCCACGCGCATGCCGTATGCCCAGGCGATTGCCTCGGTCGAGTTCGTCTCGGGGCTCATGAACGAGTTGGTGGAGCATCTGTATGCCTGATAGACCGACACACAGCCGAACCCATCACCGCGGGGCCGCGGGAGATTGGCCCGGCCAGCCTGCCGGGAACCCGGACTCCGGACCCGCATCTGACGCGGCGACGGTCGAGCAGCTAAGCGCCCAGCTCGATGTGGCCGAGGCCCTTGCGGCCGAACACCTCGCCAGCCTCCAGCGCACGGCCGCCGACTTCGCCAACTTCAAGCGGCGCACTGCGGAGGACCGCGAGCGCGAGCTCGGCCTGGCCAGCGAGTCGCTCCTGCGCAAACTGCTGGCCGTCGCCGACGACTTCGATCGAGCCCTCGACGCCATGCCGCCGGAATTGAAGGGAGTGGGCTGGATCGAGGGGGTCGTCCTGCTCGACCGCAAGCTTCGGACTCTCCTCGAGAGCGAGGGCGTGACGCCGATCGAAGCGATCGGCCGGACCTTCGACCCACGCGAGCACGAGGCCATTGTCAGCATTCCGGCCACGGGCCGGCCCGACGGCGAGGTAGTGGCCGAGGTCCAGCGCGGCTACCGGGTTCGAGACAAGGTTCTGCGACCGGCGTTGGTCGCGGTCGCCGGCGGCGAAGCGGGCGACATCACCACACAGAGCAACTGACGCAGCCAATCCAGTAGGAGCATTACCTGATGGGCAAGATCATCGGCATCGACCTGGGCACGACGAACTCCGTCGTGGCGGTGATGGAAGCCGGGGAGCCTACCGTCATCCCGTCCGCTGAGGGCGGCCGGACGGTTCCTTCGGTGGTCGCCTTCACCAAGACCGGCGAGAGGTTGGTTGGCCAGCTGGCCAAGCGCCAGGCGGTCACCAACCCCGGCAACACCGTTTACTCGATCAAACGCTTTATGGGCCGCCGTTTCGACGATCCGGAAGTCGCGCACTCCAAGGATCTCGTGCCGTACACGGTCGAGCGCGACGCCCACAGTGACGGGATCAAAGTCGCCCTTGCCGACGGCAAGACCTACACCCCGCCCGAGATCAGCGCGATGATCCTGCAGAAGCTCAAGGCCGACGCGGAGGCGTATCTCGGCGAGAGGGTCACCGAGGCGGTTATCACCGTTCCGGCCTACTTCGACGACACCCAGCGCCAGGCCACCAAGGACGCGGGCCGCATCGCCGGGTTGGACGTCAAGCGGATCATCAACGAGCCCACCGCTTCGGCCCTCGCCTACGGCCTCGACAAGAAGCACGACGAGAAGATCGCCGTCTACGACCTGGGCGGCGGCACGTTCGACATCTCGATTCTCGAGCTCGGCGAGGGCGTGTTCGAGGTCAAGGCTACCAACGGCGATACGCACCTGGGCGGTGACGACTTCGACCAGCGGGTTATCGAATGGCTCCTGGCCGAGTTCAAGCGCGACCAGGGCATAGACCTCAGGTCCGACCAGCAGGCTCTTCAGCGGCTCAAGGAAGCGTCCGAGAAGGCGAAGATCGAGCTGTCGACGACCGCCACGACCGAGATCAACCTGCCGTACGTCACGGCGGACGCCTCCGGCCCCAAGCACCTGGTCATCAATCTGTCGAGGGCCAAGCTGGAAGACCTGACGGCCGATCTTGTCGACAAGACCCGCGGACCAGTTTCGCAGGCGCTCCGCGACTCCGGGCTGAAGCCGTCGGAAATCAACGAAGTGGTCCTCGTCGGAGGCCAGACGCGCATGCCGGCGGTCATCGAGGCCGTCAAGCAGATGTTCGGCGGCAAAGAGCCGCACCGCGGCGTGAATCCGGACGAGGTCGTGGCCATCGGCGCCGCCATCCAGGCCGGCGTCCTGGCCGGCGAGGTCAAGGACGTCCTGCTGCTGGACGTAACCCCGCTGTCGCTCGGCATCGAGACGATGGGCGGCGTCATGACCCGTCTAATCGATCGCAACACGACGATCCCGACCAGCAAGAGCCAGGTCTTCTCGACCGCCTCCGACAACCAGACCCAGGTCGAGGTTCACGTCCTCCAGGGCGAACGCGATTTCGCCGCCGACAACAAGACCCTCGGGAAGTTCATCCTGGACGGCATACCGCTGGCGCCGCGTGGCATCCCGCAGATCGAGGTCACCTTTGACATCGACGCGAACGGGATCCTGGACGTCAAGGCCAAGGATCGAGCGACCGGCCGCGAGCAGCAGGTCCGCATCACGGCCAGTTCGATGCTCTCCAAGACGGACGTGGATCGAATGGTCAACGAGGCCTCGGCCCACGCCGACGAAGACCGCAAGCGCAAGGACGAGGTCGAAGCCCGAAATCAGGCCGACGCATTGGCCTACCAGGCCGAGCGAACGCTGCGAGATCTGGGCGACAAGGTCCCGCCCGAGGATCGGGCCGAGACCGAGCGCCGCGTCGAGGCAGTCCGCGCTGCGCTCAAGGGCAGCGATTCGGCCGCGATCAAGTCATCGTCCGAAGCGCTCGTCGAGCAGCTCCAGAAGGTGAGCACGGCGGCGTATCAAGCCGCCGGTGCAGCCGGTCCCGCGACCGGCGCTCCTGCCGGTAAAGACGGCGATCAGTCCGGTTCGGCCGGCGGACCGCCGGACCAGGGGAACGAGGAGGTCGTCGAAGGCGAGTACAAGGAGGCTTGACCCGGGCCGTCCTGACCCGGGTCGCCCGGGCTCGGACTGCCGAATCCCAGGCGATCGTCTGGGGGCCCGCTGTAGGCGTCGGCTCCGGGGGTCGCCAGTCGCTCGACGATCCGATCCTCATCGTAACCGCTATCGCTCGCCGGATCGTTTGGGGATGCCGGGGCGTATCTGCCCTCGCCCGGACGGGCCACCCAGGTCCGCGCCGGGTCCACGCGAGCCAGCGTCTTGCGGGTCCGCTGGCGCTGCATGAGGCCGAGCGTGATTGGTACGAGCAAGCCGATCGAGCCTGCGGTACAGCCCGTGAGGCCGACGACGAGCACGGCAACGACCAGCTGCGTCGGTCCGAGGCCGGTCGACGGCCAGGCTAAGGTGTCGCTGCCGCCGGCGGCAACCGAGGCGGCAAACGCCGTGAGCACCAGCAGCGGAAGCGCACAGACGGCGATGGCCATTACGTTGGCGAGGCGGAAGCAGGCGGACCACACCGAGGCCGCCCGCGAGCCACTCGAGCCTTCCACACCGAGCTTGCGGTACAGGTCCGGCAGATGCCGGGCTGGCCTGGTCAGCCAGCCGAAGAAGTCGTCGACGTGGCGATGGGCGATCTCGAGATCCACGAGCGCAACCAGCAGGCCCGGGATCGTGTAGCCCTGCCAGATGAGGGCCGCGGGAACCGTCAGCCCTGCGCCAATGCGCGCCTGTGTCCATAACGCGCCGGCCCAGCATGTCCCGGCCCGATACGGCGTCAGCATCGGCCGGTCGGCGCCAAGGCCGGTGGCGTTGTGCGTTGTCAGGCCTACGAAGACCGAGAAGCAGAGCAGAGCCAGCAATCCGGCGACAACCAGGGCGACTGACAGGAATCCCAGCAGTCCCTGCTGGCCGGCGCTCAGCTGCGCCCAGGCGGTTTCCGCATTGGCATCCTGGAGCAAGTGGGTGGCGGCCGGCATGGCCACCAGGACGAGGATCGCACCCAGGGCCAGCACGATGGCGAGCAGCGTCGCGGTCACGTAGCCGAGCCGGACGACCGAAACGGCCTGTCGCATGGCCACCGACCGGGCGACGCGGCCCCGCACCGAGGCGACAGGGCTGGGGAGATGGAATGGCTCGCGGGGCGCCCGGATGACCGTCCCGGCGGGTGCCGTGACGGATGTCGGAGTCAGGGGTAGTGACAGGTAGGGCGCCTGTGCGGACCCGATAACCAAGCCGGGCAGCGGCCCAGGGGGTGGGGACGTTGGGGCCGCGGCGGTCGTGTTGGCCGGGCTACCGTCCGCGGGACGGCTGCCGTACTTGTTTCTGCATCTATAGCACCTGGCAGCGCCGGCTCGGTTCAACGACCGGCAGTGCGGGCAGACCCAGAACTCGTCCATCCATCACTCCTGATGGTACAGAAAGATCATAGGCTCCCCAAAGGGGCCCGTGGCCACGCCAGATCGTCCCAGTCCGTGCGGCCCGAAGGTTGGGTGCAGCCCCGGCGCACTCGGGTGGCGACCTCTGACTTCCGCAGCGCAGGCCGCACCGAAGGTTGTCCGCGCGGTTGGCTTGAACGACGCCGGGACAATCAGAGCCGGCCGCCGGCGGTACCATCGAGGCGTGTCTGGAACGTCCAATCCGACTGAATCACTCATTCACGCTCGTGGCCTGACGAAGCGTTTCGGCTCGTTCACGGCCGTGGACAGCGTCGACTTCGACGTGGCCCCGGGCGAGGCATTCGGCTTTCTCGGGCCCAACGGCGCAGGCAAGACGTCGACGATGCGGATGATCGGGACCGTCTCGCCGGTGACAGCCGGGAAGCTGACTGTGTTCGGGCTCGACCCGGCCCAGCACGGTGCCCAGATCCGGGCGCGCCTCGGAGTCGTCCCTCAGGCGGACACCCTCGACAACGAGCTGAGCGTCCTGGAGAACCTGCTGATCTACGGTCGTTACTTCGACCTGTCGTGGGCCGAGTCGCGGCGGCGGGCCGTGGAGCTGCTCGAGTTCGTCCAGCTGACGGAGCGATCGTCCGACAAGGTCGAGCCGCTGTCGGGCGGCATGAAGCGACGCCTGGTCATCGCCCGATCGCTGATCAACGAGCCCTCGCTGCTGCTCCTTGACGAGCCAACGACCGGGCTGGATCCGCAGGCCCGACACCTGCTGTGGGATCGGCTGTACCGGCTCAAGCAGCGCGGCGTGACGCTATGTCTGACGACCCACTACATGGACGAGGCCGAACAGTTGTGCGACCGGCTGGTGGTCATGGACCGGGCCCGCATCGTCGCCGAGGGATCGCCCCGCGAGCTCATCGACCGGTACGTCACCAGGGAGGTGCTGGAGCTGCGCTTCCGGAGGGCCGAAGGGGAGGCCGACGATTCCGCCTTCCTCGACGGCCAGCTCGAGGGGCTTGCGGAACGGATCGAGCAGCTCCCGGATCGCGTACTGGTGTACACGGAGGACGGCGAGGCAGCGGCCTCCGCGGCATACGAGCGGGGGCTCCGGCCGGCGAGCATCCTCGTCCGGCGCAGCAGTCTCGAAGATGTCTTCCTCCGTCTCACCGGCCGCAGCCTGGTCGAGTAGTGACGACCATCGACCTGAGCCGGGTCCGACCCGGGGCCATCGCTTCTCGCCGATCGCTGCGCATCCTCGAGCACGACCTGCTGGTCTTCCGGCGTGGCTGGCGCAGCTACCTGCTGTCCGGGCTGTCGCAGCCCTTCCTCTACCTGGTAGCCATGGGCATCGGCCTCGGGCTGTACGTGAACCGCAACGGCGGCGCCCCAGGTGGCGTGCCGTACCTCGACTACATCGCCCCGGCATTGCTCGTAACGCAGGCGATGATGGCGGCAGCCTTCGAGTCGGCCTGGCCGATCATGGGCAAGATTCAGTGGGAGAAGACCTACCACGCTGCCCTGAACACTCCTCTTGGCGCGCTCGACTTGCTGGCCGGCGACCTCATGTGGATCGGCTTCAGGGCGACGCTGCTGTCCGTCCTCTTCATGGTGGTGATCGTGGCGTTGGGCGCGGCGGTGTCACCGCTCGTTGTCCTGGCCGTCCCGGTCGCGGTCCTGACGGCCCTGGCCTTCGCCGCCCCGATCATGGCCTTCACTGCCACCCAGACCGGGGACGTCGCCTTCAACGCGCTGTTCAGGTTCGGAATCACGCCGCTCTTCCTCTTTTCGGGTACGTTCTTCCCGATCGAGAAGCTGCCGCCTTTCCTGCAGCCGCTGGCCTGGATCACGCCGCTCTATCACGGCGTGGCCGCGGCGCGGTCGCTCGCGCTCGGTCAGGTCGAACCGGTGGGAATCGCGGTTCACGTTGCGGTGCTCGCCGCGGTGGCCGTCGCCGGCTTAGCCGCTGGCCGACTCACGTTCAGACGCAGGCTGGTCGTCTGATGCTGGCCCTTCGTATCGGTCCGCCGCTTGGTCTGGCCCGTCCGGCGCGAATAGTCGAGCGCAACATGCTCGTCTATCGCCGGACCTTCATCGTCATCTTCTCGGGCTTCTTCGAGCCGCTCTTCTACCTCTTCTCCATGGGCTTCGGAGTGGGCGCATTGATCGGCAACGTCCCTCTCGGTAACGGCACCAGCGTCCTCTACGCGGTCTTCGTGGCGCCGGCTTTGCTCGCCAGCTCCGCCATGAACGGCGCGATCTATGAGACCTCGAACAACTTCTTCTACAAGCTCAAGTACGCGAAGCTCTACGACGCGATCATCGCCACGCCCATGTCGCTCCGGGACGTGGCCAGGGGCGAGGTCATGTGGGCGCTGCTGCGCGGCAGTCTCTACGCCGTCGGGTTCCTGGCCGTGATCGCGCTGCTGGGGCTCACCGGGCTCGGGATGGGCGCGCCTGTGGCACTTCTCAGCTCGCCGCTCGGGCTGCTCGCCTTCCCGGCGGCCACCGTCGTCGGCTTCGCCTTTGCCGGCGCCGGTATGGCGGCAACGACGTTCGTCCGGCGATGGAGCGACTTCGACTACCTTCAGCTGGCGATCATGCCGATGTTCCTCTTCTCGGGCACGTTCTACCCGATCGACGGCTACCCGCCGGCACTCCAGGCGTTCGTTCAAGCGACTCCGCTGTACCGGGGCGTCCATCTGATCCGGGCCCTGACTACCGGCACGCCCGACGCCACGATCCTGATCGACCTGGCCTACCTGCTGGCGATGGGGACGATCGGGCTGGTAATTACCTCGCGCCGACTGGGCAAGCTTCTGCAGTCGTAGCGGCAAGTCGGGGCGTTCGATTGCGTTCGCCCGGAGCGGCCGATGGAGTTCGGGCCGGCGTGATATCAACTGGGGCCGCCGGAACTCGTCGTGCTCGCTCGTCTCGTATCCTTCTCCATAGGATGGCCACCGAGAAGAGCTACTACGAGATCCTCGGCGTCGAACGGAACGCGTCCGATGCCGAGATCAAGCGCGCCTTCCGCAAGCTCGCACAGCAGTGGCATCCCGACGTCAGCACCGAGGCCGCTGCCTCAGACAAGTTCAAGGAGATCAACGAGGCGTACCAGGTCCTCTCCGACCCCAAACGGCGCCAGATCTACGACATGGTCGGGCGGGCCGGTCTGGGCGACATGGGCGGGGCGAGCTCGCCATTCGGCGAGGGGTTCGCCGGTTTCGGCGATCTGTTCGATGCCTTCTTCGCCGGCATGGGCGGCGCGGCCCCCGGAGCCCGGCATGGGCGGCGCCAGTCCGGCTCGGACCTGCGCTACGACCTCCGCATCGCGTTCGAGGAGGCCGTCCGCGGTATCGACAAGGAGATCGAGTTCGACCTGCTCGACAGGTGCGCAACCTGCACCGCGACCGGGGCCACGCCCGGAAGCGCGCCGGTGCCATGTCCAGCCTGCGGAGGCCGCGGCGAGGTTCGCAGCGTTCGTCAGACCATGCTTGGCCAGATGGTCAACGTCACCGCCTGCAATCGATGCAACGGCGAGGGCCGCGTCATCGAGTCGCCCTGCGGGGCCTGCCGCGGCGAAGGGCGCGTCCAGCGACGCAAGAAGATTCGAGTAACGATCCCGGCGGGAATAGACGAGGGTCACCAGATCCGCCTCTCAGGCGAAGGTGAAGTGGGGCCACGGGGCGGTCCGGCCGGCAACCTGTACGTGGCGGTGCACGTGACCCCACACCCGATCCTGCGTCGTGACGGGACCGAGATCTTCTACGACCTGCCGTTGTCGATCGCCCAGGCCGCACTGGGGACGCGGGCTCATATCCCGACCATCGAGGGCGACGAGGAGCTCCAGGTCCGTCCAGGGACGCAGCCCGGAACCGAGATCCGGTTGCGGGGTCGGGGTGTCCCGCATCTGCGGCGGCCGGGAACGCGTGGCGACCTCCACGTGCTGGTCCACGTCAACGTGCCGACCAAGCTGTCAAAGCGAGCGCGCAAACTGCTGGAGGAGCTCGCGGCCGAGTCGGGCGAGGCCGTACTCCCGGCCGGAATCTTCGATCGGGTGAAGGAGGCGCTCGGTTAGGCGGGCGGGCGGTAACTCGGCGGTGGGCGGTAACCCGGCGGTGGGTCCGGCGACGCGCAATGGCGCCACACCGGTGACGGCTACCGGGCCGCTCGCTGCCGGCGCGGCAGCGGACACGTCAATTGACATCCGGGCGCTCGGACCGGGTGTGTGGGTCGAGCTATCGGTGGTCGCCGACATCGAAGCCGTCGAGGCGGTGAGCGAGATCCTGACCCGCTTCGCACCCGGCGGCACGAGCATCGAGCCCGGCTTCGGGCTGACCGACGAGGGTCTCGGCGCGGTCATCGACCCGACCAGGCCGGCCACCGTGCGGGCCTACCTGCCGGGCCTGGATCCGGCGGGAGTTGAGGCCGCGATCGCCGAGGCGACGACTGCCCTGGGCCACCTGCAGGCATTCGGGCTCCGGCCGATCGGCGAGCTTCAGGCTGTCCTCGTGCACGAAGCCGATTGGGCCGAGGCGTGGAAGAGCCACTTTCCTGTCCTGCGAGTCGGGCGAAGGATGGTGATCCGGCCGACCTGGCGGCGCCACCGGCGGCTGCCGGGTGACGTGGTCCTCTCCTTGGACCCGGGCATGGCGTTTGGGACGGGCCTTCATCCAACCACTCGGCTCTGCCTGGCCGCTCTCGAGACACTCGCTGATGAGGGGCTGCTGGCGCGGGGGCTGGCGCGCGGAGGAAACGCCCGTGTCATCGACGTGGGATGCGGCTCCGGGATCCTGGCGATCGCCGCGGGCAAGCTCGGCGCGGGCGAGATTCTTGGCGTCGACACGGATCCGATCGCCGTCGAGTCGACCCTTGCAAATGCACGCCTCAACCGGCTCACGCGCCGCCTCCGCGTCCACCGCGGCAGCGTTCCGTCCGGCGAGGGCCCCTTCGACATAGTCCTCGCTAACCTGATCGCCTCGCTCCTCGTTCAGGTGGCCGGGCCGCTTCGCGACGAGCTGGCGGCGGGCGGCCGAATCCTCGCTTCCGGCATCTTCAGGGACCGGGAAGGCGACGTTCGGGATGCCTTCGAAGCCGCCGGACTGCGGGCAGGCCGGCGCTGGGCCGAGGAAGACTGGGTGGCCCTGGAGGCGATCGCTGTCTAGAGCCCGGCCGTTGCGAGTCGCCGAGTCGCCCCGAGAGGCGTGTCTAGTTCTGGTCCCCCAGCTGGTACAGAGCCGCCGCTGCCAGAGGAGTGGCCCCGCCCGCGTCCGACGTGGCCCCGCCGAGGAGCAGCACGGTGCCGTTCTGGAGCAGGGTCGCGGTCTGGCAGCCAAGGGTCAGATTCGTGGTTCCGGCCGTGTAGAACGCGTGTCGTCCTCCGTCCCACGTTGCTGCGGTTGTCGGGGCCCCGGTCGATGCTTGGCCGACCGTCAGCAGCGTGCCGTCAGACAGCAGCGTGGCCGTCCTCCAGGCCGTATTGCCCGGGATCCCCGTCCCGGCACCGCCGAAGGTGCCATTCGTCGGGTCGTACAGTTCCGCCGAGTTGAGAGCCTTCGAGTCCTGGTCCACCCCGCCGATGACCAATACTCGACCGTCGAGCATCAGCGTCGCGGTCGGTCCGCTGCGGGCGGCCGTCATCAACCCGGTCGCGGTGAATCGACCTGTCGCCGGGTCGTACAGCTCTGCCGATGCGAGCGTCCCGAAAGGACCCGTGACGCCGTTGGCGGTCCCCCCGACTATCAGCACCCGGCCGTCCTGCAGCAACGTGGCTGCGTGGTTCTGCCGGGCCGTCGCCATCGAGCCCGTGAGGCTGAACTTGCCCGTCGCCGGGTCGTAAATCTCAGCGGAGGCGAGCCCGATCGAGTTGGTGCCGCCCGCGATCAGGACGCGCCCGTCCTTCAGCAGAGTGGCCGTCTGTTCCGCGCGGCCGACCTCCATGGATCCGGTCGGGGTGAACTTTCCGGTCGAGGGGTCGTACAACTCCGCGGTCCTGAGATTGGCATAGCCGTCAGAGAGGTCGGCCCCACCGGTGACGAGCACCCGGCCGTCCTGAAGAAGTGTGGCGGTGTGACCCCAGCGGGCGTCGGCCATCGAACCCGTGGCGGTGAACCTGCCGGTCGAGGGGTCGTACAGCTCAGCCGTGGCGGTCTTCGACTCGACGCTGCCGGTGCGGACCTTACCCCCGACGACCAGAACCCGGCCGTCTTTGAGCACAGTGGCGGTTGGCCCGTCGCGGCCGATGGTCATCGAGCCGGTGAGGGTGAACGCGACTGCCGAGGGAATCGGAGTCAGCAGTGTCGATGGCGTGGGTGGTGTGGCCGGCGTTGCCGCTGGCGTCGCCGATGGGACCGAGATGGGCGAAGTCGTCGGCGAGGGGGATGGGCTTTCGGTAGCGCCCGCCGAAGCCGACGTGGACGGGCCCGTAACCGCCGACGGCGAGGCCGAGGGCGACGGGCCCATGTTCCGGAACACGAGAGCGGCGATGACCACCACGATCCCGGCCGCAAGGAGGCCGAAGGCGGGCTGCCACTGCGTCCGGGCCGTTGAGGCCGATGGCTTCGCCGCCGCCGAGTCGAGCGCCCGGGCCACGCGGGTCTCGAGGCCGGCGGGCGGATCGCCCCCGATCGATCGGTAGTAGGAGCGCAGTCGCTCGTCGACGGGGTCGCTCATTGTGCGGCCTCCTCGGCTCGCCGTTCGGCCTCGAACGCTGCCCGCAGATGCTCCTGCGCGTTGTGCAGCCGTGACTTGACCGTGCCCTCGCG
>DASWZK010000116.1:0-5853 GCA_036404515.1 Candidatus Limnocylindrales bacterium
AGCGCCGTGCTCGTCGACATGGGTGAGATGCTCGTCGCCCACAGCCTAGCCTCCAACCTGCGACATCCGGCGAAGCGTACCCATCCGCATGTTGTGCGACTCAGGTTTCGCAGCCACAGCCGCGAGTATGAGTGAACGCAGATCGGCCTCATTGCCGTGGCGGAGAATGTGGCGCGCATCGAGCTCATCGTCCGAGAAGAGGCATGTCCGCAGCCTGCCGTCCGCGGTCAGCCGCAACCGGTTGCACTCGCTGCAGAATCGGTCCGACAGCGGCGAGATCACCCCGATGACCCCCTCCGCGCGCTCGAACCGGTAGTACCTCGCCGGCCCCCAGCCGCTGGGCGCCTCGCTCCGCTCGATGGGCTCCAGCTGACCAAGGCCGGCGTCGGCGCATTCAGCAGCCAACCTGGCCAGGGTCTCGTCGCTCGAAACGTGGTCTGCCTGTTTCCAGTCGCCGGCCTCCTCGCCGGCAACCCCGCCATCATCCCCGCCGCCGACCGGCATGTACTCGATGAAGCGGACGTGTACGGGACGGTCCGTCGTCAGCCTCGCGAAAGACACCAGGTCCTGCTTGAACGAACGCGCCACGACCACATTGATCTTCACGGGGCGCATGCCGGCGGCGAGAGCCGCGTCGATGCCGGCCAGCGCGTCCGCGAGTCGACCACCCCTGGTCAGGCGCGAGTACTCGGCCGGATCGAGCGAGACGAGCGAGATGTTCACCCGTTCGAGCCCCGCCGCCACCAGGCCACTGGCCATGCGCGGCAGAAGCGTGCCGTTGGTCGTCATCGAGATCGCCTCGATTCCGGGGTCCGCTCGAAGCCGACCTACGAGGTCCACGATCCCCCGGCGCACGAGAGGCTCGCCCCCGGTCAGGCGGATCTTCGAAATCCCTTCGTCCACGGCCACGGCCGTAAAGCGCACGATCTCCTCGAAAGTGAGGAGATCCGCGCTATCCGCCCAAGGAACTCCTTCGCTCGGCATGCAGTAGATGCATCGGAAGTTGCAGCGATCCGTCACGGAGATCCTGAGGTAGTCAATGCGGCGACCGAACGTGTCGACGGCCATCGCGCTATTCATCTCCCGCGCGCACGCCATCTCCAGACATCGTTTCGATCCGGATGTCGCTCCCCGCATGGGGCCAGTCGCCGAAGTGCTTCGCGCAGAGTCCGTCCATCAGCGCCTCCGCTTCGTCGACCAACGCACCGAAGGCCCCGACGAGCCATCTCCCCTCATCGGAGACAATTGAGCCTCCGCCCTCTTTGCCACCCGTCTGCCGCTCGAGCAGCGTGAAGCCGAGATGGTCTTCGGCCCGACGCACGATGTACCACGCCTTGCTGTACGCCATGCCCATGTCGGAGGCAGCTTGACGGAGCGATCCCGTCGATTCGACACGGACGAGCAACTCGCAAATCCCAGGCCCAAAGACCGGCATGCCCTGGTCATGCAGCCAGATTCTCTGTCCGCAACGGATACCTTTCGGACGTGTTTCCGCGGAGACGGCACCCGAGTTGGCTTCGTCCATCACCAGCAATCCCGCGCGCTATTCTCGCAAGAGCATAACGGGTCCATGCCGCCTTCCTGGGGGCCGTTCGTCCCCATCGCGGGGGCAGGTTGACCGGTCTGTTGCTACACCAACCGGTAGTCGGCGGGCGTTGATGGAGCCCGATGTCATGGCGTGGGCGGAGGAAACTGGCTCGACAGGTGCGGCAGAGCAGCATCGCCGCGCTACATGGGCATGCGGCCCGACTCGGTTGACCTAGTCGGGCCAGAGATATGGGGCTCGACCCGTCCCATCTTGACGTAGACGGTCTGAACAGCCGAACCGAAAAGCGGCCGCACGACCTTGCGCGACTGCTCCACCAGACCGGCCTCGGCCATGGCGTAGCGCAGCTCGTCCGCGCGGAGCCGGTGGTGCGACGGCACCAGCCCCCTGCCCGACCCCGCCGACGCTTCCGGCTCCACCACCACGAACCGGCCGTCAGGGCGGAGGGAGCGGGCGAGCGCCCCCAGAGTCGTCGGCAGCGCGGCACGTTCTACGTCGTGCAGGACGAAGTTGGCGAAGACAACGTCGAAGCCCTCGGCCGGCAGCGCCGCGGCCGGCGCCTCGCCGAGCAGGAAATCGACGTTGGTCTGGCGGCGAAGCCGCCGGCGTGCCTCCGCCAGCCACGTCGGCGAGATGTCAAGGCAGGTGAGGCGACCGCCCCGATCCAGGGCACGGGCCAGGTAGATCGCCTCGGAGCCGGCCCCGGAACCGAAGTCGATAACGCGTTCCGTCCCGGTGAGCTCGAGCGACGCCACGAGCTGGCGCAGGTATCCGGCTCGAAGCGGGTCGTACGCCAGCCGGTACCCGGCGCGGGTGAGGCGCGACGGCGCAGTGTAGTGGTTCTCGTGGTGGCTCATCCTTGTCTCCTTGCTGGGGCCGGTGATGGCCATGTTGGACGGGAGATGTGAACGAGTCGTGTGGACGCCGCGGATGCTTGGGGGACCCGGCGGTTAGCCAGCGGCACAAGCCACCGATGGTGTGCGGGCACCGAAATGGGGACCCATTCTCGTATGCCCCGCAGCAGCCCCACGGCCCAGACGACGATGCTGATGAGGCGCTGCGCACGCAGCTCCTCTGCGTGCCTTGGCCTCCCTGAGTCGGGTGACGGTGGCTACCGGCTTGAATTGGCCGCGAGAGAGACCGCGTCTCCCCGCCGCTATGGCCGAAGAGGGACGCCGTCCACTACGTGGAGGGATCGACCACCCGGCCCAGGAAGAGGATCGCGTCGGTGTTCCTGTCCCGGACGGCAAAGATGAAGGGCCGATCGACGTGCAGGGTCACCTGTTTGCGCGGTGCCGTGGTCGCTGCTGCTGCGATCTCCACGGCCGTAGCCGCCGAGGCTTCCGTTCCCTTCTCATCGACCGAGATGTTGGCCTGGTGGATCACAGCCGAGATATACAGCTGCTCCTGCGTAGAGATCCCCGAGAAGTCGGCCCGATCGGGATCGAACGCCAGGGGCATCCCCATTTGCGCCAGCGTCGACGACAGGTCGGACTTAGTCTCGATCTTGAAGCGAGGCAGCGTCAGATCCACATCAGTTGGTTGGAGGGAGGCCGTTATCTGGGCCAAGCCAGCCGCGTCGAGGCTGCCTTCAAATGTGGCCAGGTCGTCGGGAACCACGATGGTCATTGCCAGCGAGCCGTCCGCGTAAGGAAGCTCGACGGCCTGCCAGCCCGAGCCGGCGGCATAGCTGCCCTCAGTCAGGTTAAGGCTCATGGTGGGAACGCTGACCTGCGAGCCGTCGGACCGAGTGAACGGCTCGGGGTTCGTGCTCTTCACATCGAAGGGTGTCTGCCACGGGGCCTTGAGGTAGATAGCGTTCACCAGGACGAGCCGTGTCGTCGGGTCGAGGCCTGCTAGTAGCTTGGGGATCCTTCCCTCGGTCTGGTCGCTAACCCAGCCGTCGATCAGGCGACATGCCCCGCCCGGGTCGTTCTGGAAGTCAACGAGTCGCAGGCCCGCTCCATATCTCGACGCGAGCGTGTCCAGGAAGGGCTCCTGAAGCTGCAGGCCGCTCTGGGCGAACGGCGCGTTGGCGATGCGAAGGGTCAGCTGCTGGTCCGTGCCGTTGGCATCCTTGAAGGTGCCCGAGAGCCCGGCAAGGGCCTGGTCCAGGGAGTTGATCCCATTGCCGCCACCGGAGTCCGCCGCCGAGTGAAGGACGGCGTCCATCTGGGAGGCCGTCTCGCCGACGGCACCTGCCTGGGCCATAGATAAGGCCAGGACGACGCTGGCCGGCGAGAAGACGGCGTTGCCACCAGACGTAAGCGTGGCCTTGTAGAAGTCGAACCCGAAGGCGTCAATGGCCGTGGCGGCCTGAGCGGCGTCGTTTGGTGAGCCCGCGGCGCGGGTCGCCTGGGAAGTTGCCTCCGCCATTGCGGCGGCCTGGCCGGCGCAGCCGGACACGAGAACACCGATAAGGACCAGTGCTCCGAGACCCAACAGCCCTCCTCGGGTAGCGCGGGAGCGCTCGATGGGGTTGGCGGCTTGGCTCATCTTCCTCACCTCCGCAGAGATGCGAGAGTTCTCTCGCCCCGCTATGACGCGACTCGGATGGCTTCAGTTCCCGCCACCATGGCCGTGAGTGACTCAGAGGTGCCCGAGTGGAGAAGGGCATGAAGTGCAGCCCTTGGCGACGTCGCCGCTGCGCCGAGGCCGCATACGTTAATCGACGATTGCGAAGGCCCTGACGGGAAATGTGGCCATCCCCTTGACCATGACCGGCACGGCGAAGAAGCGTCCGCCGTTGGCGGGTAGCGCATCGAGACCACAGAGATGTTCGACTATCGGAATCCCCGCCGCCAGAAGTGCGGTGTGGGCCGGTCGACGGCCGTCGTCAGTGTCGTCGATGTTCAGTGAGTCGATGCCCACAAGTGCCGGGCGGCGTTCTGCCAGGAGGGAAGCCGCCTCAGCCGTCAGAAAGGGGTTGTGGCTCAGATAGGCGTCGGTACCCCATCTGGTCGCCCAGCCCGTCTGGACCAACACAGCGTGTCCACTCAAGTCGAGGGATTCGAAGATGCTCTGGCCGATGGCTCGGTCGCCGTCGCGCAGGTTCGGACGGACGAGGCAGATCGGCAGGTCGGCCAGGCGCTCCAACGGCAGGTCGGCCAGGTCGGCCTGGCCTGCAAATCGATGGGCCGGAGCGTCCACGTACGTGCCTGTGTTGGCGACCATATCGATTCGGCCGATCTGGAACTCCGTGCCCGGTCCGTAATGCGATCGCGAGGCCTCGTAGCTCAAGTGGAGGGAGATGACCGGGCCGGGCAATCCCGGGTAGGTGGTCATCCCATGCTCGATGACGTGACTGAGATCGACCAACCGTCCCACGTCTCCTCCTCCCGTCAGTCTGTCAGGGAGCGTATCCCATTCCAGCGCTCCAGGAGGTCCGGATACCCTGCCCCGACTGTCCGGCGCCGACGGCTCCCCCCGCGACGGGGCGGAGGATGAGGAGTCGGCGTCGGTCGATGACGCAGGCGGGCCGGGCACGACTCAAGGCATCCTTTGGTCTCTCCAAAGAGGTGGTGGGTTGCCTTGAGGATCAGTTTCATGGATCTTCTACACATGTCACAAGGCCGGCCGAATGACCGCCGGCCAACCCGAATGGAGGATCGCGCGTGACCGAACTCACCCAGACGAAGAGCCCTCTGCAGGTGCCGACGATCGGCGACGTCTACCAGGCCCGGAGGCGGATCGCGCCGTACCTGCGGCCGACGCCGCTCTATCGCCACCCGGCCGTCTGCGAGCTGCTGGGTACCGACGCCTGGGTCAAGCACGAGAACCACCAGCCGATCGGCGTGTTCAAGATCCGTGGCGGGATCAATCTTGTGTCGCAGCTCACGGACGAGGAGCGCCGGGCGGGGATCGTTACTGCCTCCACCGGCAACCATGGCCAGTCCGTGGCGCGCTCGGCGCAGCTCTTCGGCGCGCGCGCTGTGATCGCCGTCCCGGAGGGTGCCAACCCGCTCAAGGTGAGGGCGATGGAGCGTCTCGGCGCGGAAGTGCTTGCTCGTGGCCGTGACTTCGATGAGGCGCGAGAGTTCGCCGAGCAACTGGCGGCGGAGCGCGGCTGTCGCTACGTCCACGTGGCCAACGAGCCACAGCTAATCGCTGGCGTCGCGACCGAGACGCTCGAGATCTTCGAGGAGCTGCCCGATGTGGAAGTCCTCATCGGCCCGGTCGGTGGCGGCAGCGGTATGGCCGGCGCATGCATCGTGGCCAAGACGTTGTCTCCGGGCACTGAGTTGATCGCCGTGCAGGCCGAGGCGGCCCCGGCCGCCTATCGCTCCTGGCGGGCACGCCGGCTGCTG
>DASWZK010000117.1:0-11832 GCA_036404515.1 Candidatus Limnocylindrales bacterium
GTTTGCCGGTGTGAGGCGAGGAACTCCCAGCTGACCATCGTCGCGTCGAACGTGCGGCACGTCCGTCCGAAGAGGAAGGTGGGCATCCACCATCGGCCACCGGGCCAGGTGTGGCCACCGCCGTCGATCCGATAGAACACCACGTCGGACGCCGGAGAAGGGCCTTGCCAGGCTCGGACCGTCGTATCGGGCGGTAGAACGGTGATGGTCGGGTCCCCGATCGCGCCGTTGGCGGCAACCCAAAACCGGGCCCATTCGTCGATCCCGACGGCGGCGCCGAAGGAGCGCCTGAGCACCAGGCGGCCGCGCAGACTGTGGCGGACCCCACCCTCGTACGGGGCGTAGTCGTCGGCGCTGCCGTGGATGTTCAGGACTGGGACCGGGCAGCTTGGATGGCTGCCGGCCGCCACGCCGGCGGGGGCGGTGCCGGCCACCTGGGCGATGGCAGCTATGCGATCGGCCAGCTCGCAGGCGAGACGGCCAGCCATCGTGGCTCCGTTCGACATCCCTACGACGTAGATCCGCTGCTCATCGATCGGCAGGCGGGCGGTCGCGTCGTCGATGACAGAGGCCAGGTAGCCTACGTCGTCCGGTCGCCCGTCGCCTTCGAACGACGGATTGCGGCCGTCGTTCCAGATCTCGCCGACGGCGCTCGGCAGCGCGAGCGCGAAGCCGCATTCGTCTGCCAGGGCTCCGAAGCCGGTCAGCTGGTCGAACCGCACGGGGTCGATGCCGCGGCCGTGGAGCTCCACCAGCAGCGGCAGGCGATCCGCTCCCGCGTTTGGAGGCGCCTGGAGCAGGTATGGCCGGTCCAGCGCGTCGTGGATGAGTGGGATTGTTTGGCGACCTGCCGGTTCCGTCCTTGAGGTCATGTCTCCGTCCAACGCTCGCGAATGCCGATGGGATCAGGGTAGCGGGCGCCACGCTTTGCCGAGCAGGATCGCCAGGGCCGCGAAGAGCGCTCCCAGCCCCACGAACGCCACGCTGATCTCCGTGACCTGGTGTTCCGTGATCAGGTTGACCGGGAGGCTCCGAAAGACGCTGTCCAGCTGGCTCGCGGTTTCGGCGGGGTGGTATGTCCCGCCGGTCATAGCGGCGATCTGCTCGAGTGTCGCCACGTCAATTCCGGTCGAGAAGCCACCACCGCCGCCGCCACGGCCGCCTGCAAATGCGCCGCCCCCGGGTTCACGGCCCACGAATTGAGGAGCGCACGTCGGGCTGCGGGCCCCGCCGTTTGCGGTGCCGAAGCCGATGGTGTAGACCCTCACGCCCCGGTCGGCCGCCTGCTGAGCGGCATCGAGCGGTGGCGTGCCGGTGTTGCTGGCGCCGTCGGTCAACAGGACGATGATGTCGGGAGCGTAGTCGCCTTTGGGCACCGGCGCGGGCGCGGTGCCCGGCGTCGAGTCCGTCTGGCTCTTGGCCACGGCCGGGTCGACCGCCGAGATGGCATCGATCGAGGCGAGGATGCCATCGCCGATGGCGGTCCTTTGCCCGGTCGCGAGGCTGTGGAGTGCGTTGAGCAGGGCAGTTTGATCGTTGGTCGGCGACTGGACCACTTCCGCGAAGCTGCTGAACGCGACGATCCCAATGCGCGTCGATGAAGATTGGCTGCTGATGAACGCCGCCGCCGCGGCTTCAGCCGCCTCCAGTCGGCTCGGCGGTACGTCGGACGAGCACATGCTTCCCGAAACGTCGATCGTCAGGATGATGGTGGTCTGGTTCGTCGGCACGGCGAGAATCACCACCGGTCGCGCCATGGCGACTACGAGGGCGCCGAGGGCCGCGACAAGGAGGACGAAGGGCAGGTGGCGTCGCATTCGTGACGATCCGGGTTCGGCGTCCCGGACGAGGGCCAGGCTCGAGTAGCGAACTCCCGACCGCCGCCCCCGCCGCAGGCTCCAGATGTAGACGGCGACCAGCACGGGCAGCAGCGCCAGCAGAAGGAGCAAGCCAGACCACAGGAAGTCCATCTACGCGCGCTCCGTCATAGCAGCCGACCGAGCCACAGGAGCGAGGTCAGGACGCCACCGATCAGCAGGAGCAGGCTCATGCCGGCGAGGAGCGAGGTGATCTCCGTCATCTGGGGTTGGATGACCAGCTGCGTGTCGAGGTCGTCGTAGATCGACCTCAGCTGTTGCGCATCTGAGGCCGCGTAGTACGTGCCGCCCGTGACCTGGGAGATCTGCTGGAGCGTTGCTTCGTCGAGCTGGGTGTGAATCTGGAATCCGTCCACGGTGACCGTCGTACCGGCCGCGCTGCCGATGCCGACCGTGTAGATACGCACGCCTCGGTCGGCGGCCGTCTGTGCGGCGGCCAACGGGTCGGGCGACTCGTTGTTCTCACCGTCGGTCAGCAGGACGATGGCGGCGGGGGCGTGATATCCCGACGGGACCGGCGTGGGCGTTGGAGCGGCCGTGGGCGCCGGCGACTGGTTGGAGTAGTAGTTGTTGGCATAGGGCCCCGCTTCCGCAATCGCGATGACGTTGAGCGACGCCAGGATGCCCGAGGCCAGGGAAGTCCCCTTCTGGGGCGCCAGGCGATCGATCGCCGCAATAACCGAGCCCTGGTCGCTGGTGGGCGTCTGGATCGAAACGCCGAAATCGCTGAAGGCCACGACCCCGATCGTGACGCTGGACGGCTGGCGCGCCACGAAGTCTTCAGCCGCTGCCTTGGCGGCATCCATTCGGGTCGGCGCCAGGTCGGTGGCTGCCATGCTGGCAGAGACGTCGAAGGCCAGGATGACCGTGCCCTCCTGCTTGGGCAGAGCCACGACCGCTTGGGGCCTGGCGAGGGCCACCGACATGACCACCAGCCCGCAAAGGAAGAGCGCCGGCGGCACCCGATTCCGCAGGCGAATCAGTCGGCCGGCGCTTCCCGGGGCCGGCCCGCGTCCGCCATAGACCGAAAGCAGGCGGCGGCGCCTCCGGTCGACGGCTCGGTAGAGCAGGACGCCGATCGGTATCAGCGCGGCCGAGAGAAGCATGGGCGGCCAGATGAAGGACATCGGCTACCTCCGCCGCCCGCGGCGAATCGTCGCCATGCGGACGATGGCGCGAACGAGGTCCTCGTCCGTGGTGAGGGAAAGGGCCTCGACACGGGCGCGCTTGAAGACCCCGTTGACTTCCGTTTCGCGCCGGCGCGCCGCCTCCTCGAAACGACGGCGGAAGCCGGCGTCGTGGGTGTCGACGTACAGTCTCTCGCCGGTCTCGGCGTCCTCCATGATCATCGGGCCGACGTCGGGCAGCGTGACTTCCCGAGGGTCGAGCAGGCGTACTGCGACCACTTCGTGCCGTCGATTCAGCAGGTTCAGCGGGCGCTCCCACCCTGGAACGCTGATGAAGTCGGAGATGAGGAAGATCAGCGAGCGGCGCTTGATGGTGCTCTGTCCGGCATCGAGCAGCGTGGTCAGGTCGGTGAAGGGCGCGTTCGCCAGGCGCGGGTGCCGCAACAGGCCATCGATCATCCGGAGAACCTGGTCGCGACCGCCTCGCGCCGGGATGGTCCGCTCGATGGCGCCGCCGTAGAAGATCGCCCCGACGCGGTTGCCGCGGCGGGTCAGAAGGCGTGCGAGCGTGGCCACGAAGTCGACCAGGAGGGTTCGCTTGTCGCGTTCGGTGTCCACCGTGCCGAAGTCGACCGAGGGGCTGAGGTCCAGCAGGAACCAGGCCATTATCTCCCGGTCCTCGACGTACTCTCGAACGTACGGCGTGTCCATCCGAGCGGTGACGTTCCAGTCGATGGACCGCACGTCGTCCCCGGGCTGGTACTCGCGCAGGTCCACGAGGTCCACGCCGTTGCCACGGAAGAGGCTCCTGTAGTCGCCCTGAAGCAGGCCGTCCAGCCGGCGGATGACCTGCCAGTCGAGGCGCTGGAGGATCCGCTCCGAGGCAGTGGCTGGTCGCGCCGAGGCAGAAGGCGTGGGGCCGAGTTGCGCTGGGCCGAAGAAAGGTTGTACCGGGCCACGGATGGCCCGAGCCGTGGCGGGGGCAGAAGGCGCGGGGCCGAGCTGCGGGGGGGCAAAGAGGGGTTGTACCGGGCCGCGGATGGACCGCGCTTTACGTTCCTCCTCGGCCGGGTCCGACGAGGCGGTCCAGACGACGCCCTCAGGCCCTGGCGCTGGCACTTGCACGTTCTCTGAGCGGCACCACTGGCACCGGAATCCGCTTGATGACCGTCGCCAACACGTCGTCGGCGGTCACGTTGTCAGATAGAGCCTCGAACGACAGGACGAGACGATGGCGCATTACGTCGCGAGCCATGTCGAGCACGTCCTGTGGAAGCGCATAGTCCCGGCCGCGAACGAAGGCGAGCGCGCGGGCGGTGAGAATGAGGTTAATCGAGGCGCGCGGACTTGCCCCATAGGTGATGTACTTCTCCAGGTCCGGCATACCGTGCGACCGGGGCGCCCGCGTGGCCGTTGCCAGGCGCACTGCGTATTCCATCAGCGCGGGATCGACATAGACGCGGTCGGCCTGTTGCTGCAGCTCGATCAGGCTCCCCCTCGAAAGCACCTCCTGAACCGGCTCAAGCTGCCCGGTCATACGCTCGACGATCACGAACTCCTCGGTCGGGCTTGGATAGCCGACCAGCACCTTAAGCATGAAACGATCGACCTGGGCTTCGGGCAGGGCGTAGGTTCCCTCGGTCTCAATGGGGTTCTGGGTCGCCAGAACCAAGAACGGATCGGGCACCTTGAAGGTCTCTCGCCCGATCGTTACCTGCCGCTCCTGCATCACCTCGAGCAGCGCGCTCTGGACCTTGGCTGGCGCCCGGTTGATCTCGTCCGCAAGCAGCAGGTTGGTGAACACCGGACCGAGTGACGTGTTGAATTCGCCAGTCTTCTGGTTGTAGATCCGGGTGCCCACGAGATCCGCGGGGACGAGGTCGGGCGTGAACTGGATGCGCTTGAACTCGCCGCCGATCGCCTCGGCGAGGGTCTTGATCGCCATGGTCTTGGCCAGGCCCGGCACGCCTTCCACGAGAAGGTGGCCCCTCGCGAGCAGGGCCACCGCCAGCCGCTCGAGGAGGTGGTCCTGGCCGACGATCACTTTCTTGACCTCGTACAGGAGGCGTTCCATGGGCGCCGTGGGCTCTGTGCCTGCCTGTTCGTGCACTGGTCTTCACCTCGTGAACGCATATTGGGGCGAACCGACCGGTCCGCCGTCAGCTAGTCCTGCGGCAAACCTGCTGCCCCGCCCGCTACGTCAATCGGGACTGCGAGACCGATGCCGATGAACACCCCCTGGTTTGTGGGATTGACGAGCGCGGTCACGATCCCGATGACCTGGCCGTTGCGATTGAGAAGCGGACCGCCCGAGTTGCCTGGGTTCACCGCCGCATCCACCTGGATAAGGCCCTGGAGCAGGGCCCCGTTGTTGGGGAGCTGATAGGAGCGATTCAGTCCGGAGACGATCCCCGAGCTCATTGAGTCGTAGAGGCCGAATGGATTGCCGACGACGAACGCCTCACTGCCGACCTGCACGCTTCTTGGATTGCCGAGCACGGCCGGGACGAGCTTGGCTGGCGGCTGGGTTGCCCGGAGGACCGCGATGTCGTTCTGTGGTTGCTGGGTCACCACCTGGGCCGGCGAAGTAGTCCCGTCGGCGAACGTCACCTGGATAGAGGTTGCATTGGCGACCACGTGCAGGCAGGTCAAGATGTCGCCGCTCGTGTCCACGACTACCCCGCTGCCGAGATCGCCAGTGGGAGGAGCGCTGGCCGTGGCCGTGGCGCCGGGTGTTGCTGGCGCGGCGGGGCTGGCAGCGGCCGTGCTGGTCGCGGCAGCGCTGACGATGGTGCCGCCGCCCTCAGCTGCCGTGCCGCCTCCCACCCGGGTTTCGATCACGACGAGCGAAGGCTCGATGGCCTGGTACACCTGCTGAGAGAGGGCAGGTCCGAGCGTCTCCGACGCCAGGGCCTGGGTGATGCTCGTGGCCACGTCCTGCTGGGTGAGGGGCCGCGGCCCGGGCTCCACGACGCCGTACATGGCGAGCGCGAGAAGGGCGGCCAGAACCCCCAATGAAAACGGCACGGCCCAACGCACTCGTCTCCGAAGGCGGGCGAATTGCATCCCCCGTCGCCGACTGGCAGATGGGCCGGGAATGTCTTGCGATGGCGTCATGAAGCGGATCGAACTCCGGCTCGTCTCGACTCCTGGCGGGCGATCCTACTGGCCATAGGGTTCGGTGCGGTCCTGAGGATTGCCTGAAAACCCGAAAATCGGCCGAGAGCCAGCGTGGGCCCGGGTCGTCGGAAGCCCGGGCAGTCGGCAGGACGATCGAGCCTTTCCACTCGGGTAGGACCGCGGTCGCGAACGGAGTGGATTGGCCGGCCACTGCGCCCTCGCCGGCACGCGCCGGTCGCAATGCCCGGCACCGCAGCGTCGTCCGCTTGACGCGAGGCGGTCCCGGCCCAACCATCCGTCATGTGAGCCACCGTCGTCGCGACCGCTGATGTTCGATTCGCTGGTCGTCATCATCGTGGCGGGACTCGTCGGACCGCTCCTTGCCGCCGGGCAACGACCCCTCGTTCCGGCTGTGATCGGGGAGTTGATCGCCGGCATCTGCCTCGGCCGTTCTGGTTTCGGCTTGATCGACGCGACAACACCCACCAACGTCCTGCTCTACGGCCTCGGCTTCGCGATGCTCATGCTCGTGGCGGGCTCCCGAGTAGACTTGCGCGCTCCCGGCCTTCATGCGGGCATCCGCCCGGGCGCCATCGCCTTTGGCCTGGTGGCGATCCTCTCGCTGCCGGCTGGGCTGGCGGTCGGTGCCGTTCTCGAGCCGAGTGCTCCTCTTCTCCTGTTTCCAGTTCTCCTCGCAGGAAGTTCGGCCGCCGTCGCCTTCCCGATTCTCGAAGAGCGCGGTCTGCTTGGGCCGCGGGTAGGGATGTTGCTGGTCTGGATCCCTCTGGCGGACGCTCTGACCGTCCTTCTGATGCCCCTTACCCTCATCGGGGCGGAGAAGATCCCGGAGGCGCTCGGTGGTGATGTGCTGATCGTCGCCTGCACGGGCGCCGCCCTGTGGCTCGGTGAGCAGGTCGCGCACTCGCCGCGCGCCCTGACGCTGAGGGATCGTTCGCAGACGCGAGGCTGGGCTCTCCAGCTTCGGGTAACGCTGCTGCTGCTCGTCATCCTGTCGCTGATTGCCTCTCACACCGGCGGTTCAACCCTCCTGGCCGGCTTTGGCGCCGGCCTCGTTCTGGCTCGGCTCCGCGAGCCGACCCGTCTCGAAGTGCAGCTATCGGGCATAGCCGAGGGGTTCTTCGTCCCGGCCTTCTTCGTGCTCATCGGCTCCGAGCTCGATCTCCGGTCGCTGGCCGGCGATCCGTCCGCCATCGTGCTCGCGCTGGTGATGGCCGCGAGCTGTCTGGCCATCCACCTGGTTGCTAGCCGGGTCGTGGCGCCCGCGCCGTGGAGCGGCTTCGGTCTGGCCGCGTCTGCCCAGCTCGGCCTGCCGGCCGCGGCCGCCTCCCTCGGCCTTGGAACCGGCGCACTCTCGCCGGCCGTCGCAGCTGCGATCGTGCTCGCCGGCTGCCTCACCGTTCTGCCCGCGTCGATCGGCTCCCGCAGGTTGGCCGATGTCCTCGCCGCCCCGTCCGCTGGCACGGCCGGTCTCGGGGCCGCGGCGACGGAACACAGTCAGGAGGTCACGGTTTGAGCGAACGCGTTCGAATTGCAGCCATCGACATCGGCAGCGACACGGTCCACGTCCTAATCGCCGACGTCTCGGGTTCGCCCGATGGGCCGCTGGTCAGCCGCGTCGGACAACGTGGAGAGCTTGTCGAGCTCGGCAGGAGAATCGCGACGACCGGGCAAGTCGGCAAGCGTTCGACGACGCGACTCGAGGCCAGTCTCCTGCGCTGTCTGGACTTCGGGCGGCGGAAAAGCGATCGAATCGTCATCGGGGCGACCGAGGCGCTTCGCCGGGCGACCGACGGGCCCGCCCTCGTTGAGCGACTGTCACGCGAGGCAGGCGAGCCCGTGCGGGTGCTTTCGGGAGCGCGCGAAGCTGCGCTCGGCCTGGCCGGCGTGATTCACCGACTCGACCCCACCGGATCGCAGCTGCTCATCGACTCGGGCGGTGCGTCGACCGAGCTGACGCTCACCGATGGCCATCGTGCAGTCGCGTCGGCGTCGCTGCCGTCGGGGCCGCCCTGCTCGGTGCCGAGCTTCGCGGCGATCCGCCCGAGGCTCTGAGTTGGGCTCTGAGCGGCGCTCGCATCGGGACCGCCCTATCGTTGGCCCCTGCCGGCAAACCGACCCGCGCCTGGGCGACCGGTGGTTCAGCGCACAACCTCGCCGGACTCGAGCGGGCCAAGAGTCGATCCGGCGACAGACGCCTGACCAGGGCGGAACTCTCGACGCTAGCCTCCCGTCTGCTGGCGGAACCGGCCCGCAAGCTCGCCCGAGCGAGCGGGGAAGATCCGGCCCGGGTGAAGATCCTGCCGCCCGGCGTGCTGATCATCGCCGTGATCCTCGCTCACTTCGGCCTCGACGAGTTGACCGTCGTGCCGGAAGGCTTGCGGGACGGTATGGTCGCCGCCGCTTTCGAACTCGGCGACGCGTGGTGGCAGGATCAGCCGCTGAGCCGTTGAATCACCCGCTTCGAGGCCGCTGCCCGGCCCGCCGTCGGCCGGTACCACAAGAACATCGCTGCCAAATCGCATGCGTGCAGCCGGGGCTGGGGATGCGGCTCAACGACCCCGAGCCACCGGCGCTGAGCCCGGAGTCGGGACGGCGACCGATCATCCAGTCTAAGTTTCGACGATCCGATAGCCGAGACCGTATACCGTCACGATGACCGAATCGGGGATGACGGCCGTGAGCTTGGCTCGGAGGTTGCGGACCGTGACCTGGAGAAGGTGGGTCTCGGCCTCGTAGCCCGAGCCCCACACGGCCTCGAGCAGTTCGCGGTGGGTTACGACTCGGTCCGGGTGCACGGCGAGGTGCTCGAGGAGGCGAAACTCAGTCGGCGTCAGGTGGACTTCCACGCCCGAGACCTGGACTCTGTGTCGGACGGGGTCGAGCAGAAGCCGTCCACGCCTTATCGAGGTCCCGCTCATGTCGTCCGCGGGATGGGTCCGGCGAAGCGCCGCCTCGACGCGCGCCATGAGCTCGGGGAAGCTCAAGGGCTTCGTGATGTAGTCGTCGGCGCCAAGGCTCAGGCCGCGGATCCTCTCGGCCTCGGTCCCTCGAGCAGTTACCAGAAGGATCGGGACGCGGCTTATGGCGCGGATTCGCTCGAGCACCTGCCAGCCGTCCATCCGGGGCAGACCAACGTCCAGGAGGACGATGTCCGGCTCCTGCGGCGTGAAGGCGGCCAGCGCCTTCACGCCATCGGTGGCCACGATTCCATCCCAGCCGTGGCGCTCGAGCCAGAGGCAGACGAGACTCGCGAACTCCGGCTCGTCATCGACGACCAGGACACGTCGCCCGCCGACCGGGCGACCTTCGAGTTCACTCGCAGTCATTCGGCGCCTTGGCCGGCGGTCGCTCGTCCGGTCGATTGACTGGCGATCGAGCTTGCTGTCGCCGGCCGGTCGGAAGCGGCTCGCTCGTTGCCACGGGTCGTCCAACCTTCAAGGGCAAGCGGCAGGGTGAGCGATACGCGCGTGCCGCCCGATCGTTCCTCGAGTCCGATGTGGCCCCCGTGCGCTTCTATGAGTCGTCGACTCAGATGCAGGCCGAGCCCGATGCCTGGCGTCCCAGACGACCTGGCATCGCGGCCGCGGTAGAAGCGCTCGAAGACGCTCTCGCGTTCCTCCGGGGCGATCTCCGGTCCGTCGTTGTCGACGGTCACGACCGCCCGGTCATCCGCTCGCCGGACGCGGACAGTGATCATCGACCCTGCTGTGCCGTACTTGCGTGCGTTGTCGAGCAGGTTCGCCACGACCTGGCCGATGCGGATCGGGTCGGCGTAGACGGGCGGCAGGTCGGGAGGCACGGATAGGGTGACTGAGAATGATCCCGGCAGTTCGGCCACCTCATCGATGATCGACTTGAGGAGGGGCCGAAGCGGAATCCGGCGCGGGTCCACGGCCAGGCGATCGCTTTCCAGCGTGGCGACATCGAGAAGCTGGTCGACGAGGCCGCGCATGCGGTTCGTCGTGCCATCGATCCGTTCTATGAAGCGACGGCGTGCCACCTCGTCGAGGTCGAGTTCGAGCAGGCTTTGCGCATAGCCGCTTATTAGTGCGAGCGGGGTGCGGAGTTCGTGCGAGACCGCGGCGACGAAGCTTGACTTGAGCTCGTCTATCGCATGGCCTGCGCGCAGGTCGCGAAAGATAGCGATAGCGCCAACCTCTCGACCCGGCGTACGGACGTATGTCGCCGAAACGGGGATCTGAGCGTTCGCCGGACCGATGACCGTTTCGTCTCGGACGACGATCGGAGTGTTTCCCCTCAGGACCTGATCGAACGGGCAGGTTGGGCCGCAGCGGATCGAGCGCGAGAAAGGAGCCCCGGTCTCGGCCTTCCACGACGCGACTGAGTGTTCCTGAGCCGCCGGAGCGAGGTCTGAGTCGGATGAGGCGTCTCCGCGATCGGTCGCTAAACCGGCTTCGTCAACGCCCGTGTCCGGCGGAATCACCGCGACGCAACCGAGATACTCGCCGCAACTCATTCCGCCCGGCTTTCCATCGGCACGACCGAGGAGCGCGACTGCGGTGGGGTTGTGGCGCACGATCCGGCGGTCGCGATCGACGGCGACGATCGCGTCGCTGGTGTTCTCGAGGACAACGGCGAGCATGGACCGCTCCAGCTCGAGCGCGGACTCAAGAGATACGTTCCGAATGGCGCGGGCGAGGTCATGCCCAAGATCGTTTGTCGTCTCCGCCCGGGCCGCGCGCTTCCCGGATCGAGCGACCGCTACGAAACCCGGCTGCTCAATGCCCGTCGCCCAGCCGTGGACATCCACCGCTACGCCGTCCCAGCCGTTCCGGCTGGACCAATCCGCAGCCGCCTCGATGTCCCCGAACCTCCCCGGGACGCCGGCTCCGTCGGGATCGTCGGTCGCGGCGGAAACGGCCACGAGGTCGAGGGCCGTATCTGGCGTCGCAGAGGCCCAGAGGGCCGCGGCGTTCGCGTCGCGCAGGACGCGCAGCTCCGCCAGGGCATGGCTTGCGGCGGCTACCGGCGATCCCTCGATGCGTGGCTGCGAACTCAGTTCGGACTGAGGCAAGGTCGATCTTCCTCGAGTTGTGCCTCGGAAGGGAGTGCCCGCTCGTCGCCAGGGAGTCCTCGGAGTCGAAGGGCAGCGCGTTGATCGTGGACCGGCAAGGCTGGAACGTCAACCTGACCTTCGCGTTTAGCGCGGAAGGCGCGCTATGTCGCCGATCGAGGCTGCCCCTGGCGGCATTCCGGCCCGCCCCTCCAAACTGCGATGCCTCACTCTGCCGGGCGCCCTGGGATTTCGAGAATGATTTGAGGATTCTCTGCCACCTGCGGACCTAGAGTGGCACCCATGGGGGTCGCACCGTGGGCGCAACGAGGCGCCTTCGTCATTGTGGCCCCCCGCCAGGTCGGAAAGGAGGAGAGAGCGCTCAACCGTCGCCCGCGCGTTCGTAGCCGGGTGTCACCCACGCGAGCCGCGCTTTACGTCCGAGGTCGCCAACTCCGACGGCCCGGAAGCTGTTCGATGTTTCATCGGTCCTCGCACCGATCCCACCTCACAGGGATATCGAGGGAGTTATAGCCAATGATGGAGAAAATGGTCGCGGAGATCTTCGGGACCGCGATTCTCATCCTGTTGGGCGACGGCGTTGTGGCCGGCGTCCTGCTGTCGAAGTCCAAGGCCCAGAACTCCGGCTGGATCGTCATAACCATGGCATGGG
>DASWZK010000118.1:0-1938 GCA_036404515.1 Candidatus Limnocylindrales bacterium
ATCATGTCCGCGGAGAGGGCCTCGAGCTCCTCGGCGGTCGGCTTTTGGAGCTCCCTCGCGTCGAGCTTGGCCTCCTCGAGGTCGGCCCTGTGTCGACCGGCACTGTCGGCGGCGAGGGCGACCCCGAGGAGCTGCTGGTCGCGGGGCTCCTGGGTCATCGTGGTCCTCCGGCGGATCGGGCGAGGAGACGCATCGGCCCGCAGCGGATGGCATCTCGACGGTCGGCCCGTCCGCAACGAACCGAGAGCAACGTCCCTCTACGGTATACCTTCAAGGGGGACATCCAGCAGAAAGCAGGCGGGCGCCTCCTCCGCGGGAGAGGCCCAACCGCACGGCGGCTCCATCTCCGTCTCCGCCACCACCATCAGCGGCTGACTATCCCCTGTAACACGCATGCCGGCTGGCAGCTTGTGTCGCAGCCACGGTCCTGGCGTGCCCTGGTGTATCGGTCGTGGCGGGCGCACCGGAAGGCCGCTGCCGCCTCTTCGAACAACCCTGCCAGGTCCCCGGCGCGGGCCAGCAGTCCGACGTCCGCCGTGTGCGGAACGAGCTCGTGCCCGCGCGAGTCCAGGGGACGCACGTCCCCGGCGCGAGGGGGCAAGGGTCGCCGGGGTCGTCGCCTCATTGGAGGGCTCGTCGCCATATTCCCGACCTCCATGCCCGAGGGCGGACCCGTGCCGGGCGAGCGGCCCAGGACGCGTTCCGCCGCGCCTCGCAGCAGGATCAGGACCGCATCCAGGCAGGCTCGAGCATGCGGTGCTCAGCGAGTGCCGCATAGGTGATGCCGAGGGCTCGCTCCCATGCCTGACGGTCGACCTGAACGGTGTATCGATGGCTCCCGGCGTGGAACGTGAGGACCGGGACGTCTCGAATCGCCTCGTCCACGTGCATCGGCAAGCCGAAGAGGGCCCCGAGCGGCGGCGTTGCACCGACGTCGCATCCGGGACAGGCCTCGGCAAGCTCAGCCTCGGTCATGAGCCGGACATGCGAGGCGCCGAGCACGCCGCGGGCCTTCGGGAGGTCGAGGTGATCGTTTGCGTCGAGCACCATCAGTGCGCGCCGACCGTCGTCAGTCACCACGCCGATAGCCTTGGCGAATGCCGCCGGGTTTACATGTTCGGCGCGAGCAGTCTCTCGCGCGGTGAACGTGGTCGGATGCTCATGGATCTCGTACTCGACGCCGTTCTTCTCCAGCCAATCGAGCAAACCGCGGTGCGGTCCGGCAGGGACCGCCTGATCGCCGCTCATCGCGAACCTCCTATCCGCGTCGCGGGTGGCCTGCAGGCGACGTCAACGCCCGCGGCAGCAACGTCAGAGTGACATCCCGCCGACCCCGCTGCCAGAGCCATCGGGCCCTCGCCGAGCCCGTTGTGCCGGCGGACCGATCGCCCTCGAGCGTGTCAGTGACCGCGGGCCGGCCCGTCTCGTCCCAACCGTGGTTGGCGCTCCCGGCGGGACTCGAACTCACGACCTTCCGCTCAGAGGGCGGGCCTGCCCGCACAGATGCCGCCATCGTCTGGTACCGCCGCTGGGTGGTGCAGTCGGCCCGGCGCGACAGCCTGCAAGGTCCGCGCTTGCCAACCCACGAGCTGGTCGATCACGATCTGGAGGCCGCGGTCGAACTGCTCGTCTGTCCGGCCATGTTCAGCTACTCATGCCACCAGGGCTAGCTGTGATCCAGCCCGGCCCCGCGATCCGGCAGGTCAGACATTGTCTTCCCTGGCTCTATTGGACATGCGTCACATCCTGGTCGCCGGGACGGCGATCGCACCGTTCGACAGGTGACGGGAGTCTCTTACCCTGGACCGAGAGACAATAACGCCGGGACCAAGCGAACAGGCGGGTCGACCCGGCCAGGAGGTTATCTTTGAACGAGCGGCAGGCCCGTAAACTCGTTGCCCGGGAGCGGGCGCGTATTGAATCTGCGCTTGCCGGGCT
>DASWZK010000119.1:0-44435 GCA_036404515.1 Candidatus Limnocylindrales bacterium
AGGTTGATGCACTCGTCGCAGATATAGACGCCCTGGCCCGCGATTAGCTTGCGAACCTGCTCCTGGCTCTTGCCGCAGAAACTGCAGCGATATGGAACCTTGGGGCCGCTTTTGGTCGTCGTCACGCGCCTGGACCCATCCTTCGCGCCTGCGCCTCGTTCCCGCTACTCACTGGCAGCCGCGAGGCTGTTTCCCTCGTCCGAATTCTCCGTCGCCGAACCGTTGTCCGTGAGACCGCCCGGGCGGTTCTTGGCCGCGAGCGGCGATCCCGTGGCCGAGTAGACGGCGTCGATTATGCCGTAGTCCTTGGCCTCCGTTGGGGACATGAAGTAGTCGCGAGAGGTGTCGGCGACGATCTTCTCGATCGTTTGCCCCGTGTGGCGACTGAGGATCTCGTGATTGGTGTTGACCAGAGTCTCCATCTCCTTGACCTGGATAAAGACGTCCGGCGTGTTCCCCCGGAAGCCGCCCGAACCCTGGTGAATCATGATCCGGCTGTGCGGTAGCGCGTAGCGTTTCCCCGGCGCGCCGGCGGCGAGCAGGACGGCCGCCATGCTTGCCGCCATACCGATGCAGATCGTGCTCACGGGGGCACGCACGTACTGCATCGTGTCGTAGATGGCCAGGCCGCTCGTGATGACCCCGCCGGGCGAGTTGATGTAGAGGCTGATGTCCCGCTCGGGGTCCTCGGCGTCGAGGAAGAGCAGCTGGGCGATCACCAGGTTCGCTACGGTGTCCTCGATGGCGTCGCCCAGGAAGATGATCCGCTCACGGAGGAGGCGCGAGTAGATGTCGTAGGCACGCTCGCCACGGCTCGAGGACTCGATCACCATCGGCACGAGCATCGGATCGTTCCTCCGCAAGACTTGGGCTACGCGCCCGCTGGGGCGGCCGCTTCCGGCGGCGTAAGACTGGCGGGTTCAGTCGCCGCGATCACCTCAGCGGCACCCGGCGACGGGTTGGCGACCGGCGAACCCTCGACTGCATCCTCCAGATGGCGCAGCCGCGGCGCCTCGGGGTGGGCGTCGAGCCACTCATCCACGAGCTGCTCGATCGTTCGCGACCGCCGGACAGTGCTCCTGATGTAGTTTCGGCCGCGTTCCGATTCGAAGTACTGGACCATGCTGCGATCGTTCGCGTAGCGAGACCGGGCCCGCGCGACTTCGACCTCGACCTCGAGGTCGGTGACCTCCACACCCCTGACCTTTGCGATCTCCGAAAGGACCAGCAGACTCTTCACCCGCTTCTCGGCCCCCGGTCGGAGCTCCTCGTGGATCTCGGCGTCGGTCTTGCCCACGACCTTGAGATAGGCCTCTTCGCTGATCCCCTGGCGGGCGATCGCGGAGCGCATCTCGTCATGCATGACGTCGACTTCCTGGTCGACCAGGACGTCCGGCAGGTCGATGGTGGCGTTGGCCACGGCGTAATCGATGATCTTGTCGGCGAAATCGTGTCGCGCACGATCGAGGGCGTTCGCCTCGAGGCGCTCCCGCAACGCGACCGTCATGTCGGCCATGCCCTCGAACTTGCCGACCGAGCGGGCGAACTCGTCGTTTGCCTCGGGCAGGATCTTGCCGCGCAGTTCTTCGAGCGTGACCTTGAAATGGGCCTTCTGGCCGCGGAGCGACTCTTCCTGGTAGTCCTCGGGGAAGACGACGTCGAACTCGCATTCCCCGCCCTTCTCAAGGCCAACGATGTGCTCTTGGAAGCCCGGGATCAGCCGGTCGTCGCCGACGATGAGCGGCATCCGGTCCGACGAGCCACCCTCAAAGGGGACCCCGTCGCGCGTGCCCTCGAAGGCGATGATCGCGTAATCGCCCTTCTGGGCCCCGCGGTCGTCAACCGGCTTCAGGCTGCCCTGGCTATCACGAAGGTCGTCGACGACCTTCTCGACCATCGTTTCATCGACCGCCTGGACTTCAGGCTTGAACCCGAAATGCTCGAAGTCGCCCAGCTGGACCTCCGGCCGAATCTGGACGGTCGCCTTGAAGATGACCGGCTTGCCTTCCTCGCCCTGCGTGATCTCGACCTCGGGCTGGGTCAACGGCAAGATGTCCTGGGCGAGAACGGCCTCGCGGTAAGCGTCGTCCACCAGCTGCTCCAGGGCCTCGTCGAGGATTATGTGCGGGCCGAGCACCCGCTCGAGCACTTGCCGGGGCGCCTTGCCCGGTCGGAAGCCCGGGACGCGGTTGCTGCGCGAGAGGCGACTGACGGCCTTGTCGATGGCTCGCGAGAGGTTCTCGGGCGGAAGCTCGAATTCGAGCTGAAGACGTGACTTCGGAAGGGGGCTGTTGGTGGTCTGCATCGTCGGCCGATTATAGGCGGCGGCGCCGTCCGGGGCGGGGCCGCCGGGGTGACGGCCCGAGCCCGGCTACCGCGCGGCCACGCGGGCTCGCCGGCCCGTTGTTTGGTGGGCGAGGCGGGGGTCGAACCCGCACGCCGCTTACGCGGCACCAGCTCCTAAGGCTGGCGCGTATGCCATTCCGCCACTCGCCCTCGGCCACAGAGTCTAGCGAAGCCGCGCAACCGGGCGTACATCACCGGCGCCCCAATGTCGAGCGATCTACCCGGCGCCCGGGTCCTTCCGGCCACAGCTCGAGCGCCCTCGGCGCGCGGCGGCGGCGCCTGGCGCTCCCTCCGCCGCAGCGGACCCCAACCCGCTCGCTCCCACCGACCCTCTGGCCGAGCGACGGGCGTGGATACGATCAGCCACGTCCTTGAAACTGCCGCCGTCGGGCTTGAAGAGCTCCTTCGCCAGCCGCTTGCCGGCCTCGGCCGTGACCGGACGCAGAACGTTGCCGCCTAGCTCGGAGACGGTGCCGCGAAGGTCGCGGGCCTCCCGAACCGGCTTGTTCTTCTCCAGGTAGTCTACGAATTCGCGCTCGATGAGGCCGCGGACTCGATCTCCGTCGTCGCCGAGCGATCGCAGTGCCTTTTCGATCTGATCGGGAAGCATCGACTTCGGCAGGTCCGCCGCGGGCCCCAGGACCGCGCGCCGGAGGGCTCGATAGGTGCGCTTGGGCCCGCCGAGGGCCATGAACGCCATTCCAGCCGCCAGGGCGGCGGTCTTTCCGGGCGCCCGGCGAATCTTTGCGGGAATATCGATCGCCGAGCGGCCGGCGGCCTCGAGCCTGACGACCTCGTCCAGCAGGAGCCCGCGGCGGGCTACGACTTCCGCCCGAGCGGCATCTGTTCGCGCACCCACTCGATGGTCTCCTTGGTAGTTTCGATGGTCTGATCGGGAACGAAACGCTTGCGCAGCCTGGCCATGTCGATGCCGTGCCTGAACACGAAGACGGCCGCGACGATCGGCCAGAACAGGAGCAGCGCCGCGACGCCGATAGCCGCCGAGACACGCAGGCCTGGGCCGGCAGAAGCGAGCAGCCCGAGTAGCAGGCCGCAAACGGCGCCGAAGAACAGGCCCGCCGCTGCCGGCCACCGCCCGAAGCTGGATCCGAGGACGGCCCCCAGCGCGCCGATGAGAACCACACCACAGACGACCGCCAGAACCACGGCCGCCGGCATTCCCGAGTTGTGGTGGCTCACGTACGACCAGTCGACCGCGAGCAGGCCGGTCACCACGAGCCCAACTCCCAGGGCCACCACGAACGCCGAGATGGCTCGACCCCAGCTGAGATCGATGATGGCGAAGACGAGCAACGCTGCCACGCAGACGAGCAGCTCCGCCCCATCGAGTAGACCCCAGCCGATGGAGCCGAAGATCACCTCGCCCAGGAACAGCAATGTGCCGATGACGATAAGCGTCCCCGCCAGGAAGAGCAGCAACAGGGCGACTCCGCCGAGCGCGGCGGCGCGCTTGACCTGGGCGGCGATCTCGGAGAACTCGGCGCGCGCCAGATCGACGTGAGCGGCGATGAGCCCCAGCAGCGCGCTCCGCGTCCGGCCGAATTGCTCGCCCAGACCGGGCGCAGGCCCGGAGCCGGACGTCGCCGGGCCAGAGGCGGTCGGTCCGGAACCGGGTGAGGAATCGTTCGAGGAGGGCCGGTCGGTCAAGGGGCCTCCTTCGGGTAGGTGTCAGTCAGCACTGCGATCATAGCAGCGGGGAGCCCCTCCAGACATGGGCCAGGCTTGCGCGGGCGACTCACCGTACACTCCCGCCATGGATACGCCGAACGCACTCGCGAGATCCCTTCGGAGTGCGGTGCTGCTGGCAATCGGCAGCGAGCTCACCGTTGGAGAGACGCGAGACTCGAACAGCGGCGAGCTGGCCCGCTCGCTGGCCGAGGCCGGCGTCGAAGTGGCGTGGATCTCGGCGCTGCCGGACCGGCTCGCTTCGGTCACGGCCGCGCTTCGTGGGGCGCTGGCGGCCGCGGATCTGGTCGTCACGACGGGCGGGCTCGGGCCAACGCCAGACGACCTGACGCGCGAGGCAATCGCCGAGGTATGTGGCGAGCGGCCCGTGATGGATGCAGACATGGAACGCTGGCTCCGCCATCTCTTCGAGCGTCGCGGCACGCCGTTCGCCCAGACCAACCTCAAGCAGGCCTGGCTGATCCCGTCGGCCACTACCGTCCCCAACGATCGAGGCACCGCCCCCGGTTGGTGGGTGGATCGTCCCGACGGACGCGTGATAGTCGCTCTGCCGGGGCCGCCAAGCGAGATGCGGCCGATGTGGCAGGGCTGGGTTCTGTCACGGCTTCACGAGCGGGGTTTGGGACAGGAACGGGTCACACGGACGTACAGGCTGGCGGGCATCGGTGAGTCGGCCGTGGCCGCCCTGCTGGGAGAGCCGCTGCTCCGCGCCGAGAACCCCGTCGTGGCCACTTATGCTCGAGCCGACGCCGTGGACGTCCGAATCTCGGCCATCGCCGTGGCGGGCCGTTCGGCTGCAGAGCTCGCCGACGAGGCCGCGGCCGTCGTCCTGGCAGCGGTCGGCGGTTACATCTGGGGCTACGACGACGACACGTGGCCCGCCGTTCTCGGCCGCGAGCTGGAGCGACATGGCTGGCACGCCGCGCTCGTGGAGGTTGGCACCGGAGGGGCCACGGCCAGACTCTTCGGCGAAGCCCCGTGGCTGAGGGCAACGCGAGCGATTACGGCCATCGACTCGGCCATTGCCGGCGCACTCGCCGACCTGGCGGAGGGGGCGCGTCAGGAAGTGGGCGCATCAATCGGTTTGGCGATCCGAGCCGTCGAGACGGGCGAAGACACGCGAGTCGAACTGGCGGCTGTAGGGCCCTGGGGTGTTTCGGAGTCGAGCCAGACTGCCTTCTTGGGCGGCTCCGAGGGTCGGCGGCGTGCGGGCCTGGCGGCCGCGGCCTTCCTGAATGGGATACTCAAGGACGAAGCCCGCGGCTAGACGGTCCAGCACGCCCTCCGCATCTGGCGGAGAATATGAAGAGGCAATCGGCGGCCCTGAAGTGGGAGCGAAGCATGGGCACGACAGAAAGAGTCAGTGCAGCCGAGCTTGCGGGCCTGCCGTTGTTCGAGGGCCTGGAGCTGTCCGACCTCGACCTCCTCTCGTTGAGGTCAGTCCGGCGCAGCCTCGCCGACGGTGAGACGCTCGTCGAACTGGGGCAGAAGATCTCTGAGATTCACTGGCTCGAGAAGGGCCAGCTTGGCCTGCGCGTTCGCCACGAAAACCGCTGGGTGCTTATCTCGACTCTCCACCCGGGGGACCTGCTGGGTTGGTCCGCTTTGCGTGAGGACCCCACGGCCCTCTCGACGGCCCGAGCCATCGGTCCGGCGGTGATCGTGTCGATGCCGGCTGCGGAATTGCTTTCCCTGCTTGCCGGTGGGTCGGTCCAGTCGGAAGTGCTGCTCAAACGGCTCTTTGGATTTGCCACTCAACATCTCGATGAGAGCCGGGCGCAGCTCCTGCAGCTGGGCCACGAGGGTGTGATTTCCGCCGGCTGAAACTGTCGCTAATGCCCCGGCCGACGGCTGATAAGGCCGCTGGTGCGCCGCTGCAGGCGGCCCCAGTCGAGGCTTCCGCCAGTCGAGACGATTCCCCACCGACGCGACGGGCCTTCAACCCCCACTTGCCCGCGCGACCACGCGGCGCCTGCCGACCGACGACCGAAGCGCAGCCCCGGCGAGACGGTGGAAGTCCAGACGGCTCGCGCCTGGTTGGGCCGGGCGGCTCGCGGCTGGTCGGCCCGGGCCGCTAGGATTGGCAGATGGATCCGAACTTGACCGGCCGCGGGCGCCCGCCTGCCGAGATACCGCCCCGTGGACCGATCGAGCCGCGCTCGGGGGCCCTTGCCGGCCTGAACCTCGGCCGGCGCGGGGCAGTCGCCATCGGTGCCCTTCTTCTGGTGACCCTGGCATTCATTTTCGCCGTTGCCGGCTGGTTGGGGGCGGGAAACGCCTCCACTTCTTTCGCCCCAAGCGCATCGCAGCTGGCAGTCGCATCGGCCTCGCCGACACCTAGGCCCTCCGCGACGGCGACGGCGTCACCGGCCCCGATTCCAACTGCCTCCCGCACGTCCACGCCAGGGCCCACGGCGCCACTCCCCGCCTTGCTCGCCGCGATCGGCGACTCGTACAGCCAGGCATACAGCGTCTCGCCGGCCTACCCCTACGACCACCCGCAGTTCTCCTGGGTGATAGGCACGGCCAAGGGCGATGGAGTGTTCAGCCTGCTCGAAAGATTCCAGGCGCTCGGAGACTCACCGGTCGTCGTCGACGCCGCCACGTCGGGCAGGACGATGGCCGACGCGCCTCGCCAGGCCGCCGTCGTGGTGGCCGCGGCGAAGAAGCTCGCACCCGGCAAGACCGCATACGTGACATTCGAGCTCGGCACCAACGACCTGTGCGCCAGCCCCAACCCGATGACCGATACGGTCGACTTCCAGGTGCAGCTCCGGACGGCCATCCTGACCTTGAGGACGGGACTGCCGCCGGGGAGTCGGATCCTGATCCTGGCCGTGCCCGACTTCCCGCACTTCCACGACATCACCCAGGCAGACCCCGCCGCCAGGACAAACCTGGCGCTGCTCCAGAACTCGGACCGCTGCGCGCCGTATCTCGGGACCAACGGCCCCTCGTCAACCGCCCAGGCCGACTCTTACCTGTCCCAGTACGACGCCAGCCTCAAGCAGATGTGCGACGACATCGACGCCAACGAAGCGGCCACCGGTCACCTATTCTGCACGTACAACGCGTCGTTGCTGGCCGAGTCCGACTTCACCATCCAAGACCTGAGCACCGTCGACTACTTCCACCCGTCGCTTTCGGGACAGGCGAAGATGGCCGCGAATGCCTGGCGGGCCGACGTCTGGGCTTCCGTGCCACTCTCGTCAAGCGCAACCGGGCGCGGCATCGCAGCGGCGAACGCGCCGGCCGACTCTGAGTCGCTCGGACTGGCACTGCCTCTCGTGCCGATGGCCCGCCGGCGTCGTGAAACGCTCCATCGGATGCTCGTCGCCAGTCACATGCCGGGACGGTAGGGCCTTCATCTTCGAGGGCGCACAGGGAGGCCCGCAGCGCGTCGTCGTCGTGGCCGGGGCGCGTCGAGGCGGCGGCCACATTGGTGGCAGACGCCGGAACCGTGGACCTTCGGGGCGGAACAGTGGTGGCGAGGCCTCGGGACCTCACCCTGACCGAATGTCACGCCCGCGGAAGACCCTCGATGCCGCGCTTATAAGACAGTCAGGACCGGCTGCTCGCGGGCGGCCTGGACGCTGACCTTGCCGGCAATCGCCCGGGCAATGTGGTCCAGAGCGGCAGCGCCCGGTCCGGGCTGGCTCTGGGACACAGCGGGAACGCCGACGTCAGCACCCTGTCGAACCGTGACGTCGAGCGGCACCCCGCCCAGGAAATCGATGCCATTTTCCGCGGCATAGCGCTCACCGCCGCCGCGACCGAAGAGGTCGGTCACCTCGCCGCAATGGGCGCAGACGAAGCCCGACATGTTTTCGACCAGGCCCAGGATCGGCACGCTCACACGCTTGAACATTGCCATGGCCTTGGCCACGTCGGCGAGGGCCACTTCCTGTGGCGTCGTCACGAGCACCGCGCCGGTGAGCGGCACCGACTGGGCCAGCGTCAGCTGCGCATCGGACGTGCCGGGCGGCAGATCAACCACCAGGTAGTCGAGTTCGCCCCAGTCCACATCGCGGAGGAACTGCTGGATGGCGCCGCCCACCAGGGGTCCGCGCCAGACGACGGGCTGACCCTGGGGCAGAAAGAATTGGATCGAGATGACCTTCACGCCGTACGCTTCGATCGGGGTGATCCTGCCGTCCGGGCTGGCGGTCGGTTGGCCTTCGGCCCCGATCATCATGGGTACGTTGGGGCCGGTGATGTCGGCGTCCAGCAGCCCGACCGAGGCGCCGGCCTGGGCCAGAGCCACGGCGAGGTTGACGCTGATCGTGGTCTTCCCCACCCCACCCTTGCCGGAAGCAACGGCGACGATGTTCTTCACGCCGGGCAGCAACTGCGGAGCCGCTGGGGTTGACCGCCGAACCATCGCGCCCCATTCGACCTCGATCTGATCGGCCCCAATCGGTCGAAGGGCGGCCTCGATTCTCGCCTGAATCTCGTCCTTCAGCGGGCAGGCTGGGGTGGTCAGTTCAATCGTGAACGCCACGCGCGTACCGTCAACGACGAGATCCTTGACCATGTTCCGCGAGATCAGATTGCCCCCGAGCTCAGGCTCCTGGACCGTCGAGAGGGCCTTGAGGACGGCGGCTTCGGTGAGTGTCGGCATAGCGGGCGAGTTCCTCGAACGGTCTGGGCGAGCCTTCGGCTGACGCGGCTCCGCCAGATATCCTACGGCTTTGGTCGGCTTTTCGCCGCCACGCCCCCGGCTACTGGACGCAGAACTCGTTCCCCTCTGGATCGTTCATACGGACCCAGAACTCGCCGCCCTGGTCGATTGCTCCACGGTGATCGTCGGCGCCGAGTGCCTTGAGACGGTCCACCTCGGCGATGATCTGAATCTTGCGTACCTCGAGCGGCACTCCGGGACCGCCGCTGACGTTGAGGTCGAGATGGACGCGGTTCTTGGTCACCTTTCCCTCGGGCACCTTCTGGAAGAAGAGGCGCGGCGCCAGGCCCGCCGAGTCTTCGATCGCCGCTGCGTCGTTCCAATGATCCTCGGGGATCCCCTCGGCGCGGGCCCACTCTTCCCAGGTCGCGGAGGCGCCGGGTGGCTCGGGCATCCGGTAGTGCAGCGCTTCGGCCCAGAACTTCGCCTGCCTGCCGGGGTCCGTGCAATCGAAAACGACCTGAATGCTTGTGGCCATCGGAACCTCCACCATTCTCGGTTGCGTCATTGTCGCAGGCCTCACCGACCTGTCCTGCGGGGTTCACCCAGCGTCGCGATCAGCGGCCGTCTCGCGTTCGGCTCGGCCCCGAGCCACGACTTCGAAGGCGTTGTCCCAGTAAGGCCGCCCGCCACGCAGGAACTCCGCGGCGGAGGAGCCGAAATACAGCGGCAGGTAGAAAGGCCCGAACCGCTCCCACTGGCGAATGTGCTCGCATTCGTGGGCCAGGATGTCGTCTTGAACGGGCTTGAGCGCGAAGACGTACCGCCCCAGCGTCTGGGCGCGGATCGGGATCAGGTGGGCTCTGAACCATCGCCGCACCCGCGGATCCTCGACGAGGACGGCGGTGACGTCGTCTGCTTCAACCTGTCGAGTCGGGGCATCGATGCCGCAGCCCCGCATGACGATCATGCCGAGGAGATCGCCGGGGAGGGTGCGCCACAGATCGCGAAACCGAACCTGTCGGCCCAAGAAGGCCTTCGCTCCGCGTTCGATCGCCAGCCACACATCCAGGATGACGGCCGCCCTATGAAAGACCACCGACTACGCCCCGCGGCGGTCCGCCACGATCCGCCCACCCTGCATCACGAGGACGATCCGGGCGGGGTCGCGCCAAAGGCCCGGCTCGGCCAGCGGGTCGCCGCTGACGGCGATCAAGTCGGCTCCCTTACCGGACTCGAGTGTGCCCACCTGGTCGGCAAGACCGAGAAGGCGCGCTCCTTCGGTCGTGGCCGCCTGGATGGCCCGGAAAGGGCCCAGCCCGAACTCCGCCATGTATGCCAGCTCGCCCGGCGGGTACATGCCGCTGAAGCTGTCCGTGCCCATGGCTACGCGCACACCGCGCTCCACGGCGTGCCGGAAGTTGGTCTGCTGCTTCTCGAACAAGTAGCGCATCTTATCGACCGCCCAGGGCGGTACCTCGCCGCGGGCGACCCGGCCCTCGTCCATCAGCGCGAAGTTGATACTGAAAGTGGGCACGAGAGGGACGTCTCGCTCGAGCATCAGGTCGATCCCCTCGTCGTCGATGAGGTCGCCGTGCTCGATGCTGGTGATACCAGCTCGGAGTGCGTTCTTGATGCCGGCCGTTCCTTCCGCGTGCGCAAGCGTGCCTTTGATCCCTGCCGCCCGGGCCTCTTCGACGATGGCGCGGATCTCGTCGACGGTGAACTGGCTGGCGTCGGGCGTATCGGCCGCCGACAGAACCCCGCCCGTGGCCATCACTTTGATCCAATCGGCACCGGCCCGAATCTGAAGGCGCGCGGCTCGGCGCACGGCGTCCACGCCGTCGGCGATGCCGGGCGGGAGGTCGGAGACCTCGGTTTCGAGAACAGCGCCGGACGGGGTCCAGCCATCGCCATGCCCGCCGGTCTGGGAGAGTGGCGTGCAGCTGACCTGTGTGCGCGGCCCCGGGAACGCGCCCGAGGCGAACGCACGCTTGATGCCCGCCGGCGTGTGGCCGGCGTCGCGGACCGTGGTCACGCCCGCCTCGAGAAAGTCGCGGCCGGTCCCGAGGGCGCGAACAACGAGGTCAGTCGCGGAACGCTGGGCCTGGTCTGCGACCGGCTCCAGCCGAAGGCTGAGATGGACGTGGCAGTCGATGATGCCGGGCAGGATGGTGAGGCCGCTCGCGTCGATGCGATCGGCATCCCGGGGTGCGGCCGCGGTCGCCCCACGCCCCGCAGCGACGATTCGTCCTCCCTCGTCGGTGACGAGCGCGCCGTCGGCCATCGCGTCTGGCGACCGCCCATCGAGCAGCCGCGCACCAACGAGGACTGCTGGACGGACGGGCGAGAGCATCAGACCTCCGGCGTTCGGGATGGGACGCGATTCGACGTAGATCCTACCCAGCCGGACGATGGCGCGACGCGAGCGCGGCTCCTGCCCGGCCTAAGTCCTCGGTTCGGGGACACCGCGACCGTGCGGTGCCACGGTCTGGGCCTGAGGCTGCAACCCAAACCGGATTGCGTGGCGGGCCCAGTCGGCGTCACCGGCCACCCACGTTCCGGTCGTCTCGCCGGCGACATCGGTTTGAACTATCGAACCATCGCCGCGAAGAACCAGCTTGCCGCCTTCTGCGAGCTCGAGTTCGCGGCGCCTGAAACGGCGGCCTGCGGCAGTCGGCCGCGAGCGTACGTCTCCGGGCGCCACCTAAGCACCCTTGACGGGTGGCTTGGCTGCGGGCTTCGGCTTCTTGACCTTCGGCGGTCGCTTGGGTGTCTTGTCGCCCATCTCTTTTCCTCCGTGTGCCTGCTTCGGATGCGTGCTCGCCCTTGTTTCGGACCGACAACACACGAGCATCGTAGCCCAGCGTTGGGTTCTCGACTATCGCCCGAATGTGATCGCCTCTAGAGTGGAGATGTCCGTCTCAACCGCCGCAGCAGATCGTCGTGGATCAGGCCATTCGTGGCGACGGCCGAGGCTCCGTCGATGGCTCGCTCCCCGGTTATAGTCGAGAACCGGCCGCCCGCCTCCTCGACGATGACCAGCGGCGCTGCCCAGTCCCACGGATGCGCGCCCGTCTCGATCATGGCCTCGGCCGCGCCCTCGGCCACGAGCACGTGGCCCCAGAAATCACCGAAGCCGCGCTCACGCCACGCTTCTGCGAGGGTCGCATCCAGGCCCGGCATCTCGCCCGAACGCATGTCGTCGGACCGGCTGCCGTACAGCAGTTGCGACTCCTCGATCGTAGCCACCTTGCTCACGGAGATTCGATCGGAACCGCGCCATGCCCCGCCGCTCCGCCACGCGACCCAGCGTTCCCGGAGCGCCGGCGCGGTGACGGCGCCCAGCTGCATCTCGCCGTCGAGGGCAACCGCGAGCATCGTCGCGAACACTGGTATGCCGCGGACGAAGTTGTGGGTGCCATCGATTGGATCCACATACCAGCAGATGCTGGCGCCGGAGGACTCGGTTCCTTCCTCTTCGCCAACGATGCCACAGCCGGGAAACTCGGCCTTCAGGCGGCTTCGAACCATCCGCTCGATCGACTGGTCGATCTCGGTCACCAGCGTTCGGTCGGACTTCGTCGAAACCTTGACGTTCCGCCGAAACCCGGCCAGGGCCATCCGGTCGGCCTCGTCGCAGATCGAAAGAGCCGTCTCGCGCCAGCGGAGCACCTCGGCCGGAGATGGAGTGCTTTCACTCATGAGCGAATCGTAGCGGGAGGAAGGTCGGTTCGACGACTGGCGACGACGAGTACGTGTCCAGAGACAACGGCCCTTCATGACACCCGACGCTTCACTGAGACCGGCTCGAGCGGCGAACACTCACGGCACACCGTTTAGCCTGGGGCGACGCTGCGCCGAGGGCCGGAGGCGCGGTCGAACCGTCTGCGGCCTCGACGTCGTCTCGGCGGGCTCCTATGGAGCCGTCGGCGCGGGATTCTGCCGCGTTGCGAATAGGTAGAGCGCCCAGCCGAGCGTGTCCCGGCCCCAGCTGAGGTACTCGCGTCTGCTCTTCTCCACCCGGGCGAGTAGCTCGGTCACCTCCGGGTCGTCGGCGTGCAAGTCGGCGTATCGGGCCGCCGCGCGCCATTGGAGGGTCTCGTATCGGTCCCACTCGTCATCCGAGCTCACCAACGCGAGCCGCGGGACGAGCTCTTCGGCCTCGCCAGCCTCGACGTTTCCAGCGTGACTGCCGAACTCGTCACGCGCCATGCCCGACCATCCGAGGTACTCCGCCACGGGCTCCTTCTTCCAGAACGGCTGCCCGACCACAACGCAGCCGCCCGGCCGCGTCGCCTGCGCCAGAAAGCGTAGTGTTGGGCGAATACCGCCAAACACCCAGCTACCGCCCATGCAGGAGGCCAGGTCAAACGTGCCCGCAGCGGGATGATAGTCAGCGCCGTCCATTTCGATGATCTCGAGCTCAGCCGCGGGGATCCGTCTGGCGGCGGTCGCTCGAAGGTCGGCGATGCAGTACGGCGAGATATCGACCGCGACGCCCTGGACGCCCCGGCCCGAGGACCCACCGAACCGCTCCGCGACCCGGACGATGAACTCTCCCTTGCCCGACGCAATGTCGAGGACTCGCGGTTCCGGCCCGAGATCGAGCAACGCGATGAGCTCGTCGACCTTCCCGATACTCGTGGGGTTGCAGACGACATGATCGCGGTGCGTGATGTCGTAGAACTTCCACGTGTCCACCAGGTTCCTCCCACGCATGTCCTTGCGCCCCATCGCCCGCACTGTACCAATGGAGAAGTCAGCCGCTCGCCGGTTCGCCAGCTTCAGGCGAGCGAAGGGCGCCCCTGGGGCGCCCTTCGCTGGTTGCCGCTGATGGGCGCGCCAATCGCCCGGGCCCTACCTGGCAGCCTTGAGGGCCTCCGGCAGCGACCGGTGGAACTCGACAGGCCTGACGTACTTCTCGACGAGAGCCCGGCTGCCGGGCGTGCCGAGCTGCTTGAAGAGGAAGTCGACCTTGGCAGCCTGTGAAACCAGGATGGCGTCCTTGGTCGGCAGATCCCACAACTGGCGCTTGAACGGGCCGATTGCCTTCTTGCGCGCCGTATACACGAACTGAGTGTCCGTCTGATCGGGTTTGCGCTCGTCGAGGGCGTTGGCGAAGCACCACTCCTCAGTGGCCTTGTGCAGTTCAGCCGGGAAGGCCGGGTGCTCGTACATCGCGTTCTGGAAGCCGGTGGCGAGGTGGATCTCGGCGCAACCGGTGGCGGGGAACTTGTGGAACAGCTCGTCGGGCAGGGTCGAGGCGCCGTGCTGGACCGCGCCCGCAAGGCCGTATTCGCGGGCGACCTTCGAGAGGTCGCCCAGGACGCCAAAGTCGAGCGCGACCACGGCCACACCGCCGCCCGGCAGCGGAGTGCCGCCGTGGCTGGTGCCGGTCTGGACGGAGACCTTCGACAGGCCGATCGCGCCGTTGGACCGCTTGTCGAGCTCGCGGCGATAGCCATCGAGATAGGCCTTGAGCTCGTCCGTCGTTGAGTTCTTCTTGCCGACCTCGCCGATCTCACCGCCGACGCTGACGGTCACGCCGTCGGTCTCGAGCGAGCGGATTAGAGCCGTCAGTTCGGCCGCACGCATGTAGTTCTCATGCTGCTGAGCGTCGAGCGTGGGGTGAGAGAGATCCACCAGCGTCGAGCTGTCGATGTCGATGTTCCGATAGCCGGCAGCGATCGCGTCGCGGCAGGCCTTCCGGATCTCGTCCGTCACCTTCTCGGCGTCTGCCGCGTACTTCTTGGCGTTGAACTGGTAGTGGTCGCCCTGGATGAAGACCGGACCCTTCCAGCCGGCGGCAATGGCGCCCGCCAGGACGCCGGTCGCGTATTCGAAGACACGCTGGAAGGTGTAGGTCTGCTCGGACCGGGCCAGCTCGAAGATGACGGCCGCGCTGTCGTTCTTCTCGGCCGTCTCGAGGATGACGCGGGCCATGTCGAACGTCTGGGCGCGAAGGTTGATGGCCGGGACGGTCATGCCCTCGTACTCGCCGCGGGACCGGGCTTTGTACAGCTCCTGGATGCTGGCCGAGCGAGCGCCCACGGCCTGGCTGGCTTCCCAGACGATCCAGCGGGAGGCTTCGACCGTGGCTTCGTCCTGGCTGAACGTGGCGGTCCAGGCGAGGTCGTAGATGCCGCGCGTCCGAAGGCCGTCCTCATCCATCACGACGAGGCGGTCACCCTCGATCCGCGCGATGCCGTCGAGGGTGGAGAGAAGCTCCTTGACGGAGCCGGCGACCTTGGGCATGCGTTTCTTCTCCTGAGAACGCCCGGCGGCAACGCACTCGGATGGCACGCCGCAGGGCCGGGTGATTGGTCACGAATGGCCCGTGAATGGTACACGGACCGACCTGCCGCCTACCCTGCCGCTTGTACCATCAGCGCCGCCGAGCGGACGGCTTCAGCGGTGTCGGTCGGACCGATTCGGCCGGCCGAAGCACGAGGTCAGGTGTCTGGCGCAGAGGGAGACGCTCAACTGGCCGCGCCCGCCTCGACAAGGGACTCGTGCGAGCGCAGCAGCTCCGAGGCGATGAACAGGTCGGCGGCAGCGACGTTGGTCGCGATCGGAACATTGTGAACATTGCAGACGCGCAGGACGGTCTGGATATCGGGGTCGTGCGGGTGGGACGTCAACGGGTCGACCAGGAAGATCACAGCCTTGACCAACCCCTCGGCGACCATGGCAGCGATCTGAGCGTCGCCGCCCTGAGGGCCCGACAGCACCTTCTGGCAGGGCAGGCCCACCTTCTCGATCAAGAGGTCTCCGGTCGTCGCTGTCGCAACCAGGTCGAATTCGGCCAGCCGCTCGCGGTTGTAGGTGGCAAAAGCGACCAGATCGGCCTTGCGGCCGTCGTGCGCGATCAACGCAATCCTGGTTGTCTGTTCAGGCATCGATTCCTCCCGGCAATGCCCCTTTGTCTCGTTGCGCAAGGCAATGCCTGACACGAGGATACGGCCTCGAGCCAGCCGCAGCCTGAAGCGCCGGTTCAGGTCCAGTTGCCGGCCCGTCCGGCAGACCGCGTTCGGCTGCGCCCTGACACGATGAATTCGGGCGTTGACACATCCGACGCGGCTGCCTACTATCCCCGGGTCTGCCAGACAGGCAGCCGTATACGAGGTGTGTCGTGCGCAGTCTCGTCAAGGATCCGGCGGCAACCGCCCGAATGGGCGGCGGCTTCGCCGTGTCCAGGAGATCTGCGCCCACCGAGAGGTAAGGCCAGGCGGTAGAACCGCCGGATGAACCTCTGAGCCGTGGGCCAGATCGGGCCCCGGCTTTTTTCATGCCCTCCTCGAGGCGCCCGACGCCTTTGAGAGCGAGCCGCGAGCCCTTCTCCCTTCCCACCAGCTCGCGGTTCTGCATTCCGCGAGCCCCGCCTCGAGGGAGGTGACATGAGCATCGCGGTTCTGAATCCGACTAAATCGCCAAACAAATCGCCGGTAGCGGACTGGCCCCTCGCCGAAGTTCCAGCCGGACCGGCGGCACTACTAGTAGAGCACGCCACAAAGCGGTTCAAGGTCGATCGCCGAAAACCGCCCGTGGTGGCCGTTGACGACGTCTCGATCCGGATGGAGAGAGGCGAGATCTACGGCCTGCTGGGCGCCAACGGCAGCGGCAAGTCCACGTTCATCCGGCTGGTGAGCGGGCTGCTCACGCTGGACGAGGGCCGGGTCGAAGTCTTCGGACACGACCTTGTTCGCGAGGAGATGGCGGTCAAGCGGCTGATCAACCGGGTCAGCGTCGACGCCGCCTTCTTCAAGAAGCTCTCGCCGGCCGAGAACCTCTCGTTCGCGGCCCGTCTCTACGGCCTCAACCCGTCGACTGCTCGGCGCCAGGCGGTCCAGATCCTGGCCCGCCTCGGCATCGGCGAGAAGCGGATGAACAGGCCGCTCGAGCAGATGAGCCGGGGCATGCAGCAGAAGGTCGCGATCGCCAGGGCACTCCTGACGAGCCCGGCGCTGCTGCTGCTGGACGAGCCGACGACGGGGCTGGATCCCCGTTCGAAGCTCGACGTGCAGGCCTTCATCGAGGAACTCCAGGCCGACCACGACGCCACGATCGTGCTCACGACGCACGACCTGGCCGAGGCCGATCGGCTGTGCGGGCGAATCGGAATCCTGGCCGGCGGCCGGCTGACGGCGGAAGGAACGCCCGAACGGCTGAAGGCCGACATCGCCATCGAGACCGGCGCGGAGCCGACGCTCGAGAGCGTGTTCATGAAATACACCGGCCGCTCTCTCGACGACGACGTCGAGGAAGGCGAAGCCGACCCGGGCGAGTAGGCGCTGCCAGATGACATCGATCGGACGGCGTCGCTCACCGGCCCGCGTTCGCACCAACTTGCATATCACTTCCGAAAGGGAAACTCCATTGTTCACGCACCAGGTTGCCAGGGAAATACACCTCGAACGTCAGCGCGAGATCGAGCGAAGGCTCCGGCTCCGGATCGGCAACCCGACGCCGGCGCCTCGAAGCTCCATCCGCCGGCGGGTCGGCCGCGGCTTGATCCGGTTCGGGTCGACGCTCGCGGCCGACGGCCCGCTCCAGCTTGCCACCGGGCGCTGAGGCGCCGGGTGGCAACGCCCACACGAACCCGCGAAAGCCGGTTCACACAGGAGATGCAACCGTGATCGCACTCAACCGCGAAGCGCGCGCCAGTTACGCCTTCGTGGAGCGCAACTTCAACCTGACGAAACGCTACCTCGGCTGGGAAGTCGCCTTCCTGGTCTACGCCGTCGCGGGCGCGCTGTCGGTTTCGTTGATCGGCGAATCCGTCGGCAATCGCCGACTGCTGATGCTCCTTGTGGTCGGCGCCGTCTTCTGGAACTACCTCTCGGTGGTCTTCAGCTCGATCGGCGACACCATCAGCTGGGAGCGATGGGAAGGCACGCTGGAGTACACGATGATGGCGCCCGTTCGACGCTCGGTGCAGCTTCTCGGATCGGCGCTGTACGCGGTCGTCTACGGGCTGATCCACACGACGATCCTGCTCATCGTGCTGGCGCTCTTCTTCTCGCTCGACCTCGGACGAGCGGACCTGGGCGCGGCGGCTCTGTTCATGGCCGTCGGCTCCGCCAGTTTCATCGGGATCGGCATGCTCGCCGCCATCCTGCCGATGATGTCGGTTGAGCGCGGCTCGCAGATGGTCTTCGTCCTGCAGTCGTGCCTGCTGCTCGTCAGCGGCGTCTACTACCCGACCGACATCCTGCCCGGTTGGATGCAGCTGATCTCGCGCGTATCCCCGGCGACCTACGTCCTCGACGCCGTCCGGCGGTCTCTGATCGACGGAGCGTCCGTCGATCAGCTCCTGCCCGACCTCTGGCCGCTGCTGGTCATGGCCTTCGTATTCATTCCACTGGGCTTGTGGGGATTCGGCCGTGCCGAGCGCTACGCCAAGCGGACCGGCAAGCTCAAGAGAGTGGGCTGAGAGATGAGTGTTGATATCGGTGCCGCCGATGGCGGCCCGGCGCTTGCCCGCCCCGGCCGGGGCGACGCCGTCCAGATCGTGGACCTCGACCCGTCGCATCTCGCCGAAGCCGCCCGGCTCTATGCCGCCGAGTTCCGGCGGCTGCGGGGGGCCGTCCCGGCCCTGCCGCCGGGTTTCCTCGACCCCGAGATGGCGGAGCCGCTCTTGCGGCGCGCCATCTCGGCGGGGCCGGCCGTGGCGGCGATCCGGGACGGCCAGCTGGCCGGTTACATGGCAGGTTTCCCCGTCCCGCGTTTGCGCGGTTCCGGTACGGGCGTCCATGTCCCCGAGTGGGCCCATGGCGCCACAGGAGGCGACCGCTCAGAGGTCTACGAGTCGCTCTATACGGCGATCTCAGCTCGATGGGCCGAGGCAGGCTGGCTCTGCCACTGCCTATCCATCTTCCCCGGCGACCCCGAGTTGGGGCGAGCGCTGGCGTGGTTTGGCTTTGGGCTTTTCCCAGTTGACGCAGTCCGTGGGCTCAATCCGCTCGGGGCCGCCGCGCCTGACGGGGTGAAAATCGATCGAGCAACGCCTGATGACGTGGACCACCTGCTGCCGCTAGCGATGGGGCATGACGCCTACTACTGCCTGGCGCCAACTTTCCTTATCCGAGACGACAACGAAGACCCGCGGGAGGAGCTCGCCCGCTGGATCGAAACTCCCGGCGAGTCGGTCTGGTTTTCGCGGTTGGGTTCCCGCGCTCTTTCGTTCATCTACCTGCGTCCACCGCACGACGACGTCTGTCAGGCAGTCCGCCACCCTGGCACCATCAGCATCGGCGGCGCGTTCACCGTGCCAGACGCCCGGCGCACGGGTGTCGGTACAACGCTCCTCTCTCGCGTGATCGAATGGGCCAGCTCGGCCGGGTTCGAACGCCTCTCGGTCGACTTCGAAACTGCCAACGTGCTCGCCCGGCGCTTCTGGCTGCGCGCCTTCGACCCGATCTGCCTGTCATTCGAGCGCCACCTGGACGATCGCCTGGCTCGACCACGGCCGGAGTCCGACCGATGAAGGCTCTCGACCTCCAGCAGACGGCCGACCTGCGGGATTGGGGCTGGGACGAGCGGCGGACGGCCGACTTCGCGCCGTTGACGGGCGGTCGATTATGGCCGGCCCGGGTCATCGCTCAGCATCGAGGGCTGTGGGTCGTGGTCGGCGAGAACGGCGAGGCTGCGGCCTCCCCTACCGGACGCTTCCGGCACAACGCGGACGACGGCGATCTGCCGGCGGTCGGCGATTGGGTCGGGTGCGTCTCGTCGCCGCACAACGGCGAGGCGCGGATCGACGCGGTTCTTCCCAGGCGCTCGACCTTCCAACGGAGGGCCGCCGGTTCCCGACCCGGCGCTCAGATCGTCGCCGCCAACGTGGACACGCTATTCGTGGTGTCGTCGCTCAACGGCGATCTCAACCCGAGGCGACTCGAACGCTACGTGGCGATGAGTCGCGAGTCGGGCGCGGAGCCGGTCGTTCTGCTGACGAAGGCGGACCTCGTCGAGGACGCGGACGGTGACGTAGCGCGTCTGGAAATCGAGTTGCGAGTATCGGTCGTTGCCATCAGTGCACACACAGGCAAAGGCATTGAGTCCGTCGCTCGCTGGTTCGAGCCTGGCAAGACGCTCGCGCTCGCCGGTTCGTCCGGCGTCGGCAAGTCGACGCTTCTCAACCGGCTCGCGGGCGCGGAGTTGATGATCACGCGCGAGATCCGCCAAGACGATGGACGGGGCCGGCATGCAACCACCCACCGGGAGCTGTTCCTCCTTGCGAGCGGCGCGCTCGTTCTCGATACGCCGGGTATGCGCGAGTTCGGTCTGTGGGATGCAGACGAGGGTGTCGACGAGACCTTCGCTGAGATCGTCGAGTTGGCTGCCGGCTGCCGATTCGCCGACTGCTCACACAAGTTCGAACCTGGGTGCGCGGTTCGCGCGGCTGTCGCCGACGGACGGCTCGACGCGGGCCGGCTCAAGAGTTACCGACATCTTGCGCGCGAATTGGCCGAGCAACCTTCGCCCGCCCAACGGCGCGAGAAGGATCGCCGGTTCCAGAAGGCAGTCCGCAACGCCTCGGCCGATAGCATGGCGCGCAAGCGCTACACCGGCTGGGAGTGAACCGCAAGACCTAGCTCCCGTGTCCGCCGCCATTTCGGGGACCCCGGGCGCGGAGTTCGCTGGCGCTGGCACCCCCTTGTGCGTCATGCTCTACGGAGCCGGAGCCGTCGGCCGATGACACCACTCCGGCCGTCAATTCAGCACGGAGACAGCGATGGCCGGTTTCGTACTCACGAGCCCGAGCTTTGACGATGGCGGCGCCATTCCGATCCGCCACTCGTGCGACGGGGCGGACGTCTCGCCGGCGCTGGCCTGGGAGGGCGCGCCGCAGGGCACCGTTTCGTTCGCCCTGATCGTCGACGATCCCGACGCTCGCGGGTTCATCCACTGGGTCGTGTACGACCTCTCGGGTGGCGCGAGCGGTTCGCTGCCAGAGGGCGTACGAGCCATCGGCGGACCGCTGCAGGGCCGCAACGACTTCGGTCGGACAGGCTACGGCGGGCCATGCCCGCCGGGCGGCACTCACCACTATCGGTTCACGCTGTGGGCGCTGTCGTCTCGGCTCGGGTTGAATGGAACTCCGTCCGCGGCCGAGGTGCGCACCAAGCTGACCGTCCGAATCCTCGCCCAGACTATGCTCACGGGGACGTACACCCGCCAGAGGTAGGCGGCTCCACGACCCGGCGGGCGATACCAGAGACGAACCTCGGGCACTAGGCCCCGGCGGCTTCCTCGGCCTCGAGGCGGGCCTTCAAGGAGGCCATGCCCTGCTCCGCGGCCTGCTGAACGGGGCCCTGGGCCATCGCATCGAACCCGCCGAGCATTCCACCCAGCGTCGCGTCGGCGACCCACGATACGCGGGTCAGCTTCGGACCGAGCTCCCCCAGGTCGATCGAACCGGTGCCGTTGATCGGCCCGCCCATAATCGCGCCCTCTATCGTCGCCGCGAGTCGTGACGGCTCCTGCACCTCAGTCAGCTGCAGGTCCAGGACGACGGTTATCGGCATCATCGCCGCCGACGTCGAGACGGTGACCTTGTAGTGACGATCATCGATCTTCTCTACCTGGGCCTGGCCCGAGGAATTCGAGGCAGCCGCCCGGTTCGGGTCGCTGATTGTCTCCCAGACGCGCCCGCGACTGGCCGCAATCTCGGTTTCTCCGAACAGATGCATCGTTCCTCCTGGGCGAGAGCCGGGTTGCGCGGCCGGGCGAGGGCGCGATAGCGAAGCGGGCTCGCAACTCGCGGCCCGGTCATCGTAGCGGGTCGGACGGGAGAGCGACCCCACCGAGCCGGCACATATGGCGCGGACGGCCCCGATCGTGCTTGCCGGCGTTTTGGGACGGCGGGTACGCTCCCGCCAGCGACAGAGCCTGGGGCAGGAGCTCCGCGCCCTCGGATCCTGCCCGAGAGATGCAGGGCAGCCTTTGGTCGACAGAAACGGGATCAGTCGCGCATGCTGCAGGTCATGAGAACCATCCCTGATGCACTCCCGTCGAGCGCCAAACGGCCGGGCGGCAAATGGGCCAGGCTCAGACGGCGGTTAATCCCGGGCTCTCGTTGGTCCGTGACCGACCCGGCTGAGGCCGGGGAGATACCGGTCTCCTCGCGGGACCGGTTCAAGATCGCCGGCCGGCCACCCGGCCCCCCGTTCCGCCCCTCCAGGCCGGATGATGTTCCCCCCGTCGGCGCGGGCTGCTCTGGAGGTCCACTGCGGACCGCTCCCCCTCGAGCGCCTGTTCGTTGTCCCAAAGACGACTCGTCTCGTCTCCCCCAAACAATGCGTCATCACGCCAGCCAGGGTCCTCGGTTTTGGCGCGAAGGACGTAGCCCTCTGGGTCGACGACTGCCCCGGCGGTCGGGTCATGTCGATTCCCATCGATCGGCTGATCGCGGTCGATAATCGCTCGATCCTGCTCTATGGCCGGTTGCGGCTCCTTGCCGCGGGGGCCCAGCTCGTCGTCCGGTACAACTCGGTCTACCGAGACGAGCTGCAAGAGAACCTGCGCGATCTCCGAAGCCAAATGGCCCGGAAAGAGTTCGCGGTCGAATCCAGGTTCCAATGGCTCGATCCTCGGAACGAGCAAATGACACAGTCGGACCTGCCGTTCAGGTGGCAGGCGGCGCTCGACTATCCGACCGTTCGGCCCAACCTGCGCGAGCCGGTCTTGATCGCCGTCGGCGACGTCGCCGGAATCCGCCGTGGCCGTACTGGTCCGCCCTCCGGCGTCGCCGTCCTGGGGCCAAGGGAGCTGGTGATCGCGAACGAGCCGTCCGACAGCCTCGACTTCGCCCGGTATGGCATCGACCTCCTGGCGGTGCCGCGTGAACGTCTGGACTCACTCAGCTGGGACGGCCGGTCTTTGACCGTGCACCTCGCCGCGGACTGCGGTGGGGTCGAAGGCCACTCCTCCGTCGTGTTGCCGCTCGATCCGGGCCTCGTCGAGGCGATGGGGCGAGCGTTCGGGTCCGCCGTGCAGTGGATCTGAGACGGATTGTGTCACGCGGCTAAGGCCCCGTCCGGGCTCAAGCGGCGCCAGTCTTACACGGCCCTTACATAGTCCCGACGGGCGCCGGATCGAACGACGTATTCTCCGCGCATGAAGACTGTCCTCGTCGTCGATGACGAGCGCAACATCGTCGAACTGGTGCGGCTGTACCTGGAGAAGGAGGGCTTCAACGTCGTCGCCGCGAGCGACGGCGAGCAGGCCCTCTTCCAGTACGAGCGCAGTGACCCCGACCTCGTAGTGCTGGACCTGATGCTCCCGAAGATGGACGGGTTCGAGGTCTGCCGCGAGCTGAGGCGCCGGGGCGACGTGCCGATTCTCATGCTGACGGCCCGCTCCGAGGACATCGACGCGATCGTGGGACTCGAACTCGGAGCGGACGACTACGTGACGAAGCCGTTCAATCCTCGAGCCCTCGTTGCCCGCGTCAAGGCGATTCTGCGGCGCACCGACGTTACAGCCAAGGGTGGGCGACCCATCCAGGTCGGCAACCTGCGCATCGACCCGCGCCGGCGGGAAGCTTCCGTCGCCAACCGGCCGCTTGAGCTGCGCGCCCGGGAGTTCGAATTGCTGGCGGCGCTTGCTCGCGACCCCGGTGTCGTGTTGAGCCGTGATGCGCTCCTCGAGGACGTCTGGGGCACCGATTTCCCCGGCGAAACTCGCACCGTGGACGTCCACGTGGCCGAACTTCGCAAGAAGCTCGGCCACGACGGCCCGCAGCTGGAGACCGTCCGCGGAATCGGCTACCGGCTCGTGCCGCCGCCGCGGGGGACGGCCGTTGCCGCAGCCCCGCCGGCCGATCCGCCCGCAGCCCCCCACCGGTAGGCGGGCTGATGCTTCCGAGCAGCCTCAGCAAGCGGATTGCCGTGGCCTTCGCCGCTCTCGGCATCGCCATGCTGGTCACCGTCAGCGCCTCGCTCTTCGTCGTCCTTCGCAATGCGCACCAGGACGACATCAAACAATCGCTCGGCTACGAAGTCGTCGTGGTCGAGGCCAGCCTCCTGGCAAACCCGGTCTCCGGACAGGCGCAGTTCGAACAGCGGATCACGAACCTGACCACCTCGATCGTCGACGCGGGCGGTTTCATCCTCGTCCAGGGCCCGAGAGGTGCAGTCCGAGTGGTTGCCGGCAACCCCTCATCGGCGGCGATGCCGTCGCCACCGGCCGCCACCGTGAAGAACGCCATCGGAACGCTCAAGACGTCGGATGGCGAGCAATACGTTTACATCGAACCCAACGCGAACGCCACCGGTGGCTTCAAGTTCGTATTCGCGATGCCGGACACGTCAACCCGGCAGACGCTTGACGACATGTACCGAACGCTCTGGATCATCGTCGTTGTGCTGCTGCTGGTGGGCCTGCCGATCGCCTGGCTGCTCGCGCGATCGGTGACCGCCCCCATGCGGCGGCTGGCCCAGGCGGCCGGCGACCTGCCCACGGCTTCGGGCGATGTCAAGCCACTGCCACTTGAAGGCCCGACCGAGGTGAGGATCCTGACCGAGCGCTTCAACGCCATGGCTCACGAGCTGGCGTCGACGCGGCACGAGGAGACGCAGATGCTGGCCAACCTGCGCCACGACCTGCGGACGCCGCTGACCAGCATCGGCGGGTTTGCGGAGGCGATCGCCGACGGTACGGCCTCGGGCGACCGGGCTGCCGCCGCTGCGCAAACCATCTCCGAGGAGGCGCAACGACTGGAGCGGCTGGTCGGTGAGCTGGGAGTCGTCGAACGGCTCCGCGAAGGACCGTCATCGCTTCGGCCGGAAATCCTCGATGCGACGCAGCTGCTCCGCGACGCCGCGGCGCGGTTCGAGAGCCGATCGGCCGGCCAGGGCGTGGTGATCGAGGTGGCGGGCGCTGGCCCAGGGGAGCCTCGGCTGACGTTCACCGGTGATCGACTCGCGGCCGAACGAATCCTGCAGAACCTGGTCGAGAACGCCCTCTCGGTGCTCCCGCAGGGCGGCCACGTCTGGCTTCGCGCGTCGGCTCTTACGCTCCCGGGCCGAGCGCCCGGAATCTCGATGAGCGTCACCGACGACGGGCCGGGCCTTCCGCCGGGGACGACCGAGAAGGTGTTCGAACGGTTCTTCCGAGCCGACCCCTCGCGCAGCGGCAGCGGCTCCGGCCTGGGCCTGGCGATCGTCCGAGAGCTGGCGCGGGCCCACGGCGGCGAGGCCTGGGCCGAGAACGTGGCTCCGCACGGCGCCCGAGTCACCGTCCTGATGCCGGTCGTTCCGGACATGGCGGCCGCAAAGCTGGCGGAACCGGCCGGGCCGGAGTAGCACCCGCCCGTCGCCGACAGCGGCCGGACCGACGCCGGATGCCGTACCGACGCCGGAGGCCGCCGCACCGTTATCCTTCGTCTCGTGAGCAGTCCCCCAACCCCGGCCGGGCCCCCGCCCGAGATTACCCACCTCGTTCGCGAGCGGATGGAAGCCCGAATTCGCCGTGACTGGCCTCGAGCCGATGCCCTGAAGGCCCAGATCGAAGAGGCCGGCTGGAGGGTAGTGGACCATGGCAACCGCACCAGCGTCGGCCCGGCAGCGCCGCCTGCGGTGGAGGTCGACGGCGAGCTTCGATACGGCTCGGCCTCGCCCGTGCCGTCGCGGCTGGATGCGCCGGCCACGAACCCCTGGACCGTGGTCGTCGTCGCTTCGGAGGCACCCGAACGTTTGTCTCGGCTGCTTGGGGCGCTGCGCGCCAACGCCCCAGCCGGGACCCAGGTGGTCGCCGTAGCCAACGACCCGAGCGACTCTCAGATAGCGGCCCTTCGGCCCGAGGCGCCGGACCGCGCGCCTATTGGCGGCATCGTGCCAGAGGTGCTTCGCACTTCCACGCACCTGGGTTACGCGGCAGCGTTGAACATCGGCCTTCGCCGCGCCACGGGTGAACTCGTTCTAGTAGCCGATACCACGGCCTGGCCGACCGGCGACGCCATCACGCCGCTGGCGGCCGCGCTGCAAGATCCCGCGGTCGCGGCCGCCGGTGGCTTCGGGCTGGTACCGGCCGAGGCCGGCCCGCTTCGCCCAAACGCGCTGCTGCGCTCGGGCTCCGCGGCCGCGGCCGACGTCCCGGCCACTCCCGTCGTCACTGCCCTCGAAGGCGGCTGGCTGGCCTGCCGTCGCTCCGACTATCGCGACCTCGGCCCGCTAGACGAGCACTTCGTCACGCCGGCCTGGCTCGATGTCTGGTGGACGTTGCGCCTTCGGGCGGGCGCCGAGCCGGAAGGCGCCGAATACGTCGCATCGGAAGACGACCTCGAAGCCACCGCCGGGCCGGCAGCATCGGTGCCAGTCGAAGTGGCCGAGCCGGGCGTCCATCTCCCTGCCCCGCGCCGGGCCGTTCGGGTGGAGCTTCCTCTCGAACGCGAGGGGGTCGCCTGGCCGCCCGATCGCTCGCGGCTCAACCGCCGGAACATGTACCGGGTGCTCGACCGCTACGGCTGGCGCGACGACCTGAGCTGAACCAGCTATCGGATCGCCAGCCCCACAGACTCCGGCTGCGCGCCTGCAGCGACTTCGAGCTGGATCCCGGGGGACGCCACGCCGTAGTTGGCCTGGTAGTAGGGGTCCGCCTGCCACTTGAGCGTGCCGTACGCGACGACGCCGAAGACAACCGCGACCAGCGCACCCACACCGACTACCCGGACGGCGATCGTTTGAGCCGGCGACCTGGCGCTCCGAGACGTCTGCCAGATCGATGAAAGCGTCTGCACCTGGCCCGGCGGCAGGACGAAGGCCAGCCACAGTCCGGCCAGCAACCCGCCGACGTGGGCGAAATTGTCGACGGGCAGTATGCCGGAGAAGCCGAGAACCAGGTTCAGCACGATCAGCAGGCCGACCTGCGAAGCCACGGCTCGCGACTGGGCGTCGAGGACGGCGTGATGGAAGCGCGTGGCGACGAGAACGATTCCGAACAGGCCGAAGATCGCTCCAGACGCGCCCACACTCCAGTCCGTCGCCGACAACCCGAAGGCGTAGCTGGCGGCGCTGGCTGCGACTCCACTGATCACGTACAGGACCAGCGTCATCCACGACCCGTACATCCGCTCGACGAGCTGGCCGGCAAACCAAAGCGCATACATGTTGAAGAGGAGGTGCAGGATGTCGGTTGGATCGTGGACCAGGACTACCGACAGCAGCCGGTAGTAATCGCCGTGGGCCACCAGCAACGGGCTGAGGACCAGTTGCCATTCAAGCGACCCGGGGTTGAGATATCCCTGTGCCGTCACTGCGCCCGACATCGCCACAAGGGAAGTGACCGAGGTCACGGCGATGATCAGGTAGGTCATGAAGGTCGGCCGGGAATCGCCCCGGCTACGGGCGAAGTAGCGCCGGGCCGCGCCGGCGTTGCCGGTCTCCTTGTTCAGCCAGCCCAGCCGAGAGGCGATCTCGGCGCGGTCATCCCGGGGAGCGCGCTTCTCGCACTCGCGGTAGGCGTCCACCGCGCCGCGAAGATCGCCCTCGCGAACGCGAGCCGCAGCCACCTGGCGCCAGGCTCGATACGCGACGGCCGTCTCGCCGAGGCTCGTGGCTCGTTCCCAGGCCTGGCGCGCTTCGATCTCGCGATCGAGCCGATACAGCGCGTTGCCCACGCCATAGAAGCCGGCCGCCGAGACGTCGCGGTCGGCGGTCCCAACCACCCGCCAGTAGAGCGTCAGGGCGTGCTCAGGCTCGCTCTGCTCCATCAGGTCGTCCGCCTGGGAGAGGACCGCGATCGCCGTCGCACGATCGAGCGGCCCCCGGGCGGTTGGGTCGAATCCGGGCGGGAGGCCGGGATGACCTTCGACGTTTAGCCCGTTGGTGACGCGATCCATGCCCGGCACTCTACAGGAAGTCGGCGGCTCTCCGTGACGTCACCGCCGACGCACCCCGGGACGCTCCCGACGACGCTCGTCTAGTCGACGACGGGCTCCCAGCCTGAGGCGGAAACCGCTTCTCGGAAGGCCGCGGCCGGATCCACTCCGGCGTCGAGCGCCCCTGCGAACAGGCCGACCAGCCGCCCGAAAGAGCCGTCGTCGTCAGCCGGTGCCTCGAGCACGGTCGCTCCCGCCGGGACCGACGGTGGCTTCGTCCCGGCCGGCACCAGGACGATAAGCCGGGCGCCGGCGAAGGCGGCTCCCTCCACTCCGGCCGCGACCGCTGCCTCCGAGCCTGGATCGGCGAGGATGACGACGCCCGCACCGGGCAGATAGTGCAGGGCCATTTCGACATCGGCGGCTTCCAGCGCGGGTCGCGTGTCGGGATCTTCGGGGAGCAGCCGCGCCTCGGGGCCCCCGCCCTCGACCTCCGCCGCATCAGCGTCCATGACCGCGGCAGCAAGAACTGGGGTCGGGCGCGCCGGGTCGCGCAGCAACGCAGCATGGCCGATACCGAGCCGCCCAAGGGCAACCACCACGGCATCCCCCGTCCCGTCGTCGCCGACCTTACCGACCAGCTCTACCGTAGCGCCCCGAAGCCTCGCCGCGGAAGCAACCTCGACGCCCAGCCCACCGGCGCACCTCTCGCCGTCCGGCGACTCGGTGTAGGCAGGCAGCCCGACAACGATGATCACTCGCCCTCCTCCTCGCCTTGGCTCGCTTCGGGCGGCAACTCCTCGAGGACCACCTCGAGCTCGCCGAAGCCGGCCGACCCAAGCTCGGCCGCGACCGCGTCGGCATCGCCGACAGCCACGATTGCCAGTCGATCCGGATGGATGTGATCCTGCGCGGCCGCCTGGATACGTTCGATCGTGACCGCCTCGACCTCGCCGCGGTAGCGCGCCAGCTCGTTGTCGGGGAGCTCGTTTACGAACTGGCCTGCGAGCGCCGCCACGACCGCGCCCGGCGTCTCGAACCGAAGCGGGAAGACCCCGACGAGGTAGTCCCGGGCGGCCGCGAGCTCCGGAGCCGTGACCTCGGTCTCGCGGATACGGTTCAGCTCCGCCAGCGACTCGGAGATGGCCGGAACTGTGGCGGCCGTTTGCACCGCAGTCCGGACCGAGAACGGGCCGGCGCCGCGGCGCATGTCGAAGCCGGCGCCGACGCCATACGTGTAGCCCTTCTCCTCGCGCAGGTTCATCTGGAGTCGCGAGTTAAACAGGCCACCGAGGATCGCGGCCATGACCTGGACTGCGTGGAAATCCGGCACCCGGCGAGGCAGCCCGACGTGGCCGATCCGAAGCTCGGTCTGGACCGCACCGGGATGGTGATAGATGCGGACGATCGGGTGATCCACTGCCGAGCCAGCCCGCGGTGCCGGAGTGGCGGTGGCGACCCGCGCGTCGCCACCCGTCCCAAAAGACCCCAGCACAGCCTCGACCATTTGCGATACATCCAGGCCCGTCAGGTCGCCTCCGATCACGACGGCCGCCCGGCCCGGATCCAGCACGGATGCGTGGACGCCTCGGAGCACATCCGGCGTCAGCCGCGGAACCGTCTCCTCGTTACCCGCGGCAGGTCTGGCATACGGCGAGTCGGCCGTGTAGATCGTCGAGACGAAGGCCTGATCGACATGCCTGCGCGGGTCCGCCTTGACCTGCAGCAGATCGTTGAGCCGTTCGTCGCGGAGTCGAGCCACGTGCGGCTCCGGGAACGTCGGCCGCTGCGCCAATTCCGCAAGCAACTCCAGCGCCGCGCCAAGGCGGCTCGCAGCCACATCGACCGACACTGCGAAGGCATCCCAGCTGGCGTCGACGTGGAGCGTCGCCCCAAGACGCTCGGAAGCCTCGATCAACTCTACTCCCGGGTAGCGCTGCGTTCCCTCTGTCATAGCGCGCGCAGCGAGAATCGTCGCTCCGGCCACATCGGCCGGTTCGTCGCCTGCTCCTCGCCGGACGATCAGGTTGGCCGTGACAAGTGGTCGGCCGGGCAGATTCACCGTCAGAACCTGCAGGCCGGAGGCAAGGATCAGCCGTTCGAAGGGCGGAAAGTCGTAGGTGCGCGGCTGCCCGGGCGACGGACGAGTCGCCAGAATCTCTCCAAGCGTCATGCCGCCGTCTCCTCGTCAGTGGTAGCAGCCGCGGTTTCCGTCGCCGGAACATATGTCACCACCGCCCTGTTGTCCGGTCGGAGTACCTCGGCGGCTGCAGCCTGGATCTCGGACGCTCCCACAGCCAGGTACCGGTCGAGCTGTCGGTTGATCATGTCGGGGTCATCGAGCAGGGCCGCGAACATCGACAGCCGGTCGGCTCGCTCGTCCACGCGCTGGAGCGCTTCGAGCTCATAGGTCTCGATGAGGGCCCTGGCCCGGGTCAGCTCGTCGTCGGTGACGGGCTCCCGACCGAGCCGCTCGAGCTCCTCTTCGAAGGCGCGCTCCACGACGGCGGGGTCGACGCCCGGGCGCACCGTGGCCTGACCGGCCACCATCGAAGCCCCACCGACCAGACCGACCGAGAAGAACGCCACGTCCTGGGCTATACGCTCTTCGCGAACGAGGCGTCGATAGAGACGACTGCCTTTGCCGCCGGCGAGTATTTGAGAGGCCACTTCCAGCGCGTCGAAGCGTGGGTCGCCCAAAACCGGGGCCCGGAACCCGAAGAAGTGGCGAGGCAGCGGCACGCGGTCGACGACCACCTCGCGCGTCTCCGCCCCGAGGATGGGTAGCAGCGTCATGTCGCCCAGCGGAGGGATCGCCGGGTTCGCGGGTATCTCGCCGAAGTACCGCTCGGCCCAGGCCCGGGCTTGTCCGGCCTCCACGTCGCCGACGATCGACAGGACCGCGTTGTTTGGCGCGTAGTAGGTCCGGAAGAACGCGGCCACGTCCTCCAGGGACGCGGCGTCCAGATCGTCCATCGACCCGATCGTGGCGTGGTGGTACGGGTGCTCCGGCGGGAACAGGTGCTCTTGCAGCTTGTGGAACCACGCCCCGTAGGGCCGGTTGTCGTACGACGAGCGCTTCTCGTTCTTGACCACGTCGCGCTGGTTGTCCAGGTTCTCCTGGTTCAATGCCTCCAGGAGAGTGGCCATTCGATCCGCCTCGAGCCAGAGCGCAAGCTCGAGCTGGTGGCTCGGCACCGTCTCGAAGTAGTTCGTCCAGTCCAACCAGGTGCTGCCGTTCATCGTGCCGCCGACGGCCTGAATCAAGGCCGCGTGCTCGGTCTTGGAGACGTGGCCCGAGCCCTGGAACATGACGTGCTCAAAGAGGTGGGCGAATCCGGTCTTGCCCAGGACCTCGTGCTTGGACCCGACGTCGTACCGGACGCAGACCGCCACGACCGGCGCCAGGTGGTCTTCCGAGATGATCAGGCGAAGGCCGTTGGCCAGGCGCCCGTCGGTGAACCTGACGCTTGGAGCGGTCATTCGGTCCGGATCCTCCATGGTCGCGCGCCGGGGCGCGGGGCAATGACGTGGGTGCTGGCATTGTACGGGCCGCGGCCGGACCCATCGTCAGCCCGGTCCGATGCGGCGCGATTCCACGAGACCTGGCCGGCGCCACAACGGCGTGCGGGCTTGACAGGGCGGCGACCCTATTAGACCCTCATCTAACATAGATAAGAGAACTAGAGCTACATGGCAGCGACACGAAACCCCAGCAGCGCACCGATAAGGCCCGGCGGCCTGGTCCGCCCGGGCTTCACGGCCGCGCATCTACCCGCCGTGGAACTCGACCCCCGCACCGGGTACGACTTCCTCACGAGCGCGTGCAACGAATGCGGAGAGCTCGAGGATCTTCTGCCCGAGGATCGCCGCTGGCTGGAAGATTCGCGGGCGGCTCTGGCCACGGAGATGGGAACTGACTCGTTCGTCCAGACGTGCACGGGTTTCGTCGCAGAGCTGGGCAGATTGCTTGTCGGACGGCCGGGGGTTCGAACCGCGCGGGACGTCGTCGAGGCTATCGACGCGATGGCGGACGGCGAACTGCTCGAGGCTCTGGTCGGCGAACTGCTCGAGGATGCCGACCTGGGTGGGATCACCCGCCGCGCCCTGGACGGTGACATGGATTCCTATCGGGATCTCCAGGCCAGACTGGACTCCAACAAGGGCCACCCGGTCATGACCCAGTCGATGGTCGACCTGGCCCCCGGCGCGCGCCGTGTGGTGCATTCGTGGCTGCCCCGATACGAGACCATCGAGGCGCGGGTAGGCCGAATGCTCGAACGCGACGCCGCGACCCGGCGAACGGACGATGCTACCCGAGATCCGATCGGTTTCGTCGAGCGGATCACCAACGGCATCCGCCTCGTGCCCGAGCAGCGCATCCACCGCGTCGTCCTGGCCCCGACCTACTTCGGCCGGCCTTACAACTCGCTGGCCAAGGTCGGCGATGTCCAGCTTGTCTGCTACCCGATCTCGGACTCGTCGCTTGGGGCCGCCGATCGGCTCTCTCCCCCGACTGCGACGCTGCGCCTCTACCGCGCCCTCGGCGACGGCAGTCGCCTCCGAATCCTGCGCCTGCTGGCCGCACGAGACAGCTACCTGACCGAGATCGCGAACGAGCTGGAGCTCAGCAAACCGACCATCAAGCACCACCTCGCCCTGCTGCGTGCCGCGGGCCTGGTGACGGTTACCGACCAGGGCAACCTGACCTACTACAGCCTGCGACGCGACCGTGCCGATAAGGCCGGCGTCGAGCTTCGGGCCTACCTGGCCCGCTGACCCGGAGTATTGCGATGCTTCAAACCCACGACCGTATGTTAGATGAGCGACTAACTGCCGTTGCCAAGTCCTATATCGGGCACCGGCAGGCCGACCTGATTGCTGAGGCCGCTGCCAATCGTTCCGTCACCCGCCCGACCGTTCGCGGTCAGCGCCGGTTCACCGGCCTACGCCTTCACCTGGGCACGCTCCTGATCGTCGTCGGGCGAACCCTGCACGAAGATGATGGCCGCTGCCCGGACCCGATCCATTCGTAGCTATACCTGAGGCACCAGGTGACCGAGTCTCTGGTTCGATATCTGCGCAGCTTCACCGGATTCGGCCGCGACGCTCGGCTCTTCCTGTTGACGACGGTCGTCTTCGGGGCGGCCCTCAGTCTCTACTGGATCGACTTCAACCTCTACCTGGAGTCGATCGGGCTCGACCGCCCGACCATCGGCCTGATGCTCGCGCTGTCGCAGCTGGCGGGCGTCCTGGTCGCGTTACCGGCGAGCGCGCTCTCGGACAGGTTCGGGCGGCGCACGCTCATGGCAGCCGGAATGTCTTTGGTGGCAGTGGCGCTCTTCGCGTTCTTGCCCGGCCAGCGGGCGTTGCTGTTCGTGGGCGTGATGGCGCTCGGGGCGGGCTCGCAGATCGTGTCGGTGGTGCAGATACCGTTCATCGCCGAGCACACGCTGCCGAACCAGCGAAACGAGTACTTCGCCGTCTGGTCCGCGCTGGGATTCATCACTTCGCTCGTCTCGGCCGTCGTCGGCGGCGCGGTTGCGACTGCTCTCGCGGGATTCCTGGGTCTCACGTCACCCTCCGCGCCTTACCAGATCCTGCTCACTGGCGTCGCGGTGTTGGGGATCGCCGCACTCGGGACGGTCTACCTCCTGACCAGCGATCGGCCGGCTCCCGACCGTGAGCGACCACAGGGCGGCGGTCGGTTCGGGCTGGTTATCCTGGACCGCCGCCTCTTCTTCCGGCTCCTGCTGCCGGGTTTCCTGACCTCGCTAGGCGCGGGCCAGTTGATCCCGTTCCTCAACGTCTTCATCCAGACCAAGTTCAACCTGGACCTCGCGGCCGTGAACCTCGTCTTCGCGGTGACGAGTCTCGGCACCGCGCTGGCAATCCTTTCGCAGCCGGCTCTGGCGCGCCGGTTCGGGCGGATCGGGTCGATCGTGCTGGTTCAAGGCGCCAGCATTCCGTTCCTGATCGTCCTGGGCTTCTCGCCGGTGCTGTGGACCGTCGTCGTGGCCCTGACCGTGCGCAACTCGCTGATGAACGCCGGCAGCCCAATCTTCGATGCCTTCTCCATGGAGCACGTCTCCCCGGCGGAGCGAGCCACGCTCGCGGCCGGCATGACGCTTCTATGGTCGCTCGGGTGGACCGTGGCGCCGCTCTACTACAGCCAGCTCCAGGCCACGCTCGGCTTCACGGCCGGCTACGCGGTGGACTTCGTCACGATCATCGTGCTCTACACGGTCGCTACGGCTCTGCTCTGGTCATGGTTCCGCGGCTCCGACCGGATCGCCGCTGCGGAGGCGGTGGCAGTGCCGATCCCGACCGAAGCCCCGGCTCTTATCGAACACGCCTGATCGGCGAGCGACCCGCCTTCGGCGACGCGCGGCTACCAGAACGAGACGGCGTTCCGCGGCCTCCCCGGCTCGGGGACCCACTCGCCGAGCGAGCGGACCTCGGCGAGGCGCGACCGCAGGTCCGGGTCCAGCGCCTCGGCCGCGGCGACGGCAGTCTCGATCGCGGTCAGGCAGAGGATGCCCTCGGCGGTCGCGGCCAGGCGGATCTCTGCGGCGTCTCGCACCGGGCCGGACCTGGGCGACGGCGTATTCACGACGAGCCGGACCGACCCGCCCTCGATCAGGTCGAGGATCGGCGTTCGGCCATCCGCCGGAGTCTCCCCTACCTTGGCCACGACCTGCGTTTCGTAGCCGAGCGCCCGCAGCTCGGCCGCCGTGCCGGAGGTGGCGGCGAACCGGTAGCCCGCCCGGGCCAACGCGTGAGCGACGCGCGGCAGCTCGGCATGGTCGCGTTCGGCGACCGAGATCAGCGCCAGGGCCCCATCCGCGCCGGGCCGCGGCGGGATCAGCGCCGCTCCCTGCATCGCTTTCGCCAGCGCCACTCGCGGGTCGGTGTGAATCCCAATGACCTCGCCAGTGGACTGCATCCCCGGCCCAACCGACGGGTCCACGCCACGCAACTTAGTCGTGGAGAAGGCCGGCGCCTTCACCGCGACCAGCGGCGGAGGAGCAAGCAGACCGTTCCCCCACCCCATCTCGCGCAGCGTCTCGCCCAGCGCGATCCGGACTGCCAGCCTGACCATCGGAACGCCCGTCACCTTCGACATGAACGGCACCGTCCGGCTGGCGCGCGGGTTCACCTCGATGAGGTAGACGCCGTCGTCACGGACGATGAACTGGGCGTTGACCAGGCCGTGGACGTCGAGCGCCCGCACGATCCGATCCATCGCCGCGACGATCAGCTCCTGGTCGGAGACGGAGACTGTTTGCGGTGGGAACATCCCGACCGAGTCGCCCGAATGGACGCCGGCCCGTTCGATGTGCTCGAGCAGCCCCGGGATCAGGACCGTCTCGCCGTCGGAGACCGCGTCTACGTCCACCTCGACGCCTTCGAGGTAGCGGTCGATCCGAACCGGCCGGTCGGGGTCGACGACCGTCGCGCGCGCCAGCTGCTCGACCAGATCGGGCGGTGAATAGCTGAAGTCGATGGCCAGGCCGCCGATGACGAACGACGGCCGAACGATGACCGGATAGCCGATCCGGTCCGCCAGCACGAGCGCTTCCTCGATCGATCGAGCCATCCCACCTTCGGGCTGCGGGATGCCGACCGACTCGACCAGGTTGGCGAAGCGAATTCGGTCCTCCGCCTGGTCGATCGTCTCCACGTTTGCGCCGAGCAGCGGGATCCCGGCCGCGGACAGAGAAGCGGCCAGGTTCAGCGGCGTCTGCCCGCCGAACTGGACGAAGACCGGCAAGAACGGCCGGTCCGGCGACTCGGCTTCCACGACCGAACGGACGCTCTCCGGATCCAGCGGCTCGAAGTACAGGCGCGACGACGCGTCGAAGTCGGTCGAAACGGTTTCGGGATTGGAGTTGATCATGACCGCCTGCCAGCCCCGTTCCCGAAGCTCGGCCGCGGCCTGGACCGCGCAGTAGTCGAACTCGATCCCCTGCCCGATCCGCACCGGTCCCGAGCCAATCACCAGAGCCGCGGGCCGCTCCACGGGCGGCAGCTCCGGCTCCGAGCCGGCGGCCGCATACGTGGCATAGAAGTAGGGCGTCTCCGCGGCAAACTCCGCGGCGCAGGTGTCCACCATCGCATAGCCCGGTGCCAGGCCCAGCTCCATCCGGGAGAGGCGAACCGCCTCGGCGCCGACGCCGGCCATTTGCGCCAGCTCGCGATCCCCGAAACCGTCGCGCTTTGCGGTCGCCAGGAGCGTGGCCGCCTCGCCGTCCCGTGGATCCGCCATTCGCGCGCCCATCTTCCGTACTTCGCGCTCGAGCGAGATCGCACGTTCGAGCTCCCACAGGAACCAGGGGCTGATCCCCGTCACGCCGCGGATCGTCTCGGCCGGCATGCCCCGCCTCAGCAGGGCAAGGATCCGCCACAGCCGCGAGTCGGAAGGAGCCAGGAAGCGCTTCAGGACGATCGGGTAGGCCATCCGCTCGGCGTGGGCTTTCGCCTCGCACACCAGCCCACCCGAGTCGACCGGGACGAACGCCGGTTCGGACGGGGCCGGTTCGATCAGGTAATCGAGCGTCGCCCGCCAGGCGGAGCTCTCGGCGAGCCAGCCCGCGCCGGCCTGCTCCAGGGCGCGCAGCGCCTTGTTCAACGCGGAGCCGAACGTCCGATCGATGGCCATCACCTCGCCGGTCGCCTTCATCTGGCTGCCCAGCGTTCTGTCGGCCGTGGGGAACTTGTCGAACGGGAAGCGCGGCAGCTTGACGACTACGTAGTCCAGCGCCGGCTCGAACGCGGCAACGGTCGTGCCCGTCACGACGTTCGGGATCTCGGCGAGCCGCCGTCCTGCCGCGATCTGGGCCGCGACGCGTGCGATCGGGTATCCGGTCGCCTTCGACGCCAGCGCCGACGAACGGCTGACTCGCGGGTTGACCTCTATCACCACGTACTCGGCGTAGTCGGGCGAGAGGGCGAACTGGACGTTGCAGCCGCCTTCCACACCCAGAGCCCGGATTATCGACAGCGCCGCCGACCGCAGCCGCTGGTGAACCGGGTCGGGCAGCGTCTGGACGGGCGCGACGACGATCGAGTCGCCGGTGTGGACCCCGAGCGGGTCGACGTTCTCCATCGAGCAGACGGCGATGCAGGTGTCGTCCGCGTCGCGCATGACCTCGTATTCGATCTCCTGCCAGCCCACCAGGCAGCGCTCGACCATGACCTGGTGGATCGGGCTTAGACGCAGGCCGGTCCGGGTCCGCTCCCAGTACGCGGCCTCGGTTTCGACGATCCCGCCGCCGGTGCCGCCCAGCGTGAAGGCAGGCCGAACGATCGCCGGCAGGCCGATCTTCTCGAGCGCCTCGTGGGCAGCGGTATCGCGCTCGGCCTCAGACTCGCCTTCGACGATCCAGCTCGGCGCGTACGGCTGCCCGATCCGGTCAAGCAGATCGCGGAACAGCTCGCGGTCCTCGGCCATCTCGATGGCTTCGAGCGGCGTCCCGATCAACCGGACGTTGTAACGGTCCAGCACGCCGGTCTTTGCCAGCGCCACGGCCAGGTTGAGCCCGGTCTGGCCGCCGAGACCGGCGAGGAGCCCTTCCGGCCGCTCTTTGGCAATGACCTGCTCGATGGCCTCGACTGTCAGCGGCTCGAGGTAGACGGCGTCAGCCACCTCGGCGTCGGTCATGATCGTCGCCGGGTTCGAGTTGACGAGAATCGTCCGGACGCCCTCCGCCCGAAGGGCCCGGCAGGCCTGCGTTCCGGCGTAGTCGAATTCGGCCGCCTGCCCGATCACCACGGGCCCGGAACCGATGATCAGGGCGCTCCTGGGCTTGGGCCGGTCGGCGCGCGGAGCGGGGTTGGCAGGGACGGGCATCGCGATCATCGGGCCGGACTCGGGTTTCAGCGCGCCACGGCCGTTCGGTGCACCGCCGTTCGTGACCGTCTCACCTTTACGCCTGCCCGTCACCGGCCGGCCTCCAACGTCCCTGAGTCGGCGCCGAAGATCGGCCGTTTCGAGGTGGACCGGCTCCACTCTCCCGACCGTGGCCGCGGGCTCGGCGCCGTCGTGGCGTGTCCGTGCGGCGGAGACGAACCGGTCGAAGACCGCCAGGGCGTCCAGCGGGCCGGGGCCGCCTTCGGGGTGGTATTGGACCGTCTCGATCGGCAGCGTCCGGTGGCGAAGGCCCTCGACCGATCCGTCGTTGAGGTCGATCTGGCTGACCACGAAGCCGCTCGCCGCCGGCAGCGTCTCGCCGACCACGGTGACCTCGTGATTTTGAGCCGTGACCTGGACGAGACCCGTCTCGAGGTCCTTCACCGGGTGGTTCGCGGCGTGGTGGCCGAACGGCAGTCGGCGCGTGTTCGCTCCCGCAGCGCGACCCACGATCTGGTGGCCCAAACAGATGCCCAACAGCGGCCGGCCAGCTTTGATCACGGCGGCGGCCAGGGCCACGGGGCCGTCCAACCTGGCCGGGTCGCCCGGACCCGGGGAGAAGACCACGCCGTCGACCTCGGGCGCCAGTGCCTGCTGCGCGGTCGCGGTGTGAGGCAGGATCCGCACCCGTGCCCCCCGCCGACGAAGGCCCCGCACGATGTTCGTCTTGAGGCCGAAATCGATGATCGCGACCAGCGGGCCGCCCTCGGAGGGATCGCCTTCGTCGCGCGCGTCCGCAGGCGAAACCTCCGCCACGAAATCCTGGTCCTCCCATCGGGGCACGGCTCGCGCGAGCCCGCGAGCTTCTTCCGCATCGGTCTCGCCGGGCGCAGTGACGATCGCCCGCAGACTCCCACTCGCCCGGAGGTGCCGCGCCAGGGCTCGCGTGTCGACGCCTGCGATCGCAGGGATGCCGGCCTCCCGCAGCATCGTCGCGAGCTGCCGGGCGTCGTCGAGGACGGCGGCCGTGGCGTTAGCCACGACCAGGCCGCGCAGCCACGGTCGCTCGGACTGGTCGTCGTAGCGGACGCGGCCATAGTTGCCGATGAGCGGGTAGGTCATGGCCACGAGCTGGCCGGCGTAGCTCGGATCGGTCACGATCTCCTGGTAGCCGGTCTGGCTGGTGTTGACGACGAGATCGCCCTGGCCGGATCGCTGGGAACCGAAGGCAATGCCGGGAAATACGCGGCCGTCCTCCAGCGCGAGCAGGGCGGGGCCGTAATTACCGATCCTCGGGTCGACGACGGAGTTGGGGAGTGGGAACGGCGGCTGCTTCACACAAAAAGGCCACCGGCCGGTCGGGCGCGGTGGTTCTCATGGCAGGTACGCATCGACTTCCTCCCCGGCCTCTCTGGACCGGTACGCCGGCCTCACAGGACCGGCCGCAAAGGTTGCGCGTAGGTTAGCACGAAGGCCGTGGTGGAAGCGGAGGCGGAGTGGCGCGGCTGATGGGAGCCTCGCCACAGGTTGTCACCTGGTTGCAATCGCGCGGCTTTCGGCCGATGGCCGGACGCCAGTCCCGTCTGGGTGCCCGGATTCCGGGGTACCAACCTTGGTGGTTGCCGTCGCCTGTTGCGGTTTGCCAGTGGGCTTTGCGCTAGGCGCCGGCGGGTCCCGGATTCGGACTTCAGTTCGGCCCAGCAGGCCATCTCGGGTGCGCTCGGGAGCGTGAGAACCGCGATCAACCTGCCGGCGGACGTCTGCGCAGCCGGGTCCGAGCGCCCGGTCTGAGTCTTACGCAACTGGTATTGGCAAACCGCTGGTATTGGCAAACCGCAAGAAGCGGTGGCCTTCGCGGCGAACGGCGCGCCCCTCGCGTCTGTCGGCGGCCTCGCACAGCAACGTATGGACCTCCTCGTTCAATCGCGCGTCGTCGCTGGCCCGTTGGTTGGTACGGCCGCTCGCAGTTCGAGTCTCGGCCGTCCCCCCGCTCAGCCCGGCCGGGTGCGTCTGGCCGGCGAGCCGGCGAAGGCACGGATTCGGGCGAGCAACTGAGGTTCCGTCACCGGGCCGCTCTTCTCGACCTCGACGCGCCGAGCGGCAGCGCGGCCGTGATCTTGGGCCTGGATCTGGTGCGCGAGATGCGCGACGACCTCGCCATCGCCGACGAGTAGCAGGTCGTCGTCGATCGGCACGGCGGCGATGATCTGAGCGAAGAACGCCCTCATATGCTCGTCGCGGTGACCCTCGCCGGCGGGATGCTCTTCGGTCGGCGGTCGCCCGGTGGAGCGGTGCTTGCCCGGGACAGCAGAGTCTATTCGCTCGCGGATGGTGACCCCTTCGGGGCCCCACCGCAGGATCGTGGCCGAAGCGGCCGAGATCCACACGCCTGTTGTTCGGGGAGTCGTCATCGCGTTCCTCTCCGGGCGTCGCGTCGAGAGCCGATCGCCACCAAGCCGCCCTCGTTTTCCCAGTCGCCGATCGCCTCGCCGGGTTCGACCCGCCGCGCGATCGTACGCCCGATCGAGGCGACGTTAGTCGGAGACAGACCGACCGGCATCGATCGCGCCGCGGAGAACAGCCGCGTGCCCGCCTGGATCAGGAGCACCCCGACCAGAGCGCACGAAAGAAGAATCAGGGGGAGCATCGGTTCCATCCCGCTGCCGGCCTGACGCAGTCTCGGGAACCGAGGCATCGGCACGGGGGTCGGACAGGCATCGAGCATGCGCCCATGCGGTGGCGAAAGCAATCGGCGACTCGCGGTCCGGGCCGTCGCGCCGCGCCCGAACCGCCCCCGTAGCGCCGCGCCCTGAGCGCCGGCAGCACGCGCCTCCGACGGGTGTTCCTCAGCCCGCGAGCGCCTTGACGACCTCCATATCGAAGCGCTCGATCACCGCCGCGAGCTGCGCCGGTTCGGTCGGGCCGAATACGAGAGCCATGTGTTCGACCCCCAAGGCGTCGAAGGCGCGGACGTCGCGGACCATCGACTCTGGATCTCCGGCGAGTGAGTAACCGGCGCTCCCGGCCCCTGCCGTCGCAACGGCGGTACGCACGGATAGACCGGGCATCGGACGGCCCGCTGCGTCGGCCGCGGCCCGGATCGTCGGAATTCGCCCAGCCAGGACTTCCGGCCCGGAACGCGTGGCGTGATACCCGTCCCCCAGCGCCCCCGCGCGCCGCAACGCCGCCTCCGAAGCGCCGCCGACGACGATCGGGACGCGATCTTTCTGAGCCGGCAGCGGCCCGAAGACGAAGTCGCTGAAGCCGTGGAACGCTCCTTCGAACGGCTCGGCTGAGCCCGACCAGAGGTGTCGCCACAGCCGAATCGTCTCGTCGAGGTAGGCGCCGCGCCGGTGGAAGCGGCCGGAAGCGCCCAGGTTAGCGAACTCGGTCTCGTTCCATCCGGCGCCGACGCCGACAATCAGGCGTCCCTCGCTCAGAACGTCGAGAGTCGCAAGCTCCTTGGCCAGCAGCACGGCGTTGCGCTGCGGGACGACGATGACGCTCGCGCCGAGCCTCAGCTTCGGATGGCGGGCGCCAACCCACGCCAGCGTCGCAATCGCCTCAAAGGTTCGACCGTACTCAACTGCAGCCGAGCGGGGCACGAGCACGTGGTCGGTCGTCCAGACGGTCTCCCAGCCGAGGCGCTCGACGGTCTCCGCGCCGGCCTCGATGGCCTCACGGCTCGACCCGGTCCCGGTATTCCGCAGTATCAGCCCGAACTTCATGTCGCTCGAAATCCTAATACAGAGAAGTCGGACGTAAGCACATGCAGGTATGTTCGTGCCGCGCCACGTCACTCGGACGAGAGCGCGTATACATCACCTTGGGAGACCTATGTCATGGATGGCGTGGAACGAACGCAGATCTCGCTGACCGAGGATCAGGCGCGCCGACTTCGAACGCTCGCACGACGACGGGGCACGTCGATGGCCGCGCTCATTCGGGACGCGGTGGATCGAGCCTATCCTCAGCCCGGGCGGGCTGACGAACGGTGGGCGAACGCGCTGGCGGCCGTGGGCGGCTTCAGGTCAGACGTCTCCGACGTAAGCGCGGAGCACGACCGCGAGGTGGGTGACGTTTTCGACGGATGAAGGTCTTCGTCGACACTTCCGCCCTGTATGCCTTCTGGACTAGGGCGACACCAACCACAGGGCCGCCGATGAGGCTTTTGCCCGGCTTCAGGGTTCGGAACTGGTGACTCATGCCTACGTTCTCGTGGAGACTCTGACCCTGGTCTCACGGCGTTTGGGACGGGCTGCACTGGAAAGATTGCTGGACGCGCTTCTGCCCGTGGTCGGTGTGGTGGCCGTGGACGCTCCGCTGCATGTCGCCGCCCTGGCGGCCTACCGCGATGCCGCCGCGAGCAACATCAGCTTCGTCGACAGAACGAGCTTCGCCTTCATGCGGGCCAACCGCCTCGACGTAGCCTTTGCTTTCGACACCGACTCTTCGATGGCGGGCTTCGAGTTGGCGAGCTGATTCTCGGCGGCCGGGTGACCCTACAGTCGCCCCTTCCAACCCCCGCCGGAGGGCGCACGCCCCGCTACCCCGGGACTGCGACGTTGCGCGAGGAGCGCCGTGATCTCGGAGCGCAGCCGCCGTCCGAAGGTCGCGCGCTGGAGCCACTCCAGGTAGTCGGTATCCTGGCGTGCTATCTCTCCGAGGGACCAGCCGGCGTAGCGGCCGAAGTCCAGGACGGTCCCGGAGGGACGACCCGGCGGCGGACCGGCGTGCGAAGAGTCAGGCGTCCGTTGTGCACCTGCATCGGGACGTGCGACCGTCTCGACAGATTGACGGTTAGCCGGCGACGCCCGTGAAGCGTCGTAGGCCGCTCGTCGGGCCGGGTCGCCGAGCACATCCCAGGCATTGTTCAGCTCGATCATCCGAAGCGGATCGCCGCCATGATCCGGATGGTACTTGCGGGCGAGAACGCGGTAGGCGGCCCGGATCACTTCTGGATCCGCTCGAGGATTGACCTGGAGCAGTTCGTAGAAGTCGGGCATCAACAGAGCCTACTGCGGTCCGGCGTGGCATGAGAGGTGCGGTTGCGCGGCACGTGGCCAGGCCTGTCGATTGAAGCCGGGCAGCCATTGGCGACGGCTCGCCCCTTGGGCAGCCGCGCACGCCGCCGGCCGATGTGTTTCGGGGGCCCGACCGGTCACCCCTGCTGGCCGCGGCGAGCGCCCGCTGTCTTGCTCGTTCCAGATCGGGCGAGGGCCAGGAGAGCGACGGACTCCTGGCTCGCAGCGATGGCGTCCTCCTTCGATTGAGCCCGCGCCCGTCCCTCGCGCTCGTTCGCAGCATCGCGCAGCAACGTGTTGAACTGCTCGTTCAGCTCGTCTTCATCCCCTCGCTGCCGACTCGTATCCACCGCTGCGCGGGCCGGGGCAGGTCGAGATTCCGCCGATCGCACGCTCGCCTCTACTTTCGAAGGCTGGGCTCCCGAGTTCCCGTTCGGCGGGTGCGGCTTGCCAGTTCGGCCGTTTGCGGTCCGTGCAGTCACGAGAGGACGACCAGGAGAAGCATGGATTCTACCCCGCTGCGGCCCGACGCAGTCTCGGAGACCGAGGCTCTGCACTTGGGTCGGACGGGCCCAAGGATGCGCCTTCGCCTGCGCGAAGACAATCGGCAACTCGCGGTCCGGGTCAGGGCGCAACCGACGTCCTGGTCGTTTTGCCCCGCATCTGGCGGACGAGCCGGGCTGCCGAAACTGCTCTCAGAGGGACCGGATCGCGCCGAGAGCGACGAGTTCCTCGCGTGATCGTCCAGCCCGAGTTCCGGCGACTGCTGAGGATCCGACGCGCCTGAACCCTGGTCCCAGCGCCCTCCCGGTTGCGCCAGGCGATAGTGGCCGCGGACACGCGGCCACGGACATCAGGCCACCGACCGGCTGGGGGTAAAGTGATTATGGCGTCCGCTCTTCGCATGCTCCACACGAGCGGTCGCTGGAGCCCCCGCGATGACCGACAGCCGTACGCCCGACAGCCAGTCTGACAGCGACTTCCACAGGACCCTCGTCGATACCATCGCCGACGGCGTGTACTTCGTCGATCCCGGCCGAGAGATCAAGTACTGGAACCGCGGCGCGGAGCGCATCACCGGCTACGGGCCCGAAGATGTGGTCGGGCACCGCTGCTTCGACAACATCCTCGACCACGTGGACGGCCAGGGGAACTCGCTCTGCCACACCGTGTGCCCGCTGGCAGCCACGATGGGTGACGGGCAGCCTCGGGACGTCACGGTCTGGCTGCGCCATGCCGATGGGCACCGCAAGCCGGTTCTTGTCCGGACCGCTCCAGTCCGCGATACCGAGGGGACGATCGTCGGAGGCGTGGAGGTCTTCTCGGATGACTCCGCCCTGGTGCAGGCCGTACAGAGTGCGGATCGCGCGCGCCACGAAGCCCTGATGGATGACCTCACCGGCCTGCCCAACCGCCGGATGTTCGATATCGCGTTGTCCGGCCACCTCGAGAACCTGGCCCGCTACGGCTGGAGGTTTGGGCTGCTGATCGTCGACATCGACCACTTCAAGAGCGTCAACGACGGCCATGGACACGCTTTCGGGGACGCCGCCCTGATGGGCGTGGCGGCGAGTTTGAGAGGGGCTGTCCGGGCGGGCGACGTGCTGGCACGCTGGGGCGGCGAGGAGTTCACCGTCCTGGTCGAGTCATCCGACGAGGCTGGCCTGGTGGAAACCGCCGAGCGGCTCCGGGCACTAGTGGCCGCATCCGAGGTGCGCCGAGACGGGATCTCGCAGAAAGTCCACGTCTCCGTGGGTGGCGCGCTGGCCAGTCCCGAGGATTCGGCCGAAACCCTTTTCGCCCGAGCAGATGAAGCCCTCTACAGCGCCAAGGCCGCCGGCAGAAATCGGATCGAGATCGCCCGGCCGGCCTGACCCACACGGAAGTCGACGCCGGACCCACCCGCCAGCTGGAATCGCCCTAGTGTCTCGTTGCGCAAGTAGCTAGCGTCTTAGTGCGATGGCAGCTACGATTCTCACCATGCCATTCCGTCCTGCTCCTCCTCTGACTGTCAGCGATGCCGATCGAGCGACTCTGCAAGCGATTGTGCGGGCCCCGACG
>DASWZK010000120.1:0-30603 GCA_036404515.1 Candidatus Limnocylindrales bacterium
TACGACACGAACCAGGCTCGCCTAGACGCTCTGCCTGTCTTCGTTGCCCACTACAACGAGCACAGACCCCACGGCTCCCTAAACGGCCAGACACCCATGGCCGTTCTGGTCAACAACGTGTCCGGGAATCACAGCTAGAGCGTCGGTCGCCAGTCCAATGCCATCGGGCCGGCCTACAGCTCGAAGACGCGGGCCGGCAGGTTGCGGATCCCTACGACGCGAACCGCACCGCTCAGGCCTGCCGCCTCGGCTGCCGCCATCATCGCCAGGCCGATCGCGTCCGCCGGGCCGGGAGAGTCACTGAAGGCAACGACCGTTGACCCTGCCCCGGACAGGCACGCGCCCAGGGCCCCGGCCTCGCGAGCGGCGGCCACGAGCGCGGGCAGTTCCGGGAAGAGCCCCGCCCGGTACGGCTCGTGGAGGACGTCGCGGGTAAGGCGGTCGAGCACCTCCAGGCGGCCCTGCGACAGCCCGGCCACGCCCAGCGCCACGCGGCCCAGATTTGTGGCGGCATCGGCCAGCGGAACGCTCGCCGGCAGGCATGCTCGCATCGCTTCGGTGGAGAGCTGCCGGTCCGGGATGAAGAGCACGCACCGGAGCGCCGACGGCGCATCGAACCGAAGCGCAGACGGTGCGCCGGCGGTGCCATCGACGACCACGAAACCGCCGAGCAGGGCAGCAGCCGCGTTGTCGGCGTGCTTTTCGAGCTCGGCCGCCATGGCAAGAAGATCTGCCGGCGTCAGAACCCGATCGAGAAAGGCGTTGGCAGCGACCAGCCCGCCCACGGTGGCCGTCGCCGACGAGCCCAGGCCGCGTGCCACCGGCACTTCGTTGCGCATCCGGATCGACCAGCCCAGGCCGTCGGGCAGCGCGTCTCCGAAGCGCCTGAGCCCCATCTCCAGCGCGGCGACGAAACGGTTCGATCGATCCGCCGGTAGGTCGCCCGCGCCGGCGCCTTCGACGGTCAGTTCGATTCGCCCGCCGGAGTCCGGAAGCGGCTCGAGCTCCGTCCGGTTCACGATGTCGAGCGCGAGCCCCAGACAGTCGTATCCGGCGCCGAGGTTGGCCGTGGTCGCGGGCACCTCGACGATGAGTCGCCGCCCGGCCAGTTGCTCGATCCAGCCCATCCTCGCTCCCCTGCCCGGACCCGTCGTGCCTACCAACCGAGCGCTCGCATGACGCCGGCCGTCGTCGCCCCCGCTTCGACGATCGAGCCCGCACCGCCGGCGGTCCGTTCGGCCGTCTCGGGATCCTTTAAGCCGTGGCCGGTCAGAACGCACACGACGGTGGCATCCCGAACGATCCGCCCGGCCAGGGCGAGCTTCCAAACCCCCGCCAGGCTCGCCGCCGAGGCAGGCTCGCAGAAGATCCCCTGGCTCATGGCGAGTTCGCGGTAGGCGGCTACGATCTCGTCGTCCGTGACCGTCTCGATGAGGCCTCCGGACTCGTCTCGGGCGGCTTCGGCTCCCTTCCAGCTCGCGGGGTTGCCGATGCGAATGGCGGTGGCGATCGTTTCCGGCTTCTCGACGGGGTGGCCCAGCACGATCGGCGCAGCTCCGGCGGCCTGGAAGCCGAACATCCGCGGGCGGGTCTCGATGCGGCCCGCGGCCCTGTAGCGATTGAAGCCGGCCCAGTACGCGGTGATGTTGCCGGCGTTGCCGACGGGGATGGCCAGTATGTCGGGGGCGCGGCCGAGATCGTCGCAGACCTCGAACGCGGCCGTGGCCTGGCCGTCGATGCGGTACGGGTTGACCGAGTTCACGAGCGTGACCGGGTGATCCCTCTGCTCCGCCATGTCGCGGACCACGCGAAGCGCCTCGTCGAAGTTGCCGTCCACGGCCACGATCTTCGCCCCGGCGGCCATCGCCTGGATCAGCTTGCCGAGGGCGATCTTGCCCTTCGGTAGGACGACGATCACCTCGAGTCCGGCAGCGGCGCCGTAGGCCGCGGCGGAGGCCGAGGTGTTGCCCGTGGAGGCGCAGATGACCGCCTTTGCTCCTTCCTCAACGGCCTTGGAGATGGCCATGACCATGCCCCGGTCCTTGAACGAACCGGTCGGGTTCATGCCCTCGTACTTCACGTACAGGTTCGACAGACCGATCCGCGCCCCGATGTGGTGGATCCGAACGAGCGGGGTATTTCCCTCCCCGAGACTGATGATCGGGGTGGCGGCGGTGACGGGCAGGAACTCGCGGTAGCGCTCGACGAGTCGCGGGCGGGCAGTTGCTCTTCCGTCGGCCGGATTTCCTGTGGGAGATGTGGACACTTCGACTCCGGCTACGAGGTCAGGATCGGGTAGATGGGTACGTCGCGGTCGGCGGCGATGAGCGGCTCGATCGCCCCTCGGACTTCGTCCAGCGGTACGGGTCGGGTCCGAATCGCAACCCAGGTGCGGCTCCGATGACGCGGCACGCTGCTGGGCGGCGGACCGGCAACTTCCTCGGCCAGGCGGCCGGGAACTTCCTCGGGCAGAACACCCGGCAGGCAGACGAACCACGGCCGCCGGACGGTGGCCCGATCATCGGCCAGGGCGACCAGCTCCGGCGCCGCCGGTGGCAGATCGGCCCACGTGCTCAAGCCGCTGCGGACGACTTCCAGCAGGTCGGCCAGTACTGCGCTGCTCGTGGCCGGGCCACCCGCACCGGGACCTTCCATGGAGACGCGTCCGACGGGGTCGGCGTCGACTTCGAGGCGGTTGAGGACGCCGTCCGTCCGACCCAACGGCGCACCAACCGGGACGGCGGACGTCATGACCGAACCGGCGAGACCGACATACGGCTCGGCCGTGCCCGGCGTGCTTGCAGTGGCAACCAGCCGGATCGCCAGGGCCAGGCTCACCGCGCCGGCGATGTCGGCCGCCGAGACCCCGGTGATGCCGGGCTTGCCGTCGCCGCGGAGCGACGGGGGGCAGGCGATGATCGAGTCGATCTGAGGCCAGGCGCCGAAGGCGAGACGGGTGAGGACGGCCAGCTTGTTGGCGGCGTCGTGGCCCTCGACGTCGGCGCCGGGATCGCGCTCGGCGTAGCCCTGGGCCTGGGCCGCGGCGAGCACTTCATCGTAGCTGCGGTGGGCCTGCATCATCTCGGTCAGGATGAAGTTGGTGCTGCCGTTTACAATGCCGCGGACCCGGCGGACATGATTCGCGGCCAGGCCTCGTGCAATGGTGTCCAGGACGGGCACGCCGCCACAGACCGATGCCTCGTAGCGTAGCGCAGCCCCCCTGGCACGGGCGATTGCCTCGAGCTGGGCGCCGTGATGCGCCAGGACGTGCTTGTTGGCCGTGACCACGGGTTTGCCGGCTCTTAGCGCATCGGCGATGAGGGTGCGCGCCGGCTCGTCGCCACCGAGCAGTTCCACGACCACGTCCACGTCGTCGCGCCGGACCACGGCCGCGGCGTCCCGAACGATGATCTCGCGTGGCATGCCACGGTCGACGGCCCCCTCGACGTTTATGTCGGCGATCGCCACAAGCTCGAGCATTCGGCCGGCGGCCGGGCCGACGCGCCGGCCGGGGTTGCGCAGAAAGCCGCGGGCCACCTCGGCGCCGACGGTGCCCGCGCCGAGGATCGCCACGCGGACGGGTCGTTGCTCGGTGGGCATGGGTGGTTTGGCTGGGGCCAGCGGGGCCGAGATGGCGTCGCAGCCGACTAGTCGACGAACCGGGAGGGCGTCGTCCGCGAATGGTACCCGAGGCGTTGCCACCTCTGCCGGGCGCCGCGAGGCGCGGTCGTCCGGCGTTGGGGTTATCGCGGCGCAACGCGCTCGCACCGCCGACTCGCGCTGCGCGTCCGCTAAACTCCGCCCCATGACCACCACGCCCGCCCCGACGACCAGCCGCGCTTCGAGTCTGCCCCCCAGGCCGCGCATCTTCAGCGGCATCCAGCCGAGTGGAATCGCGCATCTCGGCAACGATCTAGGAGCCATCCGGAACTACGTTGCGCTCCAGAACCGTGGCGCCCTCGAGGGTTTCGAGACGATCTACTGCATCGTCGACTACCACGCTCTGACCAGCGTCCACGACCCCGACCGGCTCCGCCGTCAGACGCTCGAGATGGCTGCCACGCTCATCGCCCTCGGCCTCGATCCCGATAAATGCACGCTCTTCGTTCAGTCCCACCGACCCGAGGTGACGGAACTCTGCTGGCTCTTCGACACCGTGACGCCGGTCGGCTGGCTCCTGCGCACGCCGACCTACAAGGAAAAGCGGCAGACCCAGCCAGAGGACGTCAACCACGGCCTCCTGACCTATCCCGTCCTGCAGGCAGCGGACATCGTCCTCTACAAGGCCTCGCTCGTGCCGGTCGGACGGGATCAGGCGGCCCACCTGGAGCTCAGCCGCGAGATCGTCCGCGCCTTCAACGCCCGATACGGCGAAACGTTTCCCGAACCGCAGCCCGTCTACACCGAGGCGCCGGTTGTCCTGGGCACCGACGGCGTCAAGAAGATGAGCAAGTCGGTCGGCAACACGATCGAGATCCTGGCCGAGCCGGAAGCGATACGGAAGCAGGTCATGTCGATGGTCACCGACACGCAGCGGATCCTCCGCACCGATCCCGGGCGGCCCCAGGTCTGCAACGTCTGCCGGCTGCACCGACACTTCGGTAACGACTACGAGGAGATCTGGGAGGGTGAGCGAACGGCCCGGACGGGCTGTGTCGACACCAAGAAGCTGCTTGCCGAGCGGATCATCGCCCATTACGCACCGGCTCGAGAGACCTACCGCGAGCTGATGGCCGACCCGGTCCGGCTCGGTCGCATCCTCGACGATGGCGCCGAGCGTGCCCGCCCAATCGCCGAAGCCACCATGGCCGAGGTTCGAGAACGGATGGGGCTGCGCTAGCCGCGGGGCGTACCATCAGCTCAACAGCCGCCGCTGAGGAGGGAGCATGAGCGAGCAACCCATGACCCCGTTGAGCGAGCTCACTCCGCGCGAGCATCGCTGGCTCACTGCGCTCCTGATTCTCGGCACCGTCGCAGTGGCGTTTGTCGTCCTCTCCTTCGTCACCGGACTGCTCGCCTACTTCAGCGACGTGATCATGATTTTCTTTCTGGCGTGGTTGCTCGCCTTCATCCTGAGCCCGCTGGCCAGCGCACTGGTCCACCTCATCCCGCGTCTGCCGCGAGCGCTGGCAGTCATCCTGGTCTATTCCCTGCTGATCGTCGGGCTCATCGTGGCCATCTTGCTCGTGGCCCAGCAGCTCTATGCATCGATCAACAACCTGGTAAGCAACTGGCCGTCCGACCAGAGGCTGCGAGAGATCCTCCAGCCCTGGCAGAACCGCCTCAACTCCGTTGGCGGCAGCCAGATCAGCCTTTATGACCAGGTCAACCAGCTGCTGGCCAGCCTGAAGAACGGCGCGGGCGAACTGGCCAAGCCGCTCGGCGACGTCGCCGTCGCCAGCCTCGGCGTGTTCGGCAACCTGCTCTTCGTCTTCTTCCTATCGCTGTACATGGCGGTCGATCGGGATCGCATCGTCAGCTTCCTGTTCCGAATCGTCCCGCCGGCGTACAACGATGAAGCCCGGCTGCTCGAGCACAGCGTTGCCCGATCGTTCGGTGGCTTCCTGCGTGGCCAGGCGCTCTCTGGCTTGATCTACGGGCTGGTCTCGATGGTCGCGAGCCAACTCCTCGGTCTGCCGTACATGCCGGTCACAGCCACCTCTTCGGGAATCCTGCAGGCGATCCCATTCTTCGGGCCGTTCATCTCGTGGATTCCGCCCGTCCTGGTGGCCATCTTCTTCAAGCCGGACGCGGTGCTGCCGGTCCTGATCATCATGGTCGCCGGCTGGTTCGTGCTCATGAACATCATCCAGCCACGGCTCATGGCCGAGGCCGTCGGCCTGCACCCCGTGGTCGTCCTCGGCTCGGTCATGGTCGGTACCAAGATCGCGGGCATCCCCGGAGCGATCTTTGGCATCCCGATCGCCGCCGTGATCGGATCGTTCTTCTTCTACTACCTGGGCCGCAACCGAGACACCGAATCGGTGGCACTGCGCGCGGCGCGCAAAGTCGAGGAACGCGAGGGCCACCCGGTCCGGGTTCCACGGCTACCCCAGGCCGGCGAGGACGAGGAAGTTGAGGGGGCCGTGGCCACAGAGGGCCAGCCGAACCTGGAGCGGCGGCGGCGCACGCCGCGGCCGGCCACTGCCGCCGACGACGCCGGGGTCCGCCCCGTCGACCAGGCGCGCCACGTTGCCGGGACCGCGCCCGCTCCGCTGGCTGCACCTGACGGGGGAGCCTCGCGCGGCGAGTAGTCGCGCGCCGACCCGGACGCAAGAGCTAAGGCTTCGGCACCTTTCCGTCAGGACTTGGCGACCTTGAGGAGCGCGGCCACGATGCTGGTGAAGGTGGCCTGGCTGACGTTAGTTCCGGTCGCGGTGTAGCCAGTAGCCGTGCCCGCGTTCACGTAGATCGCATAACCCAAGCCCGGTCCGAGCGTATCGAGCGTGCCGTTGAGATCGCCGAACTTGGCCGGTCCAACGACGGTGTCATGCGGCGTACAGGCGCTGGAACCGGACGTGCAGAAGGCGCCTTCCTGAATGACGATCTTGGCGCCGCTCAGGTCCTGATACGTGGCCGCCACCGTGCCCGTCTTACCGTACGTGCTGCTGGCCGAGGTGAAGTACCAGGGGCTGGACACGACGCCGCAGTAGACCGCAAACGGCACGTTGTTTGCCGTCTCCACCCAGAAGGGCTGGTTGGAGGCCTTTCCGGAGCATCCGCCGGCAGATCCGGAGGCACCCGCTGACGGGCTAGCGGCGGCCGAAGCGGAGGCAGTGGCAGCGGCGGTGGCCGAACTTGCAGGCGTGGCCGTCGCGACAGCCGGAGTTTCAGTCGGAGCCAGGGTCGGTGTCGGCGTGACGTAGATGATGATCGGCGTGGGCGGTACCGGCGTGGGGGTCAGCTGGATGTAGGTGGGCGTTGGGGCGGCAGCCGAGCATGCCGCCACAACGAGCGCCAGCCCGATAACCGCGCCGAAAATCGCTGGAGCGCGCATAGGTTGCCCGTTCACGAGCATTCCTCGGTGGTTCACGTTTGTCCTCCAGTCTCGATGCCAGTCGCCGACAGCTGGAGCAAGCGCTCGACCGGAACGCCTATTCGGTAGCCTGGCAGTCTCAGGCAGGAACGGCCGACTGTGAGGTGAAGATGGAATCCTGCGCAGTCTCGGGAAGCATCACGCCCAGTATCTTCTGCAGGGCAAGGACGTGAACGCATGAACCCCAGCTCTCGAAGAAATGGCAGGTACACTGCCAGGCTCCGCCGTCGAGTCGAACCGTGTGGGTGTCGTTGTCGCCTTTGAACGTGACCGCGAGCTCCTGAAACGAGATCCGATCAAGCTCTCGGGCGTAGCGGTTCGCCTTCTCGACCTTCCCGATGAGAGAGCTGTGCATCTTCGAAATCCCTCCGTCGCCCTGCCTGCCCCGAAGAGTTCACCGCCCGGCCGCGGGGTCGCGGCCGTGGGCAGCTAGTGGTTTCACTGTACAGCTGCGAGCCAAGAGAGGCGGAGCCAGTTCCAGTGCCACTCGTGGACGACTTGCGAATTCACAGCAGAGGCGACCCGCAACCGATGCAGGCCGTCGAGCGCTGGCTACGCGCCGCGGACGATGGCTTCCCCGGCGGCTAGATTCGCATCCACGGCGGAGTCGGAAACGGCCTCCGTATAGACCCGGACGAGAGGCTCCGTGCCGCTGAAACGGATCAGCAGCCATGACCCATCGTCGGCGAAGAACTTGAAGCCGTCATTGGTCGAGAGGGTCTGGGTCCGAACTACCGGCCGGCCCGCAAGCTGACGCGGAGTCTTATGGGACAGCTCGAACAGGAGTCGATCCTTCAAGGCCGGATAGACCGCCCGATCGAAATGGACGTCAAGGCGGCGATAGCTCGACGGCCCGGCGATCTCGTGGAGGTGAGCGATGGCCCGCGACGCCGGCCATCGCCCGGCCTCCTTCTCGCACAGGAACAGGTCGAGCAGCATCAGGTCGGCGAAGATGCCGTCGCGCTCCGGCAGGTGCATGCCGAAGCCGAAGCCGCCCGACTCTTCGCCGCCCATCATCGCGCCGGTCTCGATCATCTCCGGCCCGACGTACTTGAAGCCGACCGGGACCTCGTGGACCTCCACGCCGTAGTGCTCGCCGAGCCTCTCGGCCATCGATGTTTCGTTGACCGTCTTGACGACGGGCTCGCGAAGGCCTCGATGCTCGACCAGGTAGTACATGAGCAGGGCGAACACCTGCAGCGTCGTGATGAACTTGCCGCGCTCGTCGGCGGCGCCGGCGCGGTCCGCGTCGCCGTCGAGAAGCAATCCCAGGTCGTAGCGGCCGCCCGCGATTGTCCGAAGGGCCTCGTCCACGTTCGGTGGAATGGGCTCGGGATTGATGCCGCCGAAGTACGGGTTTCGCTCGGAATGCAGCTCTCTGACGCGGATCCGACCCCCGGCCAGCAGACGCGGAATCCACGTCGCACCCGAGCCGTAAAGCGGATCGACCAGCAGATCCACGTCCGCGTCGCGGAGGCGGTCCAGGTCGAGGTTGCGGCCGAGGAACTTGCGGTAGGCGTCGAACGAGTCGTACCGCTCGACGAGCCCGGCCGCCTCGGCGTCCGCGAAGGGCCGGCTCTCGATGACCTTGCCCGCTCCGGCGGCGATACGGACCTCGATATCGGCCAGCATCTCCGGGCCGGCCGCAGCGCCCGTGGGCGACTTTACTTTGAAGCCGTTGTCGGTCCAGGGGTTGTGGCTGGCGGTGATCACGATCCCGGCCGCGGCTCGCCGCTCGACGACCTCGAACGAGGACATCTGCGTCGGCACGGCCTGGGCGGCAAAGGCGACCGGAATGTCGTGGGCCAGAACGACCTCGGCGGCCGCGGCCGCGAAGTGTTCGCTCGCGAACCGTCGGTCGTAGGCGACGACGATGCCGCGGGTCTGTTCGCCTCGTGCGACGACGTATTCCGCGACGGCTTGGGCGCACCGGCGGACGTTGGCGAAGGTGTAGTCGTCGGCGACCTTCGCCCGCCAGCCGTCCGTACCGAAGACGATCCGCGTCGCTTCGGTGGCTGCGTTCGAGCCGACCGGTATGCCGCTCAAGGCTTCTCCTCATGCTCTGCCGCCGGCGCTCCGCCCGGGCTCGAAAGTTCCTCGGCAATCTTGCGGACCTCTTGCGACCGCTCGGCCGAGCAGACGAGCAGCGCCTCCGGAGTGTCGACGACGATTACGTCGCGCAGCCCGATGGTGACCACCAGGCGATCTCCGGCGAGCACGAGGCTGTCGGTCGAGCCGATGTCCCGGCGATTGCCCAGGCCCATGGTCGCGCCGGCCGCCGGCTCGGCCTCGGAACTGCCTGCGGCGTCCCGCCAGGCATCCCGCAGTGCGGCCCAGCTGCCGAGGTCACTCCATCCGACGCTCATCGGCACGACTGAAACGTCGCCGGCTACCGAAGCCGGCTCCATCACCGCGTAGTCGATCGAGGTCGCCCGCAGCGAAGGATAGCCAACCTCGAGGTCGGCCGGCGTGCCGGCCTTCGAGATGGCGCGGATGGGGCCCAGGATGTCCGGCGCGTAGCGGGCCAGGCGGTCGCGGATCGTTGCTCGAGTCCAAGCGAAGATGCCGGCGTTCCAGCTGGCCATGCCCGTGGCGATGAGTTCGGCCGCTCGATCGGTCGATGGCTTCTCCAGGAACCGTTCCACGGCGAAGGTCGGGCGGCCGGCCACTTCCCGCGCCGGCGGTTTCGCCAGGATGTACCCGTAACCCGTCTCGGGGCGATCCGGCGTAACGCCGAGCGTGACGAGGGAACCGCCCCGAGCCACCTCCGCAGCCACAGCGAGGGCATCTCGGAAACCCGCCTCGTCAGCGATGTGGGCATCCGCCGGCAGCACCAGCATCACTTCGTCGTTGGGCCGGGCCAAGGCTTCGGCGGCCAGGGCCACGGCCGCGGCGGTGTTGCGGCCCATCGGCTCCCCGAGGAGATTCGCGGGCGGGACCTCCGGCAGCTGCTCCACGACCAGCGCGAGGTGGCGCCGCTCGGCAACGACGAACACGTCGCGCGGCGAAACGAGCGGACTCAGCCGGGCGACCGTCCGCTGGATCAGCGTTTCATCGCCCAGTAGCGGAAGAAAAGGCTTGGGACGTTCAGGCCGGCTGAGCGGCCACAGTCGCGTTCCGCCCCCGCCGGCAAGAACGACCGCGTACACAGGGCTTAGCGCCCGGCCGCTTCCGGCAGGGCGACCCCGCACTCGTCGGCGAGAGCCGCGGCTTTGTTGGTCCGCTCCCACGAGAAGTCATGGTCGGTCCGGCCGAAGTGGCCGTAGGAGGCGGTGGGCCGGTAGATCGGCCGGCGCAGGTCGAGGGCCTCGATGATCCGCGCCGGGCGCAGGTCGAAGTGCTTCTCGATAGCCACCAAGATCTTCTCGTCGGAGACCTTTTCGGTGCCGTACGTCTCGATCGAAACTGAGACCGGGTGAGCGACGCCGATGGTATATGCGAGCTCGATCTCGAAACGGTCGGCCAGGCCGGCGGCGACGACGTTCTTCGCCACCCAGCGGGCGGCGTAGCTGGCGGATCGGTCGACCTTCGTCGGGTCCTTGCCCGAGAAAGCGCCACCGCCGTGGCGGGCCATGCCGCCGTATGTGTCAACGATGATCTTGCGGCCGGTCAGGCCGGCGTCGCCCATGGGGCCGCCGATGACGAACCGGCCCGTGGCGTTGACATGCATGACCGGGTCTTTCACCCGCAACTCGCCCGGAATGATCGGCAGTATCACCGACTCGATGATGTCCGACCGGAGCTTCTCGATGCGTGCGTCGGGGTCGTGCTGGGCGGCGACCACCACGTTCGCGACTCGCCTGGGTACGCCGTGATCGTACTCGACCGTCACCTGGGTCTTGCCGTCGGGTCGGAGGTAGGGCAGCTGGCCGCTCTTGCGAACCTCGGCCAGGCGGCGCGCAAGACGGTGAGCCAGGGCGATCGGCAGCGGCATGAGCTCGGGCGTCTCGCGACAGGCGAAGCCGATCATCATGCCCTGGTCGCCGGCGCCCAGTTCATGTCTGGTTGACCGGGACTTACTGTCGCCGCGCGTCTCGAGGGCGTCGTCGACGCCCATCGCGATATCGGGCGACTGCTCCTTGACGGAGACGAGCGTGCCGCAAGTCATGTAATCGAAGCCGCATTCGGCATTCGTGTAGCCGATCTCCTTGACCGTGTCGCGGACTACGGCCTGGAAGTCCACGTACGTCGAGGTAGTGATCTCGCCGAGCACCAGCACGAGACCCGTGGTGGTAGCAGTTTCACAGGCCACGCGAGCACCCGGATCCTCGGTCAGGATGGCGTCGAGGATCGCGTCCGAGATCTGGTCGCACATCTTGTCGGGATGGCCTTCGGTCACGGACTCAGATGTGAACAAGTACTGCGGGTCGTCGAGAATGCTGGTCATCGTTCTCCCGGGGCGCCTTCCGGGCGCTCGTGTGATTTGCTCCTCGATTCGAGTCCGAAGCGTAGCACGCAGCGCGGCCGAAACTGCCCGGGTGGTGGCTACGGCTCCCGACCGCCGTCCGCCGGCCCAGGCCGAGGCGCCGCCCGAGCGCCGCAGCGAGCGACTTCAACGTCCGTGAACGAGGAGCGGAGAAGGCAACGAAGGCATCGGCCTGCTGACGGAGATCGGATCAGGTGCCGTGCTGCCAGGAGCGCAGGTATTCGGCCTGCTCGGGCGTCAGCGGATCGAGAACGATGCCGAAGGCGGCGAGCTTGAGCCGGGCCACCTCTACGTCAATCTCCTCCGGGACATCGTAGACGCCGTTGGCGAGATCCCCGTGCTTGCGGTTCAGGTACTCGGCGCAGAGGGCCTGGTTGGCGAAGCTCATGTCCATCACAGCGGCCGGATGGCCCTCGGCCGCGCTCAGGTTGACGAGCCGCCCCTCGGCGAGGACATGGACCTTGCGGTCGCCGAGGTCGTATTCCACGACATGGTCGCGGACCGCTCTGATTCGGTCGCCGGCGAGCTCACGCAGAGCCGGCAGGTCGATCTCAACGTCGAAATGGCCGGAGTTGGCCATGATCGCCCCGTCGCGCATCACCTTGAAATGCTCGGCTCGGATGACGTGGATGTCGCCCGTGGCGGTGACGAAGATCTCGCCCCAGGTCGCGGCGTCGCCGATGGTCATAACCAGGTTGCCGTCCATGAGCGCTTCGAGGGCGCGGACCTGGTCGACCTCGACTACGGCAACCTGCGCGCCCATGCCCCGGAAGCGAGAGGCGATGCCTTTCCCGCACCAACCGTAGCCGGCGACAACGACGTGGCGGCCGGCGATGAGCACGTTAGTGGCTCGCATGATGCCGTCCACGGTGGACTGGCCAGTGCCATAGCGGTTGTCGAACAGGTGCTTGGTCAAGGCCTCGTTCACGGCCATGACCGGATAGCCGAGGGCGCCGTCGGCGGCCATGGCCTTGAGTCGGATGACGCCCGTAGTCGTCTCCTCGGTCCCGGCGAGGATCTCCGACAGCTGGTCGCGGCGCTCCTGATGGATGAGCGTGACGAGGTCGCAGCCGTCGTCCATGGTCATCTGAGGTCGAGCGTCGGCGGCGGCGTTGAGGTGCCGATAGTAGGTATCACGGTCGGCGCCGTTGCGGGCGTAAGTCGAGATGCCGTATTCGACGACCAGCGCCGCGGCCGTGTCGTCTTGAGTCGACAGCGGGTTGGAGGCGCACAACACCACGTCCGCGCCTCCGGCCTTGAGGGTTCGGACCAGGTTGGCCGTTTCCGTGGTCACGTGGAGACAGGCCGCCAGGCGCAGCCCCTTGAGCGGGCGCTCGCGCTCGAACCGCTCGCGGATGAGTCGGAGAACCGGCATCTCGCGCTCCGCCCATTCGATTCGCCGCACCCCCTCGGCGGCGAGACCCAGGTCGGCGACGTCGTGGCGGGGGAGGTTCGATGGGCTGACGCCCGGCCTGGAGGCCGGGGTTGTCGGTGGGGTCGGGATGGCCATGGGGTTCAAGACTCCTTGCGACCGAAGATACGGCGAAAAGCTCCACCCCAGCCGCTCCAGAGCGGCTCGCTTCGATGGATCAGCCTCTCTTCGAATGTGACGCTGACTTGATAGCCAAGACGTCGATAGGCTGCGAGCGCCGGTGGATTGTCCGCCCGCACGTTGAGCACGACCTGATCACAGAACTGGAGCAACTCGTCGGTCACGGCGCTGGTTGCCGCCGTAGCGTAGCCGCGCCCGCGGAAGTCGGCGTGGGTCATCACATTCCCTACCACGGCCAGCTTCGCGGCCGGGCTGATGACGTGCGTCCCCGCGGCCGAGATGAGCCGGCCACCGACCCGCACACCGTAGTACAGCCCGTCACTTATGGCACTGGCCGGCAGCCACGCCGCGAAGCCGAGCTGGTAGAGGCGATTCAGCTCGCCGATGTCGACCGGCAGGAGCCGCTCCACGTCGGCCGGGAAGGGCCGGAAGTGTTCAGCATCGACCCACATTCGAAGCATGGCCGGCCCCGACTCCACCCGATAGCTGGCCGCGATCGCGGCCAGATGCTCCCGTCTGGCGTCAACGTAGGCGGCGCGTGGCTTAATGACTCCGGCCAGGATTGCCGAGACGCCGGCGTTCTCGCCCATTACGAATACCGGCTGAGGCGAGTATCCCGCGTACTGGAGCACGACGGCGACGGGCTCGCCTTCGATCAGCGCCACTCCCCAGCGAGTCCGTGGGAATTCGCGGTCGTCGAGGTCGCACAGGGCGTAGGCCGAGTACAGCCGGTCGGTCTCGAGGAAGGCCCTCAGGAGCGATCGGTCGGCCGTCTCCTGAACCACGATCGTGCGCTCGCGGCGGGTCAGGGCGCCCATCGTCACGGTCGCCGACCCGTCCCGCGAAGAGCTGCAAGTTCAACATGGCCGGACGGCCGATGACCGGGCGGCCTCCGAAGGACACCGTCCCGGCATGGGTCGACTGCCCGACCAGGCTGGGAGCCACCAGGGCCATCCTCAATCGCCGAGGAACCAGATTCGACGCCGTGACCCGATACTTTCACGAAACCGTCCGTGGGTCAGTACTGAATGACGCTCGTGGTCTTGTAACCCTGGAGACGATCGCGCCCTTTGAGGGCCAGCAGTTCAACCAGGAATCCCAGGCCCACGATCTCGCCGCGTAGCCGCTCTACCAGCTCGATGGTCCCGCGAACAGTTCCGCCGGTGGCGAGCAGATCGTCGACGATGAGCACTCGCTGACCGGGCCGAATCGCATCCTTGTGAATCTCGAGAGTGTTGGAGCCGTATTCGAGTGCGTACTCCACCGATACGGTTTCGGCTGGAAGCTTGCCAAGCTTTCGGACCGGGATGAGACCGGCTTTGAGCTGGTAGGCAATCGGGCCACTGAAGATGAAGCCGCGCGACTCCATGCCCGCGACCACGTCCACACCCAGGTCGCGGTAGGGCTCGACCATGAGGTCGATGGCGTCCTTGAACGCGCCGGCATCCTTCAACAGGGTGGTGATGTCGTAAAACAAGATGCCCGGCTTCGGAAAATCCGGAATCTCGCGGATCTTGGCGCGCAGGTCCTCGGCTGACATGGTCGAGGTGATCCTCCTGGCAGGCGACGGCTGGCTTCGGCAGGCGAAGTCTACCGCAGCGAGACGGGTTCGAGCCCGATGTCGTCCCGGGAGTCAGGGAATCAGCAGCGAGCTAGGGAGATATCGTCGGTCTGGCCCAGGCATCGAGGATGGCCACCAGCTGGGCGTCAATGACGGGCCCGAGGCTGGTCGAAAAGGTGGCGGTCAGATGGTGTTCGTCACGCCACACGATCATGTTGTCAATCACCACGGGACAGTTGCCGGTGCCGGGGCAGATGGCGGCGGTCAGGTCGATCAGGCCGGCCCCGGTTGCCTTGGCGGCGGCCTGTTCACGCGTGCCCATGGCCGACCCGAAGCCAACCCGGCGGCTGTAGGCGCATTTACGATAGTCGGACAGGTTGTTCGAGAGGCAAGCGGGCACCTTCTCGGACGTGGGCAGCGGCGGATCCTGGATTATCACCACGCGTGAGGCGGCCGGGATCTTGCGGATCATCCTGATCAGGGCGTCTGTTTCGGTGGTGACGTTCTCCTCGGCCGTGTTGGCCGTGAAGATCCAGCGGCTCATCGAGATGATCACCAGGTTCGGCGGGTTCTTCTGGAGCTTGCTGATGACGACGCTGTTCCACGTCTCGCACTGTGGATATGGGGCCGAGGGAGGGCCGTACCACACCAGGTCGGCAAGATCGAGGAACGAGCAGTTGATCTTGAGGTAGGGAGTCAGCTTCCAGCCGTGGGCCTTGGCCACCGCGTTGACGCCTGGGAAGAGGGCCGAGGCGTGCGAGTCTCCGACGAGGGCCACGGTGTAGGTTCCGCTCGGGTTTCCGTAGATGCATTTGCTCGACGTATTCGGGGTTGTAGTGGCCTGCCAGCCGAGACAGTTGTCGTGCCACGGCTGTTCGTAGTCCGTGGCGGCATTGCCGAGAGGCGGGCGGATGGCGCTGGTGATCGCAAACGACGTCGGAGGCGCCTCGCTCGGTCCGGGCGTCAGGGCCGGGGTCATCTCTGGGATCGGAGTCGGAGTCCCGTTCGGGGGAAGCGTCTCTGGAGGCAGCGACGGGGTCGCCGGCGCAAGGCTTGCGGTCGCCAGCTCGGTGGGAGTCGGAGTGGGGCCGCTACCACCGAGGGCCGCCAGGGCGGACTGCGCCCCAAAATCGAAGCCAGTGCCGATCACGGCCACGGCCAGCATGACTGCCACGCCCGCAAACACGACCCGGCTCGGCCGTGGCAGTGGGATCACGCCGCGCCGGAACGGCTCTTCCACGAAGAACCAGCTTGCGGCCGCCACCGGGATGGCGAGCCCCGCCAGGGCCAAGGCCTGCGCCGTCGTGAGGGTCAGCGGCGCCATGCCGCTGAGCTGCAGGGCGCCGCCCGTCAGGTACAGCCCGCCGAGAATGAGAATCGGCCAGTGCCACAGGTAGAGCGAGTAGCTGATCTTGCCCAAGAACCGGATCGGCGGCAGCCGCAGCAGGATTCCGGGCCCGGTCGGCTCCGGACCGGCGGCGATCAGCAGCACCCCGGCGATCGTCGGGATGAGCGCGACAGTGCCCGGGTAGGGCGTCGTGAGGGAGTTGATGAGCAAGGCCGCGGTAATGAGGGCCGCCAGGGCGGCCCAACCGGCGAAAGCGAGCATCTGGCCCAATGCGCCCCGAACCGCCCCCGGCAGTCTGTCGAGCGACCCCGCCCCAACGGCCAGCAAGCCGCCGGCGGCCAGCTGCCACGCGCGCGTGGGGAGCATGTAAAAGGCGGTCGAGGGTGATATGCCGGTGATGATCAGGCTGGCCGCGAAGGACACGACGACGACCACCGCCAGGGCCACGGCCGCGCCGACGCGCGGCCACTTCCAGGCCACGATTGTGAGCAGGGCCGGCCAGACGAAATAGAACTGCTCCTCGACGCCGAGCGACCAGAAGTGCAGGAACGGCGAGTAGTTGACCGGGTTGAAGTAGTCGGTCGTCATCGCGAAGCGGATGTTCGCGATGGAGAGGGCAGCCGAAGCTGCGTCCTCCATCACCGACGATCGATCGACGAGCGTGACCACCACGTTCGCCAGCGGGATCGTGATCAGGAGCGTGACGGCTGCCGCCGGCAGAATGCGCCGGACGCGACGGGCATAGAACCGAGAGAAGCTGATCCTGCCGGTGCGCTCGCGCTCGCGGATCAGCAGGCCGGTGATCAGGTAGCCGGAGACCACGAAGAAGAGATCGACGCCGATGAAGCCGCCGGTAAGGATGGCGGTCCCGGAAAGAAGGCCGGCGTGGAACAGCACGACGAGCGAAACGGCGACGCCGCGGAGCCCTTCGATATCGGGACGGAAGCCATCCTTCTCACCACCGGCGCTCTGCGCTTTCGGATGCGCGACGCCCGATATCGCCTTTTCCGAATGATGCATCCCACGTCCTTCCGGTGGCCGCCGTGGCGCGGGGTGCGACGGAACTGACCGGCATCTCGTGACGAACCCCACCGGGGCTCCGCCCACGCCGTTTCAGTGACGCGGACCGGGCCTAGGTTACGCGATTGAAGCCATTTCGGAGTCGAACTGGGCCGGCCCTACCCAGGACGGTCCTGTGCGGCAGCCGCTCGTTCGTGCCCGCGACGCTGCTCCTCGGCGGCGGGGAGAAGGCGCGAAACCACGGCCTGAGCCACGCTCCAGGCCCGCGCCGCATCGCGAGGCAACCGGATCCGGGCCTGGTTGGTGCCGAAACGGACAACGTCACGGCCCATCGGCGCAAGGGCGCGCATCGCCGTGGCGCGCGACAGCGTTCCGAGCCGGACGACCAGCTCGCCCTCCTCGCGCGAGATCGAGGCGATGCCCGCATTCTCCGCAGCCATGCGCACTTCCACGACTTCGAGCAGCTTGAGAACAGGCCCCGGCAGCGGTCCGAACCGGTCGAGCAGCTCCTGGCGGAACGACGCCAGCTCGCCGGCCGTGCGGACGCGCCCCAGGCGGCGGTACAGGTCGAGCTTCTGCGATGTCTCGGGAACGTAAGCGTCGGGCAGGTGGGCATCGACCGGCAGATCGACGACCGCGCCGGGTCCTTCGATCTCGGCCGGCCGTCCTTCGAACTCGGCCTTCTGCTCCTCGACCGCCTCGGCGAGGAGACGCGTGTAGAGGTCGAAGCCTACAGCGGCCACGTGACCGTGCTGCTCCGCACCAAGGATGTTGCCGGCGCCACGAATCTCCAGGTCCGAGAGCGCTATCTGGAAGCCGGCGCCGAGCTCCGAGGCATTGAAGATGGCCTGCAGCCGCTTGCGAGCCACGTCCGAGAGTCTCTCGCGGCGCCGGTACAACAGGTAGGCGTAGGCGCGACGCGAGGACCGTCCGACCCTGCCCCGGAGCTGGTACAGCTGGGCCAGGCCGAGGGTGTCGGCTCGGTCGATGATGATCGTGTTGGCGTTTGGGATGTCCAGGCCCGACTCGATGATGGTGGTGCAGACCAGGACTTCGGTCGCGCCCCCGGCGAAGCCCAGCATCACCTTCTCGAGCTGTCCCTCCGGCATCTGGCCGTGGCCCACGGCGATCCGAACGCCCGGCAGCAGCGCTCGCAGCTGCTCGGCCTGAGCCTCGATCGTCTCGACTCGATTGTGGACGAAGAAGACCTGCCCACCGCGGTCGAGTTCGCGCAGGATCGCGTCACGGACCAGACCGGCGGACGCTTCGGCAACGCGCGTCTGGATCGGCAGCCGATCCTCCGGCGGCGTCTCGATGAGCGAGAGGTCGCGGACGCCGGCAAGCGCCAGGTTGAGCGTCCGCGGGATCGGCGTCGCGGAGAGGGTCAGAACGTCGACCTCGCGGCGGAGCTTCTTGAGCCGCTCCTTGGCCGCGACCCCGAAACGCTGCTCCTCGTCGACGATGACCATGCCCAGGTCCCGGAAGTGGACGTCCTTGCTGAGCAGGCGGTGCGTCCCGATGACGAGATCGACTGAGCCGGCAGCGAGCCCTTCGATCGTCGCCTCCTGCTCGTTGTCGGGGACGTAGCGCGACAGCAGACGAACCGTCAGCGGGAAGGCGGCGAACCGCTGGCCGAACGTGGCGTAGTGCTGCGCCGCCAGGATGGTCGTCGGCACCAGGACGGCGACCTGCTTGCCGTCCTGGATCGCCTTGAAGGCGCTGCGAAGGGCGACCTCGGTCTTCCCGTAGCCGACATCACCGACGACCAGCCTGTCCATCGGCCGGCCGGCTTCCATGTCGAGCTTGACCTCGGCCGTGGCCCGGAGCTGATCGAGCGTCTCCTCGTACGGGAACGACGCTTCCAGCTCCGCCTGCCATGGCGTGTCGGGGGCGTAGGCGAAGCCCGGAGCGGAGGCCCGAGCCGCGTAAATCTCGAGCAGCTCTTTGGCGAGGTCGGTGACCGCGCGCTTGACCCGCTGCTTGGTTCGCAGCCACTCGGCACCGCCGAGCTTGCTCAAGGCCGGGTTCTCCCCGCCCGAGTAACGGCTGATACGGTTGATCTGCTCGACCGGCAGGAAGATCTTGTCGGTACCGGCGAAGCTCAGCTCCAGGTAGTCCCGTTCCTCGCCAGACGTCCCGCGGCGGAGCATCCGCTCGTAGCGGGCGATGCCGTGGTCCACGTGGACGACGAGATCGCCGGCGGTCAGGCGTTCAAGCACATCGCGCGGGACCACCCGCCTGAGCGCCTTAGGTCGCCGAACTCGTACCGAGCCGAAAAGCTCGCGGTCGGTGACGAACATGAGTCCATCCGGGCCGCCGCCGAAGCCGCCGTTGAGGCTCCGACCGACGAGAATGCGGGTTCCCGGCGCGGGAGCTTCGGATAGCCGATCGACAACGGCAGTGGGCAGACCCTGCTCGGAGAGCAGATCGGCGAGACGAAGGGCCTGGTCCGAGGCGAGAACGACGCGATCGCCCTCGGCCAGCCAGCTCCCCACCGTCTCGGACAGGTGCGCCGTCCGTGCCGGTGGCAGGGCCGGTTCGCGCCAGCCGAATAGATCGCCCATGGGCTTGCCGCCTCCGGCCGGCGTAACTGCCTCCGACTCCCATGTCAGCTCAAGCGTGCGGCCGCGCAGGAGGCGGGCTCTCCAGTCCCGAGGGCCCAGGTAGGCCTCCGGCCATTCGTCCGGCAGGTCGCCGGCGGCGACCAGCTCGGTGCGACGCTCCGCGGCCTGGCGCCACAGGAAATCGGCTGCGTCGGCAATGTCGCCGGGCTCGTCCAGAACGAGAAGCGTTGACGGCGGGACGTGATCGAGGCCGGTGGCCGGGCACAAGACTGCCGCCCAGACTTCGGCCGAATCGCCGGTCTCGAGCGCCCGGGCGGCCGCGGCGGCATCGTGGACGTGACCCGAGTGGGCGCCGATCTCGCCCGTACCGGCATGAACGCCCTCTTCGAAGCGATCCAGGTCCGCGGCGAGACGATCCGGCAGCTTCGTGCGACGGCTCGGCAGCCGGGCGATTCGGGCGCGGATCTCCGTGACTCCCCCGGGCGGGACGAGGAACTCGCTGGCAGGCAGCAGCACCACTTCGTCGACGCTGCGGAGACTGCGCTGGTCCGTTGGATCGAAGGTGCGCATCGAATCGATCTCGTCGCCGAAGAGCTCGATCCGGATGGGCAGCGGCGCGGCAGAAGGAAACACATCGACGAGCCCGCCGCGACGGGCGAACTCGCCACGGCCGGCCACTTCGAGGACCGGGTCGTAGCCGAGAGCGAGGAGATCGTGGAGCAGGCCATCCTGCCGGAGGCGGGCGCCGATTCGCAGACGGCGCGGTTCGGCCGGAATCTCCGCCGGATCGAGGGTGTGCTGGAGGAGCGCCTGCACACTTGCGACCAGGACTCGCGCCCGACCGGAGCGCCACGCCGCCAGGGCCGCCACGCGGGCCGCCGTTTCGTCGCGAACCAGCTCGCTGCGCTCGTAGGCCAGCGCCGTCCGCGGCTCCAGGACCGCCACAGCCTCTGGATCGCCGAGCCAGGCCTGCAGCTCCTCGGCAACTCGATCGCCTATCTCGGAATCGCGTGCCACCCAGCAAAGCCGCTCCCCGGCGGCGAGGGAGACCGGGATTCCCGTCGACCCGAACGAGGCGGCCTGGGGACCGGACGATGCGGCGGCCATCCCCTCGGGCGAGCCTCGAGAGTCCCCGATCGCCAGAGCGGCGGCCAGGAATGTCTTGGCCCCGTGCGGAACCGCGGCCAGAGACGCGTGCCGGCCGGCGGCTGGGAGTGGCGCTCCCTCCGCCCCGAGCCGCGCCCGCAGGGTTGCGAAAGCGCCCGTGGCGTGGAGCAACGGCGGCAGGGCCCCGAGGTCCGGCAACTTTCGGGAGGTCGGCCCTGAGCCGGAGCCGGCCGCCGCGGCAGCGGTGGCCGCGGCGGCCCTGGCCGTCTGAGCCGCCTGGTACGCGGTCTTGATCTCCTCGTCGGCGTGACGCTCCTTGCCGCGCCGGCCGCGCCTGATCGGCTGAGAGGCCTCCTCTCCGTCGACCTGGGGGTCGTAGTCCTCGTAGGGCGAGACCGATCCATCGCGGGGACCAAGCCCATGCGCGCCAAGCGGGTCGGCCTCGCCGCTGAGTGAGGCTTCGATCTGACGGCGCAGAGGACGGCCTCCGCGAACGCTCACTCGCTACCCTCTGGCGGCTTCGGCTTGCGCCAGCCCGTTCGCGTGCGCCTTATCCCATCGGCTCCGGGCGGACCGTCGACCGCGCCCGGCGGCGCCGAACGCTCATCGTCGTCGGGACGCAGCTCGAAGGCGTTGAAATGGTTGGCGGCCTTGCTGGTACCGTCACGGGCCCAGGCCTCGACCGCGTCGGCTGCAGCGTCGAGCAGCTCTGACAGCCGGGCCTTCTCGCCCCGCCCGAACTGGCTCAAGACGTGGTCGATGGCATCGCCCCCTGGCTCGCCGATCCCAACCCGAAGTCGGCCGAACTGCTCGTTACCGAGCTCGCCGATGATCGAGCGGAGGCCGTTGTGGCCGCCGGCGCTGCCGCCCTCGCGGAAACGCAGCTTGCCGAAGGGCAGGGCGAAGTCGTCGCAGACGACCAGCATCTCGGAAAGCGGCGCGTGCTCCCGCGCCAGGACCTTGCGCACCGCCAGCCCTGACTCGTTCATGAAGGTCAGCGGCTTGACCAGCAGCAAGTCCAGACCGCGGAACCGGCCCTGGACGATGGCCGAGGCGTCGCGCGTCCGACCCTTACCGGACCAGCCAGCTCGGTCGGCCAGTCGGTCGAGGACCATCCACCCGATGTTGTGGCGCGTCTTCTCGTACTGGGCGCCGGGATTTCCAAGGCCAACGACGATCTTCACCGCTGCTCCAGCGTGGGCCGCCGCGCTCGAACGCGACACGCAAAACTAGCCCTGATCCGGGTCCGGAGGGCCTGGGCGGATGGTATCAGGAGCGGCCCGGAGAACCGAGTCCGCGGACTTGAAGCAGATCCGGCCCTCGAACGGTGAGTTCGGATTCAGCTCCGGACCGATTCCCCGCGGGCGCCGTCGTGGCCGTCGTGGCCGTCGAGGCCGTCGTGGCCCTGCAACGACTCCAGAATGCGCCGCTCCAGGGCCCGCATGGCCGCTTCCTCGGTTGGCTCGGCGTGGTCCCAACCGCAGACGTGGAGGGTGCCGTGAACCGTCAGCAGGAGCAGCTCTTCCGCGGCCGTCCAGCGGACGTCGCCGGTCTGCCCGCCCCGGCCGTCCGCGGCCTGAGCGATGGCCCGCTCCACCGAGACGATGATGTCCCCGAGATGAGTTCGCACCCCGGGCGGGAGGGCGAATGCCTGCTTGAGCGTCGCGGCCACCCGCGGCTCGCGCTGAAGCACGCTTTCGTGCTCGTGGGGCGGGAACGCCTCCGCTGGGAAGAACGGGAACGAGAGCACGTCGGTCGCGCCGGAGGCGCCCATATGAATACCGTTGAGTTCGGCCAGCTCGCGGTCGCCCGAAAGGACCACGCCTATCGACGCCGGGCTGGGAGCGCCGGCGGCCTGCAGGGTTGCCCGGACGGCCGCCGCCACCCGGTGGCGAGGGGCGAGGTGAGGGACGTCCGGCCGGATGGTGACGTCGATCCGGAACGGCGGAAGGTAGACCGAGGAAGTGGCGCCTTCCCTGAGGTCGGACGCCGCCGGAGGGTCGGTCATCGGAGCACTTGCGCCTTCATCGACCGAACCCGCGCTGTGAAATCGAACCGCGGATCGGCGCCAGGCCGGCGCGGGTCGACCGTTCCTCTCCCATCGCGGGTCCCCCTCCTACCTTACCCAAGTCCTCTTTCGCGTCGTGATTCGAGCTCGACCACCTTGCTCTGAGGGTATGCGATCCGCTGGTGGTACATGCCGAGGAGCTGCCCGACGAACGCCTCCCGGATGTTCTCGAGGTCGCGAATGGTCAGGTCGCACTCGCCAAGCTGGCCGTCTGTCAGTCTCTCCTGAAGGATCTGGCCGACCATCGCCCGTATGGTGGCCTCATCACGGCTCGAGAGTGAGCGCACCGACGCCTCGACGCCGTCGGCCAGCATCAGGATCGCGGCTTCTCGCGATTGCGGCTTGGGGCCGGCGTGGCGGAAGCGGCGCCGATCCACCGCATCGGCGGCGGCCTTTCCGGCTGCCGTCGACAGCCCGCCGAACGGCCTGGCCGCGTCCTCGCGAGCCTTTCCGTATGCGTAACCCAGGGTGGCCGTGCCGTGGTGCTGCGGAATGAATGCGATCAGCGGCTTGGGCAGTCGGGCCTTGTAGGCGAGGTCGATGCCGTCGGCGACATGCTGCTTGAGGATCGTCGCCGAATCCTCGGGGTCGAGCTTATCGTGGATGTTGTCGCCGCCGGCCTGGTTCTCGATGAAGGCGAGGGGGTTGGCCAGCTTGCCGATGTCGTGGTAGAAGGCCGCGGCACGCACCAGCAGTGGATCGGCCCCGATGGACGATGCGGCGCTCTCGGCGAGGTTGCCGACCATGAGCGAGTGGTGGTACGTACCGGGGGTCTCAATGAGCAGCCGGCGGAGCAGCGGCTGAGACGGATTTGCGAGCTCGAGCAGCTGAGAACCGGTCAGGATGCCGAACAGGTTGCCAAGGAGCGAGAAGCTGCCGAGGGTGATAATCGTGGCGATCAGTGCACCGCCGAGGGCCGCGCCGCAGAGCTGCAACAGACCGGTCATGTCGTGCCGGCCCATGAGGCTGAAAGCGCCCACGACCGCGATGTCGGCGACCGCAACGGCCATACCGGCCTGGACGAAGAAGTGCTGACGCTCGCCCCTGCGTATCGCCAGGATGCCGGCGAATCCGCCAAGGAACGCATACGCGGACAGCTCGATCGACGAACCGCTGATCGGGCCGGCGAGGACGGCCAGCAGCGCCATCATGACGACGCCGACGCCCGGATCGAGCAAGAGCGTCAGCAACATTCCCGCAGCTGCCGTGGGAATCAGGTACGGCAGCCACGCCCCACCTCCGGCCAGCTTCACCACCAGACCAGCCACGACAAAGGTCAAACCGATCAGGAGCAGCGTCCGGCTGCGGTGCCAGTACTCCGGCCGGAAGCGCCACAGCCAGCCGAGCAGGAGACCGGCGACCACGGTCCCGAGCAGGATCCAGGCCGCCGGCTTGCCCCAGTCGATGCTCGACCCATCAAGACCAAAGTAACGGATATCGACCATGTTCGAATCGGTGATGAGATGGCCCTGGTCGACGATGACCTGGCCCGCTTTCAGCGAGTCCTGAACCGTTGACACGCTTGCGACAGCCGCCGCCCTGGCCTGCGCAGTCAGCGTCGGGCTGTACGCGGAGTTGGCCACGAACAGCGGCGTGGCGATGTCCGCTGCCAGCTGCTCCTCGGCCGGACTCAGACCGAGTCCGGTGGGCATGTACTGGGCGGCGAGCGTCGCCTTCCGCACCGCCAGATCGGTGTCGCGTATCTCGACCTGCTCGCCGGCGCTCAGCGCGCTCTCGGCTGCCTGCTCAACGACGGGCCAGCGCGTCGGATCGAGGGCCAGAAGGACCGTTCGATCATAGGTCGACAGCGACGGCAGGACCGTCTGCAGCGTCGCCCTCCGGGCGTCCACCGTGTTCAACGAACTGAAGGCGTCGTCGACCGGCTTGAGGGCGAGCTGGAGCTCGGCGACCTGCACGGCGGCGATCGACGATGCTCGTTCTGACGTGTAGTCATAGCGGGGCGTCACGGCCGCCGACGCGGCGTCCTGGGCCTGCTTGGTCTCGACCGGGTTGGGAATCGTGGCGTCGCGCGGGGCGAGGATGGCCGACTGGGCGACGATTCCGGTGGCGTAGCCGGGGCTCGTTGGCGCCAGGTCGCTGACCACTCCTGCGGCAAGAGCGGCGACGATCAGGAGGGCCGCCGCGACGAGCCTGACAGCATCTCGTCGGCCGAACGTACCGGGTCGTCCGTGCGGCTCCCTCAACACGGTGTCGCCGTCACGCTTTCGCAGCGCGAGCTGCCAGCAGCTGCGTCACGATCTGGCTGAGGACCTTCCCGTCCGCACGGCCGCGGGTCTTGGGGGAGAGCCAGCCCATGACCTGGCCGATGTCGCGAGGCGACGTAGCGCCGGTTTCGGTAAGGGCCTGATCTATCAGCGCCCGGAGCTCGGCATCCGACAGCGGTTGGGGCATGAACTCGGAAACGACTGCGATGGCGGCCTCTTCCGTGGCCGCCAGGTCTTCGCGGCCGCCGGCCCGGAACGTGTCGAGCGACTCGCGGCGGACCTTCAGCTCGCGCGTCAGGACGCCGAGCATCTCGTCGTCGGCAAGCCTGTGCCTGCCTTCCTTTTCGGCTCGCTGAACGGCCGCCAGCACCATGCGCAGAGCATCTCGACGCACAGCGTCACCAGACCGCATTGCGGCCTTCAACTCTTCGTCGAGTCGATCGCGGAGAGACACCGGTGTGGCACCTCGGGGCGGGTTGCGCGTTCTGCAACTTGCCGCGCACCCTTCGACGGCGTGTCTGGTCTCGCTAGCTTTGCTGCTGGCGGGCGACCTTCTTGCGCTTCGCTTCCTTGCGCTTGCGCTTCACGCTCGGCTTCTCATAGTGCTCGCGACGGCGGGCCTCGGCCAGGATGCCGCTCTGCTGAATCTTCTTGTTGAATCGGCGCAGGGCACTTTCGAAGCTCTCGTTCTCACCCACACGGACTTCTGCCAATCCGGAAATCACCTCCTTCGGGGCTCGTTCGCGACGGCGATCCGATGTCACGCTCTTGTGAGCACGCACAGACCAGCCACGGACAGGGCCCGCGGAGTGTAGCCCGATCCTGACTCGAATGTCCACCGGTACGGATCCTCGGGTGTGAACGGGACGGATCCCAGTGTGGACGGATCTCTGAGATCGGCAGGATGAGTTTTGCTGCCAGGCGGTTGCGTCGCCGACTCGAAACCGGGACGGGTGGCCGACCGCTCGAGGCAGCACGCGGCTAGGATGACGTGGATGGATCGACTCGTCAGCCTGCTCGACATCATCGATCAGGGCGAAAGCCGTTATGGCGACCGTTTTGCCTTCAGCATGCGCGGCGACGGCGGCTCGACCGAGCATTGGACTTACCGCGAGCTCGGTCGGCGGAGCCGGATCATTGCCTGGCGGCTACGAAGCCTTGGCCTGAGGCCCGGCGATCGCCTTCTGGTCTGGACGCCGTCGAGCCCGGCCGTTCCGGCGCTGTACTTCGGTGCGATGCGCGCCGGCGTAGCTTTCGTGCCACTCGATCTGAGAATGTCGCCCGGGGCCATTGAGCGGATCGTGGCCAGGGCCGATGCCCGTCATCTCATCCTCGGCACCGGCCGCGACACCCCCGATCCAGCCGATGCTCGTCTGGAGCACTTCCCGTGCTCGATCGTAGAGCGGCTGGCCGACGAACCGGACGTCAGCTTCCCGACCGATTGGGAGGCCCAGGTGAACGGCTGGCCGCGGCCGACGGGAAGCGACATCGCGGAGATCATCTTCACCTCCGGCTCTACCGGCGAGCCGAAGGGCGTCGTCCTCACACACGCCAACCTGATCGGAACGCTCGACGCGGCGCACAATCTGCTTCCGGAGCAGGAACACCGCGCCGTCTCGCTGCTGCCGCTCTCGCATCTGCTCGAGCAGGTGGCCACGGTCTTCTACGCCATGAGCGTCGGCGCCCACGTCCTCTACGTCCGGAGCCGCAACCCGCGGGTCGTATTCGAGGCAATTCGCGACCACCGGACGACCACGCTGGTGCTGGTTCCACAGGTGATCGACCTCTTCTGGGCGGCCATCGAGAAGGAGGTGGCGGCTTGCGGGCGGCTCGGCTTGTTTGACCGAATGCGCCGGGTCGCCCGGCGGCTCCCCTACCCGGCACGACGCCGTCTCTTCGCGCAGGTTCACCGCCAGCTCGGCGGCTCGCTGAACCTGATCGTGTCGGCAGCCGCGTTCCTGCCGCCCTCGCTTCAGCAGGCCTGGGAGGACATCGGGGTCGTGGTCATGCAGGGCTACGGCGCGACCGAATGCGGCGTCGCCTCGGCCACCAGCCAGCGCGGCCACGGCCTGGGCACCGTGGGACGGACTATCCCGCCGGTCCGTGTCAAGCTCGCCGAAGACGGTGAGGTTCTCGTGGCCGGTCCGACGCTGTTCGGCGGCTACTGGTGCGACCCAGCCACGACGGCCGCCTCGTTCACAACCGACGGCTGGTACAAAACCGGCGACATAGGGCGGCACGATAAGCGCGGCAACCTCATCCTGATGGGCCGCAAGAAGGACATCATCGTCCTGCCGAACGGGTTGAACGTGTATCCCGAGGATGTCGAGAACGCGCTTCGCACGGCCGGCCTCCGCGATGCCGTTGTCGTGGAGACCCTGCCGGGGCGAATCGAGGCGGTCGTTCTCGCCCCGGGCGATCCGATCCTGCCGCAACCAGGCGAGCCCGCCGACCTGACCCGCGCCCCCCAGATCGACGACCCGTTCAAGGCTCGGTCGACGATCGAGGCCGCAGTCCGAGCCGCGAACTCGACCCTCGCCGTCCACCAGCGAGTTGTCGCGTGGCGGCTCTGGCCGGACGCGGACTTCCCGCGAACGCACACGTTCAAAGTTCAGCGCGACCGCGTCCGCGCCTGGGCAGTAGTCGATGAACCGCTCCCCGTTCGAGAAGAAGGCCACTCTCCGGCGGAGAGCGGCCGGGGCAAGCGCCCGTAGGCGCGAGAACGGGCCACGCGCCCACGCGGCCACGCGGCCACGCGCCCACGCGCCGGACTTTCGCTGATTGCTCAGGGTGTTTGCGCTGTGCGCCGCGAAGCCCGCAGATCCGCCGGGGTCCTACCGTCGAATGCCGAGAACGTTTCAGGATCGCGCCCTGGGACGGCCGGGAGGAGGTCTAGCGTGGTTCGAGCCGCCCGGCCGTTCGCTCAACGCAAATCGAACTGGCAAACCGCGACGTCCTCACGTCCCGAGGGGCGGCTGCACGGGCCGCCGAAGTCCTGGATCAGCCTGGAGGCCAGGCCATCGGGCGGCCGCCGAGCAGGTGGACGTGCAGATGGTCGACCGTCTGGCCGCCGTTGCGGCCGACGTTGACGACGAGCCTGTAGCCGTCCTCGGCGATCGCGTCGCGCCTCGCGAGCTCGGCGGCGACCGCGACGATCTTGCCGACCAGATCGTGGTCGGCCTCGCCGAGATCGCGGACCGAGTCGACGTGTTTCCGGGACAACAGCAGGACATGAGTCGGTGCCTGGGGCGAGATGTCCCGGATGGCGACCACCGAGTCGTCGGCGTACACCTGGGCCGAGGGCAGCTCGCCGGAGACGATGCGACAGAACAGGCAGTCGGACGGCATGGCGCGCTCCCTGAGCTCTCTGAGTGGACCGGTGACCACGTCGATCTTGCGCCTTGCGCGCCGCCCCCGCCAGGGGTTGGTCAGCAATAGGTACGGGTCAGGTGGCGATCGGCCGCCCGCCGGGCCCGATCGGCCGCCCGCCAAACGCGATTGGCGCACGGTCGACGGCCAGCACGCGCCCCACGACCCGGCCGGGTGCGGCCGGGTCGATCGATTCGGCGCGAACGAGACCGATCGCGTTGGCGAGTGGATACCCTTCGGGCGCGGCTGCCGCGACGAGGACGTGGTTTTCCGCGTGGCCCAGCCACCGTCCGTCCGGTAGCGGCCGCTCGAACAGTACGACCATCTCGCCGCCGAGCTGTCGCGCTGCGAAGCTGGCGCGCGCCTCCGCCGCCAGGCCCAGCGCTTCGGCCGCTCGCCGCTTCTTCGTCCGGCCGTCGACCTGCCCGACCATCCGCTCGGCCGGCGTCCCCGGCCGTGCCGAGTACCGGAAGACGTGGATCCCGGCAAGATCGAGGGTCTGCAAGAAGGTGGCGGTCCGCGACCACGAAGCCTCGTCCTCGCCCGGAAATCCGACGATCAAGTCGGCGTGGATGGCCACTCCGGGCATCGCCCCGCGAACCCGCTCCACCAGGTCGGCATACGAACCGGCGTCGTAGCGGCGGCCCATCCGGCGCAGGATCGCGTCGTCGCCCGACTGCAGCGGCGCGTGGAAGTGGGGCAGGCACCGCCCTTCGGAGCCGACCCAGACGCCGAGCAGCTCATCGGTGAGGTGCTGCGGCTCGATGGAGCTGAGTCGTATCCGCTCCACGGTCGTCTCCGCGAGGATGCGCCGCACCAGGCCGGGCAAACCGGGCGGTCGATCGTCGGTTCCACCGCCTGCCCTGCCGTCGTAAGTGCCGGCGTTGATGCCCGTCAGGACGACCTCTCGATGGCCCGCTGCGAGAGCGCTTCGAACTTCGGCCAGAACGGCGTCCGGCGCGACCGAGCGCTCCGGACCGCGTGCCCGGGGGATGATGCAGTACGTGCAGTGGAAGGAGCAGCCGTCCTGGATCTTGATGAAGGCTCGCGTTCGATCGATAACTGCGCCGTTTCCGAAGTCGTCATCGACCGAATCGTTCTCACCTTCGGCCTCGACCGTACGGCCGGCCGTCGGTTCGACAACGCGGTCGGCGCCCGAAAGAGTCGGCATCGCAGTACCGTCGGGCGGCTCGATCAACGCGGCCACGTCGGCCAACAGCCGGCCCTTCGATTCGTTGTCGTAGAGACGGGCCGCCGGATCGGCATCGGCCAGCGACTCAGGGTCGACGGCGACAGAACAGCCGGTCACGAGCACCTGCCCGTTCGGGTTCGATCGCCTGGCCCGTCGAACGGCCTGGTGCGACTTGCGGTCGGCGATGGCGGTCACGGTGCACGTGTTCACGACGACCAGATCGGCGGGCTCGCGGCCGTCCACCAGCTCTACGCCGCGGGCGCGGAGCACCCGCTCGACGGCATCCATCTCGGCTTGGTTGACCTTGCAGCCGAGGTTGGCGATCGAGGCGCGGCGAACGGGGTTCGAGGCTGAGGGACGCGTGCTCACCGCCAGATCGTACGCCCGCTCGCCGCGGCGCTGCCAAGTGGCGACGAGGACACCTTCGGCCAGTCGCCGACGCGGCGCCACTATCGCGGCGGCCCCGGTCGTGCCGCCAGACCACTGAGGATTGAACGATTCAACCCACCGAACCAATCAAATGATCGGGGCGGGGAACTTCCTCGCAGGGTCGATCGAGCGGACAATGGCCATTGTGAGCATCGAGGTGGCGGTAACGGGGGAAGAGGCGGTCAGGGCGATGTTGCTTTCGCGCCTTGACGGCGCATACCGGCTGGCCGCCTGCATTCTCCGCGACGCTGCCGCGGCCGAGGACGCGGTGCAGGAGGCTTCTCTTCGGGCGTGGGCGCTGCGCCGTGGGCTGCGGGACCCCGCGCGAGCCGAGGCCTGGTTCGCCCGGATCGTCGTCAACGTCTGTCGAGCCGAGCTGGCCAGGCGGTCGCGCCGGCCGGTCGTCTCCGAAGTCGATCTGATCACCGGCCCGGACGAGTCGTCGGAGGTTCGAGACGAGGTTGGTAGAGCGCTTGCCCGCCTGACGCCGGACGAGCAGGTGGTCGTCGCGATGCGCTTCGGCCGCGATCTCACGGTCCCGCAGATCGCACTCCAGACCGGTATCCGCGAGGGCACGGTCAAGTCACGGCTGCACAACGCGCAGGAGCATCTGCGGGCAGCGTTCGAGGCCGAACGGCGAGCCGAGGAGGCCGCACAATGAGCGACCCCGTCGACGAGCGACTGCGCTCCTACTACCGATCGATCG
>DASWZK010000121.1:0-1544 GCA_036404515.1 Candidatus Limnocylindrales bacterium
GCGGCGCTCGATGCCGAGCTCGGTCAGATCGTGAAGTCCCTGGTATTCGTGGCCCCGCGCCCCGATGGCCGGCTGATCCCGGTCGTGTGCCTCGTCTCGGGGGAGGACCGGGTCGATCCGGCTTTGCTGGCCGCGGTCACGGGTGAGTTCGCCATTCGAGCGGCCAGCGCCCGCGAGGCGCGCGATCTCACCGGTTACTCCATCGGCGGCATCCCGCCATTTGGACACGGCCGTGATGTCCGGATCCTGATGGACCAGGATCTGTGCGCCTACCAGTGGGTCTGGGCCGCGGCCGGCACCGACACGGCCGTCTTCCGGGTCGCGCCCCGGACGCTGCGGATGCTGTCCAACGCTTTCGTGGCGCCGCTGGCCGAGGCGTCCTGGACGCGCTCCGCCGTCGCCTCCGGGATCGAACCACAGCTTGGGTTCGAGGCCGGAACGGGCGCCTAGGGCACGCTTTCGGCGGGTCCTTGCGGGATTGCGTCTGCCGACGTGGAATCGGTCGCGCCGCGTCCCCAAGTCGACGACGACCGGACATCGTCAGGGGTCCTGCGCGCGCGTCCACGAGTTTTCCCCACCAGTGGGCAGGTGGTGGATAAGTCCCAAGCTGAACTCTGAACTCGGTGGAAAACCAGATTGAGAGGGACAGGACGTTTCTCTAGCGTACTTCTCACGCCCGAAGGGGCGAGCGTCTGCTGGCGGCAGCGATGACATCAACGCTCACGCAGCGAGTGGGTTCCTTCGGGCGTTTCGTTTGGCCCGGGGCGGTCGTGCGGTGGGTGGCCGCCTACAGCCAGCGCGGCGCGCGCCCAACGCTTTGACCGTCGGGTGGCTTCGAGCCCATCAACGGCGGCGGATGCCCAGCCTCCGGTCCACCGCCAGACCGAATCTCGTTGCGGCATCCCCAAGATTCACTGCCACGGACAGGCGCCCGTATGAGTCGACGCACAGGAGCGGCTCCCCGACGGCTGCCTCTCCGTAGGTTCGCCGCCAGTGCAGCTCGATAGACCCACCATCGCCCAGGACGCGGCCGTCGGCCGCGTCGATCGCCAGCGCATCGCCCGAGACGACCGGCCCAATGGCAGCTTCCAGGTCGCCGATCTGTGCGAAGAGCTGGGCGCTGCCGAAGGCATCGATAAGGGTCACGCTTGCCTCAAGCGCGCCGCCGGCTGATCGCGGCTCGGGCAGGTCGAGTCGGACCAGCGACCCCAACGCCAGTGCCGGGCCGAATGCCTCGATCGGGATGCCGGCGGCCAGATGCCCCGCGGCCGGCGCGAACACGTCGCGAGCGTGAAAGGTTCGACTGACGTCGGGCAGGCGGTAGGCGGGGTTAGCCAACAGGTGCGCAGCGGCTACGCCGCCCAGCCGGTCCGCAGCCGGCAGCAGCAGGCCGTTGTCCGGGCCCACTAGTGTCTCGTTGCGCAAGTAGCTAGCGTCTTAGTGCGATGGCAGCTACGATTCTCACCATGCCATTCCGTCCTGCTCCTCCTCTGACTGTCAGCGATGCCGATCGAGCGACTCTGCAAGCGATTGTGCGGGCCCCG
>DASWZK010000122.1:0-4341 GCA_036404515.1 Candidatus Limnocylindrales bacterium
CTCCATGATGCCAAGTTACGACAGCTTGGTCTGCTCCGTTCAGGCCCCGAACGGCTCGTGGTGGGCCGACGTGTGGGACTCTGGCGGCCAGGAATACGGGACCGCGGCCTGTGCCGCGCTCGAGATCTTCGCGCGCTAGACGGCTTCCTCAGCCCCGGCCAGTAGCTGCTTGAGGCCGACGAAGACCAGGACCGCGGCCACGAGGAGGATGCCCGCCTGGACAGCGAAGCCTGGCACCCAGGCGAACAGTGTCCCGAAGAGGTTGGTCACGGCCGAGCTGGCGGCCCCTGTGAGGCCCGAGGCAATCTCGCCAGGGAGTGCGCCCGGGTTCGTCAGGGAGCCGTAGCCGGCGCCGGCCGTCGGAATGGACGTCAGCGTGCCTCCGCTCTGCAGGCCGGTGTGCAGGACCGCCGAGGCCCCAGGCACCACGCTGCTCATGGCGACCTCCACGACCTTGGTCGTGCCGTCCGTGCCAGTCGCGGTCCCGATGACGTTGCCGTTGCCGCTGTAGATCATGATGTGCTCGGAGGATCCAAACACGATCAAATCGCCCGGCTGGGCGCTCGACAGGTCCCCTGATATGTCCGCCGGCGGGAACTCACCCACGATCGTCGGGACCCAGGACGAGCCCGACCAGGTGAACGACTGTGGCGTGCCGGTGGGGGCCACTCCACTCTCCGCTATCACCCCGCTCACAAACGAGGCGCAGTCCGTGGCGCTGGTGACGGTTCCCAGCTGCGAGCGCGCGGTCGCGATGACGCCGTCGGCGGCGGTGCTCACGGCTAGAGCAGCCGAGCGCGGAGCAGGACGTTCAGGGCGTCGTCGGAGCGGTTGGTTGGGTCGACCAGGACCTGCGGCCAGGCGTCGCTAGTCATGGTGACGTCCCAGGATGTGCCGGTGCCGTTCTGCCCGAGGTCGATGTATGCGCTCGCGCTCACGGCACAGAGGCCCAGGTAGAACGTCCCGCCTGCGTTGACCCACACACCCAGCGGAGTCTGCGCCCACTGCGCCGGCGTCGGGGTCGAGGAACCGTCAGCGAAGGAGATCGGACCGCTCTGGCCCGCTCCCATGATCTGGCCGGGCTTCCCGCTGCCGTCGTTCTCATAGAGGGCGGCCCCGATCCCCAGGTGGCAGGGACCACCGGAGTTTCGCACGAAGGCTTCTGCGGTCAGTAGGAGGCCCGGCCGCGGGATGACGATCGGGATGACGATGCCCGTATACGGCCCGAACGTGGCCCACGTGAGGCCGACCTCGGCGCCGGCGTAGCCGACGAGCTTGCCGGGCGTCTCCCAATCCACGCCGTTCGTCGCGGCCGGGTTGGCGGTCACGACCTGGCCGAGCGTCCCCGCCGGCAGGCGTTCGGGGGAGCCCGGGGTGCCCACGGCGGCGAATATGTCGATGGTGTAGATACCCCAGTAGCCCGAGCCGGTGAATCGCCAGTACCGAGCGGTCTGAGCAGCGAACGTCCAGGTGTCATCGTCCGAGGCCATCGCGTGGACGTCGGCCGTGTACCAGGTGCTGTTGTCCGTGCTGTAGCTCACCGTGACGCTTGCCTGGTGGTCCCCACTGGCTCCGTCTTTGACTCGCGCTCCGCTTACGTGCTGGGCCACACCGAGGTCGATCTCTAGCCAGCCGGCGTTGAAGTCGAAGTACGTGCCGTCGTTGCCGTCATTGACCTTGTCCGGGGTGAAGGAGCCCGTGCCAGAGGCGGTGGCCGTGGCGCCCGAAGACTGCAGGGCGACGTTTAGCGTCGGGACTATCAGGCCAACTATCAGGTCCCCGCCCGCAGTCATCGGATTCGCCATGCCGGCGCCACCGATGTCCGCCATCGAGGCGACGGGGTTGAGGGCCGTCAGCGCAGTCGGGGCCCCGTCCAGGGCCGCCTTCTCGTCAGCTGTCGGGAGGTTCGGGCCCGGGCCAGGGATGTCCGCCATTGAGGCAACAGGATTGAGGGCCGTCAGCGCGGTCGCGGCCCCGTCCAGGGCAGCCTTCTCGTCAGATGTCGGGAGGTTCGGGCTGCTGCCGGGGTCTCCGGTGGCGCCCTTGTCGCCCGCGGCGCCCTTGTCTCCCGCGGCGCCCTTGTCGCCCGCGGCGCCGGCGGCCCCGGCGTCACCCGTGGCGCCCTTGTCGCCGGTCGGTCCTTTGTCGCCGGTCGGTCCCTTGTCCCCGACCGCAATGTCAGCATATGAGAGCTGGCCGGTGGTTGGGTCGGTCCGCACGAACTGGCCGTTGTCTCCAGGCGGGAGTGCGGCTGGCTTACCATCGGGGCCGATGATGACGATGCTGTTGGGCGGGCTCGCCTGGCCCCTGCTGGCCTTGATCGCGAGCGCGGCGTCGAGCGGGACGGGGGGCGGGACTGGAGTCATGGGTATCTCCTACGCGCTCGGCGCGGGCGGGGTTCTCGTGCTGAGGAGGCCGATGAAGGTGACCGGGTTGATGGGCTTTGCCCATATCTGGACGATGTCCACGCCGGACGTGTCGATGGTGACGCTCGCGCCGGCGTCGAGAGAGCCGAACGGGTCGGCCCAGTCCAGGCTAACCATGTCGCCCGCCTCTTCGCCGAGGGGAAGCTCGCAGAGGGTCGGGCCTGGGATGACCAGGTCGTAGCCGCGGGGATCACTCGCGTCGACCGGCGTCGATCCCCAGCGGATCAGCAGGTAGGCGAAGCTCGGGTTATCGATGACCAGCGAGAGAGCGTCGGCCGGGATCGGGACCCCAGCGACGGCGCTCCCGCTGGCGATCTGCATGCGCAGGAGTGGGGTTGTTCGGCAGCCCATCAGGGCCTCCTACCGGCGCCGGCGATGGCGGCGGTGGCTGGTCTTGACGAAGCGTCCCTTGCTGTTGCGCTTCGGGAGCCGGTGTCTTCGGGCCATCGGGACCTCCTTACGGGTTGACGTCGACCGCGGCCGGCGGCGTGGTGACCGGGGCCGGGGCGAGTGCCACGACCGCGGCGTCGATGGTGGTGACGGTCTGGTCGAGGCCGTCGATCTGGTCCTGAGTCACCCCGCCCGCCTGGACGGCTGCGACTCGCTCGGCCGCGGCCGCGACGTCGGCCGCGAGCGTGGTGAGGTCGGCTGTGAGCTTGGTAAGGTCCGCGGCCATGATCTCTAACCTTTCGAGGGCCCCCTCCATCCGGAGGATTCGCCCTGCAGTGTGGTGGTTGGACCGGCAGAGAAGCCTCACGGCAGCACCAGGACCTGGCCGGGTCGGATCAGGTTCGGGCTCGGCCCGATCAGGGCCGCGTTGAGGGTGTAGAGAGCGAGCCAGGTGGTGCCGTGTCGCCCGGCGATGGCGCTCAGAGTGTCGCCGGGGACCACGGTGTAGGTGTGCGCCGGGGCCGGCGTCTTCGGCGCCGCAGCGGCCTGCACCAGCCCCGTGCGCAGGATGTGGGTCAGAGGCAGGGCGATCTTCTCAGTCGGGACCACCCGGATACCGAGAGCGGGGTTGAGCGCAGACAGGCAGTGCGCTGCGTCGACCGCGATGCCGATGTGCTCCGCATTGCCGAAGATGAGGAGGTCGGCCGCTAGGGGAGTGGAGGTCGGATAGAGGTCCATGTGGACGTCGGGGCCGAGCCGGAGGGCGTTCCACCAGTACAGGAAGTTAGGGACGGTCCAGCTGTCCCCTCCGCCTTCCTCTCCGGGCCAGAGGTCGCGGGTCTTCGCGAGCAGGCAGGCCCGGACGAAGCCGATGCAGTCGAAGTAGTCCGGCCCACGCTGCTCCAGGCCGTTGAGGGCCTTCTCCCCGTAGCCCTTCGCCTTCGAAGCGATGGCCTGGGCAGACTCGAGGAACTCGACGGCGGTGGTCATCGGGCTACCTCCACGGCCGCGGCTGCCAGTGAAGCCCTGGCGCGAGCGGATGCCTGATCCGGCTTGCGACGCCGGCCGGGGTCCGCGTCTGGTGCTGCGGCGGCGCGGGCGCGGTGGATCCGCTCCCCGGAGCGGGGATCGGCCCGTAGACGATGTGGGGAGGCGTGACGGTTCCTGGTCCCGTGACCGGGACCGCGAGGCGGGGATAGTTAGGCGTGTTCATCGCCTACTCCATGATCTTCGTGACTTTGCCGGGGATCGGCGTCCGGCCGGCCGCCTCGGTCGCGGTTGCGACCGCTTGAGTCTTGGTGGCCGACTTCGCGAGTGACACCACCGTGGTGGCTGGCGGGACCGCCGTGACGACGGGCTGCTGGACGACCTTGGTGACGCCCGGGGCCGGGGCCGGGGCCGGAGCCGGGGCCGGGGCCGGGGCCGGAGCCGGGGCCGGGGCCGGGGCCGGAGCCGGGGCCGGGGCCGGAGCCGGAGCCGGGTAGACCGGCGGGTTATAGACCGGCGCGTTGTAGACCGGCGCCGG
>DASWZK010000123.1:0-8772 GCA_036404515.1 Candidatus Limnocylindrales bacterium
CGAGCGACCGTAGCTCGTCAGGACTATCGCGTCGTCGCGGCGGGCGCGCACGAAACACAGGCCGCGCTGGCCCTCGTGCAGGCGGCACTCGCGCGGGCAGAGATCGCACTGCACCCGTCCGTCGTCGAGACGGTGCCAGTACCTGGTCGGGACCGTGAAGGGATCCATGAACCGAATACTAGGCCAGCTCCGCCAGGGAACGCCTATCAGGTCATCGTGTCAGACGTGGGGATATGGCCGGACGCTCCTGCCGAGAAGGGCGAGAACCCGGGGTCGGGCGATGCTACGCTTAGCACTCCGGCCTAGCCGAGGAGACTGGTGCAGGGGAGCAGCCACGAGTTCGTCTGCAGCCTATCGTCGCTATTCGATCACTTCTCGGCTCACCCCCGAAGTGGTGCGGCTCCCGCCGCGATTTCACGTCCGAGTGAAGCGCCACCGCCTGGCCATGCTGGCGGTGCAGGAGGTCTTCGCAGCCCGCGGCGATCTTCGCGTGGCTCTCAGCCGACCGTGCGTGTACGGTACCTTCGGGCGGCCGGTTGGTGGCATGGCCCCCATCGAGGACAACTGCGTCGGCTGCCTGCGCTGCACCATTGAGTACCCCGGCGTCGTCCAGATCACGCGCAACGACGAGCGACACACCGCCGGCCCGGCCGGCGTGAGCGTCGACGAGATCGAGACGATCCTGTACGAGGCCCGGACGGGCCGTGTGCCGGTCCGTGGCGCGGGCTTTCGCGGTCCATTCGGCGGGACGGGCTGGGATGGCATCTGGCTCGACATGTCCGAGATCGTGCGCCCGACGCGCGACGGCATCCACGGCCGCGAGTACATCTCGACGGTCGTCGACATCGGCGAGCGACCCTCCTTCCTCCGGCTCGACGCGGCCGGCCTGCCGGTACCCCCACTGCCGCGCGGCGGACAGCTCCAGGTACCTTTCATCCTGGGACCCGCGCCTTCGAGCGGCGCGACGACAACACAGCGCCGATCCACGGCTATGGTCCAATCGGCGCTCGTCGAGACGGCTCGACGCATCGACAGCCTGGCCATCGTGCCGTTTGAGGCGGTGGTCGCCCATGAGTTCGCTGTGTCGCACGTGCTGCCATTGGTCAGCCCCGGCAAGATCGACGGGCTTGATCGGCTGGCCAGCCCACCGGTCATGATCGAGCTCGAAGCCTGGGACGCCGAGCAGTACCAGGACATCGTTCATCGCCTGCCCGAGACGGTCGTGAGCGTTCGCGTGCCGCTTGGATCCGACGTCTCGGCGCTCCTCGGCGAGGGCGTCCGGGTCTTCCATCTGGTCGCTCGGCCCATCACGGCGAGCGACCGGGCATCGCTGCCTGACCTCATCCGGCGCACCCATCAGCAACTCGTTGAAGCCGGCCTTCGAGACGAGGTGACCCTCATCGGCAGCGGCGGAATCGAGATTGCCGAGCACGTCCCGAAAGCCCTCGCCTGCGGCCTCGATGCAGTCGTCCTGGACGACCCCCTGTGGGTCGCCCTGCAAGCCCGCTTCGCACAGGACCGGGCCGGCGCGGACGTCCATGTGACCTTCCCGCGCTTCGGCTCGGATTGGGCCGTCCAGCGTTTGCTTAATCTCGCGGCCGCCTGGCGAGACCAGCTCCTCGAGATCCTGGGGGCGATGGGCCTGCGGGAGGTGCGTCGCCTGCGGGGCGAGCTCGGCCGTTGCCTGTTCCAGTCCGATCTCGAGCGCGAGGCATTTGGAGGCATCGATGGCTTCCCAGGCTGAGCTCGACCGCGTCCTCCAGCGGTCGGTCGCCAAGCACGTCGAGGCTCTTCACAAGGGCTTCCACCGGTGGCCCACGCTGGGCCTGCCACCAGCGATGGGGGACCCGCGCTGGCCGGCAGAGCTGATCCTTTCGACCTGGAATCAGGCCGAGACCGGACGACCGCCGACGAATGGGCTGGAGTACCGCGTCGGTCGGTCGGGGGGCGGATTCGACGCGCTCGACTTCCAGTTCCTGGCCCAGAGCCGCTGGCTGCCGGAAGACACCCCTCTCGACACCTCGATCCCACTCAACCGACGCGGCGGGGGACTCGAGCTGCAGATCCCGATCCCCTGGTACGGAGGTGGGATGTCGTACGGCTCGATCAGCGAGCAGGTCATGCTGGCTCGGGCCATGGCCGCCCAGAAGTGGCGCACCTTCACCTCGACGGGCGAGGGCGGCTACCCACTCGCCTTGTACCCGTTTCGCGATCAGGTCATCACCCAGGTCGCGACGGGCATGTTCGGGGTTCGCGAGGAGACGATCCAGTGGGCTCGAATCCTCGAGATCAAGTACGCACAGGGAGCAAAGCCAGGAATGGGGGGGCACCTGCTCGGTGACAAGACGACGGTCGCGGTCGCCAGCATGCGCGAGACCGTGCCCTGGGTCAGCCTCTTCTCGCCCTTCCCATTCCACAGCGTCTACTCGGTCGAAGACCACCGCAAGCACATCGACTGGCTCCTGAGCATCAACCCGGCCGCGGTCGTCTCGGTCAAGGTCTCCGCGCCGACCGACATCGACATGGTCGCGGTGGGCAGCTTCTACGCCGGAGCCCACATTCTCCAAATCGATGGCGGCTACGGCGGGACGGGCGCGGCGCCGGAGATCGCCAAGAAGAACATCGCCATGCCGATCGAGCTGGCGCTGCCGCGAGTCCACCGTTTCCTGCTCTCGGAAGGGATCCGCGACAAGCTGGTGGTGCTCGCCAGCGGTGGCGTGCGGACTGCCTATGACATCGCCAAGGCCATCGCGCTGGGTGCTGACGGCTGCATCCTGGGGACGACCGAGCTTGTTGCCATGGGCTGCACGCGCTGCAGCAACTGCGAGCGTGGCCGCGGCTGTCCATTCGGCCTGACCACGACGGACCCGGAGCTCTCGGCCCTGGTGGATCCGGAATGGGGCGCCGAGCGGCTCGCCAACGTCTACTCCTCATTCGAATACCAGCTGCGCGAGATCCTCCGTCGGCTCGCGGTTCCCAGCGTGCGTGAGCTGCGCGGCCGAACCGACCTCTTGCGCTACGTCGGGCGTGAGCGCCACAGCCAGACCGAGGTCAGACGTGGATCGGGCTGAACTCGCCACGGTCCTGCTTGACTCAGAGCGCGCGCTGGCCGCGAGGGCGGGCGTTGACCTGGGCCGCCAGGCCCCGAAGCAGGAAATGGAGGGCGGCTGCGGCGTCGTCGGCATGGCCGCGAGCATTCCGGTGCCCGGGCGCGCGTTGGAGCAGGCCCTCGTGCAGATGCGCAACCGCGGCAACGGTAAGGGCGGCGGCATCGCCGCAGTAGGGCTGGACCCAGACTTCTTCGGCATCGACCCCAAACGGCTCCGCGAGGAGTACCTGCTGGCTATCGCCTATCTCGACCCGGCGGCACGATCCGAGGTCGAGCGGACCTCCATCGAGCCGACCTTCGCGGTCAGCCATTCGGTCGATCTCCCGGCTCGGTGGGAGACCCAGCAGCTCGGCCTCGAAGTCGCCCCGCCGCGGGTGCGCTGCTACTTCGGCACGATTCGGCCGGACGCCCTAGCCGGATTCATGCAAGCGAACGGCATCGGGGCCGAGGATGGCGAGGCGGCCGCCGACGAGCTGGTCTTCCAGAACACTTACCGGCTGAACAGCGCCTTCTACGCCTCGAGCGGCGAGAAGCGCGCTTTTGTTCTTTCGCACGGCAAGAACATGCTGGTCCTCAAGCTGGTCGGCTACGGCGAGGACGTCGTCCGCGCTTACGGCCTGGAGGACCTAACAGCCCACATCTGGATCGGGCACCACCGCTACCCGACCAAGGGTCGCGTCTGGCATCCGGGCGGTGCCCACCCGTTCATCGGCTTGAACGAAGCGCTCGTCCACAACGGCGACTTTGCCAACTACTCGTCCATCTGCGCTTCGCTGGCCCAGCGCGGCCGGCACCCCCTCTTTCTGACCGACACGGAGGTCGCGGCCCTCGTCTTCGACCTGCTGTATCGCGTCTACGGCTACCCGCTCGAGTACGTCATCGAGGCGCTGGCGCCCACGACCGAACGCGATTTCGCCCTGCTGCCCGAGGAGCGGCGCCGCATCTACAGCATGCTCCAAGCGACCCACATGCATCTCTCGCCCGACGGTCCGTGGTACTTCCTCGTCGCTCAGTCATCGCCTCAGGAGAGGTTGGGCCGGCTCATTGGGATCACGGATACGTCGATGCTGCGACCTCAGGTCTTCGCCCTCCAGCAGGGCCAGGCGAGCATCGGCCTGGCGGCCTCGGAGAAGCAGGCCATCGACGCGGCCCTCGAAGCGTGCTCGCAGGTAAGCCCGAAGTTCTGGGGCCGAGCCGATCTGTACTGGAGCGCCCGCGGAGGCAGCCACACGGACGGCGGCGCCTTCGCCTTCAACGTCGCTCTTGGAGAAGCTGGGCCCAGGCTGTGGTGCAGCGACAAGTTCGGCAGGCTCATACAGACCGAGCAGGGTAGAAGCGTTCCTGGCCAAGACGATTGCAACCACCGAGCAAAGGTCCCAACCGACGACGCACGGCGTCTGGCGGGACGGGACGGCAGCGCGAACGAGCTCGCCGACGAGGCGGCTCGCCAGCTGCCCGCCTGGGGCCCGGAAGGGCTGGATGCGTTCTTGGCCGCGCTCAAGGCTCGCGCGACAGGCGACCAGGGCCGCGACCTGGCATTCGCTGTCTTGGCCCGCCTCATAGACCATCCGTACCGGATTGCGCCGCTTAAGCGCAGTTATGTTCTCGCCCTTCTCGATCGCGGCCTCGACGAGCTCGTCGCTCTCGTCCGCAGACAACCATCCGATGGCTACGTCTGGATCAGCCCGGACGGGCCAGCGTCCACGGTCCCAACGGCGGTGACGAGGCAGCGGACCGTCGTTCTCGACGCGCGAGGCTGGCCACCCGACGGTCCGTCCTCGCTCGCCCGAACGATCGTCGACCTCTATCACAAGGGGGCCCGTCGATTCACGGTCGTCAACGCACGCGGCCATCGCTTCGTCGGCTGCGGACTTGGGCCGGGATCGAAAGACGTACGGATCGACATCTTCGGCTCGTCTGGCGACTATCTGGCCTCGGGGATCGATGGCGCCGAGGTGGTCGTGCACGGGTCCGCCCAGGACCAAGTCGCCCAGATCCTCAAGGAGGGCAGGCTCGTCATCCACGGCGACGTGGGCCAGACGTTCATGTACGGGGCCAAGGGCGGGGACGTCTTCGTCCGCGGCGGCGCTGCCGGTCGCCCGCTCATCAACGGGGTCGGACGCCCTCGCGTCGTCATCAACGGCACGTGCCTGGACTACCTTGCGGAGTCGTTCATGGCCGGAGACCCGTTGCACGGCGGCGGCTTCGTCGTACTCAATGGGATCCGGTCCGACGAGGACGGCAGCCCGTCCGAGCTCGAGAGCCCGTACCCGGGCGGAAACATCTTCTCGCTGGCCTCGGGAGGCGCCGTCTACGTTAGGGACCCCCGCGGCCAGCTGGGCGACGACCAGCTGAACGGGGGTCAACTGGTAGAACTCGCACCCGCCGATTGGGAGTTGATACGTCCGTACCTCGAACAGAATGAGAGCCTGTTCGACATACCGCTGAACTGGCTCCTGAGCGTCGATGGCTGTGCCACCGCACCTGAGCGGGTGTACCGCAAGATCGTCGCAGCCGGGCTCGAGGCCCTCTCACCCGAGGAGGCCTGGGTCCGACCCAAGGTGTGAGCGTTCGCCACGACGCAGCCATGGTGCGTGTTCGGATCGGGCGTCAGCCTTCCAGGCAGAGAGCCGCGGGTTCGAGACCCGTCTCCCGCTCCAAACCTCTCCAAAACCTAGATTGGTTCGGTTTGCCGGGATTAGTGGGGGGGTCGTGCCGCCGCAGCCTAGGGCGCGATCACCAGCGGCGAGGGCATGGCGGACGCGGCGATGACCCGCATCGTCTCGCGCGCGATCATCCGCTCTTCGTTGGTCGCGATGAGCATCACGCGGACGCGGCTCGACTCCGTGGCGAGGTCGACGGCGCGCCCGCGCTCGGTCGCGTTCTTGCCGTCGTCGAGATCCACGCCCAGGAACCCGAGACCGCGGCAAACGCGGTCACGGATGACGGGGCTGTTCTCGCCGATGCCCGCCGTGAACACAATCGCGTCGAGGCCGCCCATGGCCGCTGCGTACGCGCCGATGTACTTGCGGATGCGATAGCAGAACACCGCGAGCGCCAGCTGCGCCCTCGCGTGGCCCCTCGCCGCCGCTTCCTCGATGTCGCGCATGTCGCTCGAGAGACCGGAGAGGCCTAGCAGGCCGCTCTCCTTGTTGATGATCTGGTCGATGTCTGAGACCGGCGCGTCGAGCCTGCGGGAGAGGTACGTGAGGATGGCGGGGTCGAGGTCGCCGGAGCGCGTGCCCATGACTAGGCCCTCGACAGGAGTCAGGCCCATGCTCGTGTCGACGACCCGACCGCCCTGGATGGCGGCCATGCTGCAGCCGTTGCCGAGGTGGCAGGTGACGATGCGCGACGTCTCGGGCGCGATTCCCCGCTGGCAGAGCATCTCCAGGGCGATGCCGGCCACGTATTGGTGAGACGTGCCGTGGAAGCCGTACCGCCGTACGCCGAAGGCCGTGTAGTAGTCGTACGGCAGCGCGTACATGTAGGCGTAGTCGGGGATCGTGGCGTGGAATGCCGTGTCGAACACCGCCACTTGCGGAATGCCCGGCATCAGCCTCCGGCAGGCGCGAATACCCTCGAGGTTCGACGGGTTGTGGAGCGGCGCGAGCTGGCTCATCTTCTCGATGCCATCGAGGACCGCGTCGGTGACGAGCGTGGGCTGGACAAACTTCTCGCCGCCGTGGACGACGCGATGCCCGACCGCGGCGATCTCGTCGATCCGCTTGACGACGCCCTTTTCGGGGTCCGTCAGGAGCGCGAACACTTGATCCATCGCGTCGTCGTGGCAGTTCATCTCGGTGTCGAACGAGATCTCCCCGGCCAGCGTCGTCTGCTGGACGATGTGGCCGCAACGCTGGGACATGCCGATGCACTCGGCCAGGCCCTTTGCGACCACCTCCTCCGTGTGGGAGTCGATGAGCTGGTACTTGAGCGACGAGCTGCCGCTGTTGAGTACGAGGATCTTCATTTCGGTGTTCTACCCGCCTGTCCTAGTGCTCAGCTTCACCGATCCGGTTCGTGTAGCGGCGCGTCGTCGCCGGGGCCGGGTCACCTTCCCGGGATGGCTACTGCGTGGCCTGCACGGCCGTGATGGCGGCCACATTGACGATGTCGAGCGCATCGCACCCCCGCGAGAGATCGTTCACCGGGCTGCACAGCCCCTGGAGGACGGGGCCGTAGGCCCTGGCCTTGGCGAGCCGCTCGGTGAGCTTGTAGGCGATGTTCCCAGAGTCGAGGTCCGGGAAGATCAGCACGTTCGCCTTCCCGGCAACGGGGCTGCCGGGCGCTTTGCGCTGGCCGATCCATTCGACCAGGGCGGCGTCACCCTGAAGCTCGCCGTCGAGGGCGATGTCCGGGCGCCGTTCCCTCGCGATCCGGGTGGCCTCTACTACCTTGTCGACGAGCGGATCCTTGGCACTGCCCTTCGTGGAGAGCGAGAGCATCGCGACGCGCGGCTCGAACCCGAGGAGGTTCCGCATCGTATTCGCGCTCTGGATCGCGATCTCCGCGAGCTGCTCGGCGTTGGGGTTGATGACGAGGCCACAGTCGGCAAAGATGAAGGCACCATCCTCGCCGTACTCGCAATCCGGCACGATCATCAGGAAGAAGGCCGAGACCAGCCCACAGTCGGGGGCGGTGCCGAGGAGCTGGAGCGCCGGCCGGATCGTGTCGGCGGTGGAATGGGTCGCGCCCGAAACCTGGCCGTCGGCCTCGCCCTCGTGGACCATGAGGCAGCCGTAGAAGAGCGGGTCGAGAACGAGCTCCGCGGCCTTCTCCTCGGTCATCCCCTTGTGCCGGCGGAGATCGAGGAGCGTTTGGGCGAACCGGCTGCGCTCGGGCGAGGAGGCGGGATCGACGATCCGGCAGCCGCTGATGTCGGCGCCGGCTTTCTTCGCCGCAGCCTCGATCTTCCAGAGCGGGCTCACCAGGATGACCTTGGCCAGGCCCTCCCGAACGATCCTTTCGGCGGCGGCCACTGTCCGGACGTCGTCGGCCTCGGGCAGGACGACGGTCTTGTGCCCCGCGCGGGCGCGCGCGTAGACGGTCTCCATGACGTTCGACATCATCTTCGAGCCGACTCCTGATGCGGATATTACGTCCGCGCGTCTGGTGCGTCGCCGGGCGACGAGGACTGCCGCCGAGTGGGTTGCGCAGGGGACGCTCATCGCCGACCGCGTAGGCCAGGGACGTGGAAGTCTAAGTGATCTTGGTGCAAGGGTGGGCTACGGACGGCGAAGCCGAGTAGAGCCAACAGGCGCACGTAGCGGGCCATAAGTCCCGGGCCGGCGGGTCGGGTTAGGGCCCAAGGGCCCGGCTTGATTACCGGGTCGCCACACGTTTCTAGGTCAGCGCGACGCCGACCACAGGCCGGCCAGATAGTGCAGGATCTGGTCGGGCTTGAGGGCCGCAGGACGACACGACAACTGGACACGCTACGTCGGCCTCCCACGAGGGAGGCTACTGCGCTCAGACGCTGCGGCCTTCCAAGCTGAATGTCGCGGGTCCGAGACTCGTATCTAGTGTCCCGATTCGGAAGTCGCTGGCGGCTTGCGAACTGCTTTGGCGAGGATCTGGTCGGCGGTCTTGACCCAGTGGAAGGGCGTTGAGCCCTCGTTCCACTGGGCCGTGAAGGCCGTGATCATCGCGATCAGCTCCTT
>DASWZK010000124.1:0-4217 GCA_036404515.1 Candidatus Limnocylindrales bacterium
CGTCGGGGCCCGCACAATCGCTTGCAGAGTCGCTCGATCGGCATCGCTGACAGTCAGAGGAGGAGCAGGACGGAATGGCATGGTGAGAATCGTAGCTGCCATCGCACTAAGACGCTAGCTACTTGCGCAACGAGACACTAGCTACACGCCCACGCCCACGATGGTTTCATCGTGACGAGGACGGCGCGGAAACCGGGGCCGCGCAGCGGAGAGCCTCAGGGTCTGCCCCAGTCAGCCCGCTACCAGCCCAGCTCTCGCCAGAGCGCTCGCGGCCCGAACACCGAGCGCCTCCGGAGTCTGCTGGGCATACCGTCGAGTCGGCACTGTCGAGGAGTGGCCAAGATAGCGGGACACCTCCTCTAGCGGCATTCCGTTGTTGACCAGCAAGGTTGCCGTCGCATGGCGGATGCGGTGCGAACCGAAACAACGCAGGCTCCCACCCCCGGCGTGGTAGCGACGGGTCAACATGAGCGAGAGGGAATTCATCGTGAGGGGCCGTGGCTCACCTGCTCGGTGGGAAAGGAAGAGCCAACCCGGATCGCCGGCTGGTTCGTCACGAGTTCCCCGTCCCGAAGGGCCGAGCAGAGCGGGCCGCCCTCGCTCGAGATAGGCCAGCAGCGCGGTCGCGGTCACAGGCTGCAGGGCGAGTTCTAACGTCTTGCCGCCCTTGGCCCGGCGGAAGCGGATGACGGACCGTTCGAAGTCCACGTCGCCTACTCGGAGGAGCCGGACGCTCGAGTTGCGAGCGGCGGTCGTGACCAGGATCGAGACGATGGCCCGATCGCGCAGGTCAAGGGGACCATCTCCGAGGCAGCCTCGTTCGAGAGCCCGGAGATCGTCGAGGGTCGCGCTCTTGGTGGGCGTCTCTTCTGATGGGAGCAGGGGATTGAGCGAAGCCCGTCGCCTTGAGCGCCGGAACGGATTGACGGCGAGCAGGCCCTCGTCGACGAGCCAGATCGCGAGCGAACGCAACGGCCGGACATACGCATTGACGCTGTTGGCGCTGAGGGTCTCGATCGATCCTGCCGCAAGCGTGCGCCCGAGCGCATCTGGGGCTCCTCGCCAGACGCCTGCGACCTTGGGCCGCACCCGAAGATTGGCCACATAGTCGGCGAGCGTCAGAAAGTCGAGCGACGCAGTCGTGGCCGGCAACCGGCGCGCCCCGAGCCAGTCGGTGAACCGCGCAAAGTCGTCCCGATGCTTACGTCGCGTGACCGGAGCCCAGGCCGACCCGAAGGTCGCGGCGAATTCGGCGATGAGGGGTCGCAGGGGGAGGTCCGGGGAGCGATTCGCTGCCGAAGCCCACCCGAATACGGGCGCCTGATGTGGAGTCTGGGGGAGGCTCGCAGTTCGCCACTGGGCCAAAGGATACTTGCGCCGGAGTGGCCGGCGCCCGAGGCTGCGACTAGGCTCGACACCGCTGTCCGGACGTTGTATCATGCCGCTATATTACGTCAGCCTGCCGTTGGAAGCAACCGTCGCTTCAGTCTCGATCGAGCCCCCAGAGGATCGCGAAATGCCACCAGACGACGACGAGTTCCGAGCAGCGGTCCGCAACGTCCTCGAGCGCTCCGGCCTCTCGATGCGGGCCTTGAGCGCAGCTATGGGTCGCGATCCTGGATACATCGCTGCCCTTCTGGATCCAACCCGTCCGTCGCGGGCACGGCCGACTCCGGCCGATCTTCTGCGAGCCTCGGATGCGACCGGGATCAGCTTCGTCGAGCTGCTCGAGGCCCTCTGGGGGATTGAGCCCTCCAGGCTCGCGGACGAGCTCGGGCATCTCGGGGTCGTGCGTTCGGGTGAGGCCAGCCTCGATCGCCTCACCGACGCGCAGCGCCGCGAAGTCGGTGACTTTGCCGACTTTCTCGCGTCACGCGAGAAACATCGCAAGCGGCGTTGAGAGCGCACGGGCTCATCCGGACACGACGCCCCTCGATATCGGCGCCGCGGCGGCCGATTACTCCGCGAACGTCCAGGAGCCTGGTCGAACTCCGTTCCCCGAATCGAGCCCGGGCCGGCGGCCCGTGCCCGGTCACTCGGCCGGCGGCGGCACGGGCTCGTCATAGGCATCGGGCGCCGGCGTCCCGCAGCGCGGGCAGGGCCGCGCCGGCTCCCAGTGATAGCCGTGACCGCAGCGGCACCACCAGACCCGGTACTGCCAGGCGATGACGCCGGGCACGTCGAGGCTCGAGCCGGCGAGGCCGAGCTCGGTGAAGGCCCACACGAGCGCATCGAGACGATCGTCGGGACCGCTTCCTCCGTCGGGCAGAGCGGCGCACAGCTGGTCCTCGAGCGCCGGGAAGGCGCCGACGTGGTGGATCCGTCCCTGCTCGTAGAGGGCGGCGATTGGTTCCGCCCGGGTGCGCTTGGCGCGGCCGGCGTGGACGGCCCGGTATGGGACGCCCGGGTCTACGGTTCTGATCGTGGCCTCGACGAGGTCACCGCCCTGGTTGACCTCGGCCACGATCCGATCTGCTCTCCAGAAGTTGAGACCGTCGACGGCCCGCCGGGCCCAGCCGTCGGGGCTCGCGCGGCAGGACAGGTCGGCGAGCAGGTAGCCCTGCCCATCGGCCCCCTTGGCCGCCACGACGAGGCCCGTCTCGTCCGCGTCCTCGGTGCTCGAGATCGCCGGATCGACCGCGACCACGATCCGGGCCAGCTCGGGCGCGGCGGCCACGCGAAGCTCGTCGATCCGGTCGCGCGTCCAGAGTGCGCCCGGCACATCGTCGAGCAGTTCGGCCTCGAGCTCCTGGCGTCCCAGGCGCGTCCCGCCATACCGGGCGAAGTAGTAGCGCAGGGTCGCCGGATCGAGGTTGGCCGCGTTGTCGGCTGTTCGGCCCCGGGTGACGACGGTCGAGGGATCGGCGAGCAATTCGCGCACCAGGCGGACCGGCCGTGGCGTCGTGGTCACGATCTGGCGGGCGCCCGGGGCCCGCAAGCCGAACTGGAGCTGGTCGAAGGCCTCGGGGTAGCGCCAGGCCGCGAGCTCGTCGCACCAGGCCGTGTCGAACTCGTAGCCGCGCAGGCTCGCCGGATCCTCGGCCGAGAAACCAATCGCCTCGGCGCCGTTGGTCCAGCCCACCCGGAAGTGCTCTCGGGTTCCACCGATCGACGCAACACCTTGATTGGTGCAGTGTCGATCGGGAGGTGGGCCCATGGCGCACTGGGACAGGCCAGGGTTGACGGCCGAGCAGAAGCGGGAGATGTGGTCACGCTGGAAGGCAGGCCAGTCGCTCAGCGAGATCGGGCGGGCGCTCGGCAAGGAACGTAGCTCCATCCACCGGATGGTTGCCTCGGCTGGCGGGTACGTGCCGGCGCCGCGTCGTCGCTCGCCCCGGGTGCTGTCGTCCGCCGAGCGGGAGGAGATCTCGCGCGGCCTGGCCGAGGGCCTCTCGCTGCGCACGATCGCCGCCCGCTCCGGGCGGGCTGCTTCGACGATCAGCCGGGAGATCGCCCGCCACGGTGGCCGCCATCGGTACCGAGCGATCCAGGCGGACGAGCGGGCCTGGCAGCGTGCCCACCGCCCGAAGCCGTGCAAGCTCGCCACGTCACCGGAGCTGCGGGAGCTCGTGGCGGCCAAGCTCGCACTCGACTGGTCACCACAACAGATCTCGGGCTGGCTTGCCCGGACCTACCCGGCGGAGCAGGCTCTGCAGGTGTCGACCGAGACGATCTACAAGAGCCTCTTCGTGCAGGCCCGCGGGGTGCTGCGCAAGGAGCTCATGGCCCATCTCCGCACCCGCCGCTCCGTCCGCCGCTCGCGCCTCGCCAGCACCAAAGGTCAGGGCCGGGGCGGGATCGTCGACGCGGTCTCCATCCGGGAGCGCCCGGCCGAGGCCGAGGACCGGGCGGTGCCCGGCCACTGGGAGGGCGACCTCCTGGCAGGTTCCGCCAACAGCCACATCGCCACCCTCGTCGAGCGCCAGACCCGCTACCTGCTCCTCGTGAAAGTGCCGGGCAAGGGCTCTGCCAGCGTGGTCGACGCCCTGGCTGCCCAGATCCGGAGGCTGCCCCGGCAGCTGTGGGCGAGCCTGACCTGGGACCGCGGCGTGGAGCTCGCCGACCATCGACGCTTCAGCGTCGCCACCGACGTGGCGGTCTACTTCTGCGATCCGCGGAGCCCGTGGCAGCGGGGCACGAACGAGAACACCAACGGGCTGCTGCGCCAGTACTTCCCCAAATGGACCAACCTGTCGATCTACAGCCAGACGGATCTC
>DASWZK010000125.1:0-27220 GCA_036404515.1 Candidatus Limnocylindrales bacterium
GCGCGGCAGCGGCTAGCCGGGCCGGGCCGGTTTTCGGGCACGGGCGTGCGGTTCGTGCCGGTCCCCCACGCCGGAAACCGCAACGATTCGCCGGAGGAGGCGGCCGTCGTCGCGTCGCTCATCCGCGAGCTCGTCGAGGGCGGGGCGATCTGGACGGACGCCGGCGGCCGCCCGCACGCGTTGACGTGGGCCGACGTTCTGGTCGTGGCGCCGTACAACGCACAGGTGGCGGAAATCGCCAGGGCTCTACCCGCTGCGCGGGTCGGCACGGTCGACAAGTTCCAGGGCCAGGAAGCGCCGGTCTCCATCTACTCGATGGCCACTTCGAGCCCGGAGGAGACGCCCCGGGGGATGGAGTTCCTGTACAGCCTGAACCGCCTGAACGTGGCAACGTCGCGTGCCCGCTGCCTCGCGGCGGTCGTAGCCAGCCCGGCGCTCATCCGCGTTCGCGCCCGGACTCCCCGCCAGATGCGCCTTGCCAACGCCCTGTGCCGCTTCATCGAGCTGGCCGGCCCAACCGGGTCAGCCGGCTAGGGCGAACGCCCGTGGGCTTGTGTCTCGGCCGCGGCTCTGCGCGCTACGACTTCGGCAGGCGGCCGTAGAGCTCGCGGTAGACGGCGAATCGTTCCGCGTAGAGGCGGACGTTGACCTGGTCCGGCTCCATGAGGCGCGTGTCGGCGGGGCGCGGCGATACGGCCGCGGCAGACGACGGCGCGATCCCGGCGGCAATTGCCCCGAGGAGCGCGGCGCCCCGGGCCGAGGCGTGCTCGGTGGCGCCGAGTGCGACTGGCATATCGAGCACGTCGGCGATGATCTGCTGCCACAGCCGATTGACCCCACCGCCCGCGACCACGCCGGCCCTCGGCTCCAGCCCGAGGCCGCGCATGAGGTCCAGGCCCTCGGCGAGGGCAAACGCCACTCCCTCCAGGACCGCCCGGGTCACCTCCGCGGGACCGTGGCCGATCTGCAGACCCACCAGGGCCCCGGTCGCCGATGGATCGAAGTGCGGCGTCCGCTCGCCTCTCAGGTAGGGCAGGAACAGTAGGCCGTCGCTCCCGGCTGGGGCCTTGGCCGCGGCTGCCAGTAGCTCTCGGGCACCGTTCGGATCGTCCGGCCTGAGCAATCGCACGGCCCAGTCGAGCGACGCCGCTGCGGAAAGGATTGCCGCCATCACGCACCACTGGCCGGGAACCACGTGGCACAGGCCGTGGAGCCGGCCCATAGGATCGACCTTCGGCCCCGCCACCGGCGCAAGGACCTGGCCGCCAGTTCCGAGAGAAATCAGCACGCTCCCGTCCGCGTCCTGCTCGCGGGCCAAACCAAGGCCGAGCGCGGCGGCGGGCGCATCGGCGCCGCCAACCGCAACTGAGATGCCGGTCGGGAGCCCGAGTACTCGGGCAGCTTCCTCGCGTAACCCTCCGGCTGACGTTTCGGATTCAGACAGCGGCGCCAGCCGCTCCCGGTCGATCTCCAGCCGCTCGCAGATGTCGTCTGCCCAGTGACGTCCTCGCAAGTCGAACAGGAGGGTGGCCGATGCGTCAGATACGTCCCCGGCGACCTCGCCGGTCAAGCGAGCCCGCAGCGCGTCTTTCGGCTGGACGATCCAGCGCGTCCTGGCCATGACCTCGGGCTCGTGGCGGGCAACCCACATGATCTTGGGAGCGGTGAAGCTGACGTTCGAGCGGTTGCCTGTCCGAGCCACGAGCCTGTCGCGCGGGATTCGCTCCTCGATCTCGGAGGCTTCGGCTACCGCACGCCCGTCGGACCACATCAGGGCGGGCCTGACCGCGGACCCATCCGCGTCGAGGAAGACGGCGCCGTGCATCTGGCCGGTCAGCCCGAGCGCTGCGACGCCGGCACCGCGGAGGGCGGGCCGAGCCAGCAGCTCCGACATCGCCAGCCGCAGTGCGTCCCACCAGCGGTCGGGGTTCTGCTCCGCGTACCCGGCTTGCCGCGAGTCCGTTGGATAGGAGGCCAGCGCCACGCCCAGACTCTCGCCTGCGTCGTCGAGCGCCAGAAGCTTGATCCGCGACGACCCCAGGTCGATCCCGATCGAGACGCGCACTCACTCCTCCGTTTGGTTCGTACGTTTGGGTCGGATCCCGGGCCGCTCCCCTCATCCTTAGCTTACGCCATGGGGAGCACGGTGACCGTCGGCGGCTGTGAGCGTCGATTCTCGAGCCTCGATTTTCGGCCGAGACAGCGCGCGAGGTGCTTCAGCGCAACGCCGGCAGCCACTCTAACTGCCATGCCCGCCGCATCGCCTCAACTGCGTTGAAAGTAAGTCTCCCGCTCCCAGGGCGTGACCTGGCGACGGTAGGCTTCCCATTCGAGCGTCTTGGCCGAGATGAAGAGACCCATCAGCACGCTGCCAAGCGCTGCCGTGATCACGTCGTCGTCCTCGAGGGCGACCAGCGCCTCGCCGAGTGAAGCTGGGAGTGGCCTGGTCACGCTGTGGCCGCTGCCGCCGAAGCCGTGCTCGATCTCCTCCAGGGGCGGCCCGAGCTCGGCACCGTGGTCAAGGCCGTCTAATCCAGCCGCAAGCATTGCCGTGAAGGCAAGGTAGGGGTTGCAACTTGGGTCGGGCAAGCGCAGCTCAAGCCGCGTCCCGAAGACCTCGCCCGGCGAGCCATCTCCGCGAACCGGGGTGGGAACGCGGATCAGCGCGCCGCGGCTGTGGCGCCCCCAGCTCCCGGCGACGGGTGCTTCGTAGCCCGGAACCAGCCGCTTGTACGAGTTCACGACCGGGGCGACGAGGGCGCACATGCCCGGCGCGTGTTCCAGCTGGCCCGCCAGGAACGCCCTGGCGATGGCCGACAGCCCGTACGGGTCGCTTGGGTCATCGAAGACGCTGCGTCCCGAACGATCGACCAGGACCTGATGAACGTGCATGCCGGATCCGGCGGCATCGGCAAGAGGTTTGGGCATGAACGTGGCCTGCATGCCGCGATCGCGCGCCAGCTCCTTGACTGCCGCCTTGAGCGTGGTCACCGTATCGGCCGCCACGAGGGCCGGCAGCAGCGGCAGGTCAAGCTCGAATTGCCCGCTGGCGACCTCGTGATGACTCGACTCGACTTGGATCCCCATCGCCTCAAGGCCCGCGACGATCTCAAGTTCGACCCTCCGCGAACGGCCACGGCTGCGCTCGAAATAGCTGCTGGGGTCGTCCGCCAGCGGCCCGATCCCGTCCGCCTGGAAGAGGAAGAACTCGATCTCGGGCGCCACCAGATAGCCCAGCCCGGCCGACTCAGCCCCGGCCAGGAGCGCGCGCAGCGCCCCGCGGCCGTCGCCGGGATATGGCTCGCCCGCCGGCGTCACGACTTCGCAGATCAGCCGAGCACACGGTACGCCGGCCGGCTCCATGATCGAGAAGGTCGTGGGATCGGGTCGCAGGTACATGTCCGACTCAACCTCGCGGGCCAGCCCCTCGATGGCGGAACCGTCGAACCACTCCCCCTCGGCGAGGATCGTGGGGATTCGTCGAGCGGGCACGGCCACCGTCTTGACCGCGCCCGTGACGTCGACGAACTGCAGCTCCACCTGCCCGATCCCGGCTTCCTGTATGGCCGACAGGACGCGCTCGGCTGCCCTGCCGTCGGCGTCGCTCGAGGACGAAGGGAAGGCGGCCGTTTCGGCACCCCGGCCGGCGCGATGCCGTCTCGCGCCCGAACCCGGGCGATCGCCTGGCGTACGTCCTGTCTCGTTGGGCATCTGATCCCTCCCGCGCGGTCCCGAGGCGCCTGCGCGGCTACTAATGGTGGCCGATGAGGTATGCCAGCACGATAAGAAAGACGCTGGCTGAAAGGAAGGCGGCGCTGATAGCGAAGACGAGCAGGATAAGTCGGGCATCCGAAGACTTCGTTGATACGACCTGCTCGTCGCCGAAGATGAACTGTGAGAGCGGAAGGTCGCGCCAGTGCTCCAGGTCCGACTTCAGCGATGTCGCATCCTCGTAGCGCTCGTCCGGCGCACGCCGGAGGCACTTGCGGACGATGCCGTCGATCGGCGGTGGGACCGCCGGGTTGCTCTCGTGGAGTGGCGGGACCGGGGCGTTGACGTGCTGGCTCATAACCGCAAGGGCGTTGTCGCCTTCCCACGGCACGCGACCCGCGAGCATCTCGTAGAGCATCACGCCGATGGCGTAAACGTCGGTCCTGGCGTCGCCGCGCTTGCCCTGGATCTGCTCGGGCGACATATAGTCGGGCGTCCCCAGGGCGGTCGAGAACCACCGCCACGTGAGCCTTCGTGCGCCCGCCATCAAGGCCACCCCGAAATCGGTTACCACGAGTCTGCCGTCCGGGGTCACGAGCACGTTCTCGGGCTTGAGGTCGCGATGGATCACTCCCTGCGAATGGGCATACGCCATCGCCGCGGCCAGCTGCTGACCGAAGTCCACGGCCTTCTCGACGGAGAGCTTCTTCTCACTCGAAAGGAATGCGCGCAGCGTCTCGCCGTCGACGTACTCCATGACCATGTACGGCCGGCTGCGATCGGTCGTGAACTCGATCGGGCGCTGGATCCCCGGGTGCCGCAGATGGCGCGCGATCTCGAGCTCGCGGCGGAACCGGTCGAACGTCGCGACGTCCCCCATGATCGATTCATGGGGGCACTTGAGCACGACCCGGCGCCCGCTCGGGTCCTCCGCCAGGAATACGTCGCTGTAGGCGCCGTGGCCGATCGTCTTGACGATCGTAAACTGGTCGAGCTTCGCGCCCGCCTGAAACTCAGTCGTGGTCACGAGAACAACCTCCGCCATCCCTGCGGCGCCTCGGGCCGCTGCCCGGCCTCGCGAACGCTTACCGCCATGGCTGTCGCATTATCGTCGCCGCCACGCTCGAGGGCGAGGTCGACCAGGTGACAGCAGGCTTCGGCCGGCTGCCGGCTCAGGGCCTCGGCGATCTCGCTGGACGTCACGTTGCTCCAGAGACCGTCGGAGCAGAGAAGGAAGGCGTCGCCCTCCTCGAGACGCTCGTTGCGGACGTCCGTCCGAACGGTTATGTCGCCGCCGACGGACCGCGTCAGGGCGTACCGAGCCGGGTGCCCGATGGCCTCCTCGGGCGTGACGATGTGGAGCCTCAGCAGCTCCATGACCTGGCTGTGGTCCGTGGTCAGCAGTTCCAGCGATCCCTCGCGGCGGCGGTAGACGCGGCTGTCTCCGACGTGGCCGAGGTGCGCCTCGCCGGGCGTGATCACCAGCGCGCTCAGGGTTGACTGCATCTTGCGTCCTCCCTTGCCCGCGATGGCGGCGTTGAGGATCGCCTCGTTGGCCCTGTTGAAGGCGTCCCGCAGCGTACCGGGAATTCGTCCTCCGCCGGCCAGGTTGCGCTGCGCCTGGCCGAGACTGGTCTCCACCGCCATTCCGGAGGCGATCTCACCGCCGCCGTAGCCGCCCAGCCCATCGGCAATTGCGAATGCGAGACCGAGGGCGGATGTGGCGGTTGCCTGTGCCAGCGTGTGCTCCGCGGCAGGAGTCACGTATGGCGCGCCGCCATCGAGAGCGGCCCAGCCGAGCCGATCCTCGTTGTGTTCGCGGACATGGCCGATGACAGTCAGGCCCGCGTAATCCACGGCAAGGCCGGCGGTCAGGGCTTGCATATCAAGTCAGCTGAAGACACCGATGGGGCGGCGATCATCTCTTCCTCGAGATGGGTTAGACCGCGCCGTGGCAGTAAGTCGCCACCGCGCGGTCTCGACGGAACGGCAAGTGTGAGCTACCGCTCGGGACTGACTATTTGCGGTTTGACCAGCAGGCTGGTCCTGGTGGACGCGGAGTTGACGACAAGCCAGACGGCGCCGACGAGGATCCATGCACCCACGATCCCCAGGGCGATGAGCGTGTCGGTTTGCGTTGAGCCGCCCGACGAGACGCTCATGAAGATGACGCCGACGAGCATCGCGATGTTTGCAATCAACCCGGCCACGGGCACGATCACGTGTTTGATGACGCTTCTCTTGTGCTCACCCCCGAAGGCGATCAGGACGATGGCGTTCGTCATTCCGTAAACGAGGAACGTACCGGTGTTGCTGGCTAGTGTGATCTGGAGGAGGTTGTCGGCCGATAGCACCGCGTAGCCACCGAGAACCGCGGAAACGATGGCCAGGGCGATCACTCCGTAGTGCGGAGTGGCGTGGCGGAAGTGAAGCATGCCGAGGATCCCCGGCACTTCCCTGTCACGCCCCATGACGTACGTGATCCTGACGCCGGTGTTGAGGCAGGCGAGAGTGGTGCCGATCAGGGCGACGAGCACTGTGGCGGCCAGGATGATCACGAGCGCAAAACCCGTGCCACCGAGCATTTCGTCGCCGATGAACCGGACCATGTCGCCGATCGGGGCCGAGGAGGCCGCCGCAGCCGCGTAGCCGGATACGGTGCGGCCGGTGGCGTCGGTCGCAGTGACGCTGCTGTTGACGAGGAAGTTGGCGGCGACGTACTCGAGCAGATATGCGACCGCACCCTGGATGGCCAGGGAGAGCAGGACGGCCCGGCGAACGTCACGCTTCGGGTTGATGGCCTCGCCGCCGAGCGCCGTGACGGATTCGAAACCCACCAGCAGCAGGATCGCGATCGTGCCCTGGAAGAGCACGTTCGTGAGGTTGTGCGGCAGCACCACCGAAGCGACGCTCGAATGGGCGTACCCGGCATCGGGATGGGTCAGCCGGAAGACGATGGCCAGAACGGCGAAGCCGACCAGTGCCGTGAGCTGGATCGCGTTGATGACGACTGCCGTCATCGTCGATCCTGAAATACCCCTGTATGCGATCAACCCGACGAGGCCGGAGAAGAGGACGGCAGCTGCGATCTCCAGCGGCTGATTGAGAGCGATGCCGAAGAGGCCGAGGATGTAGACGAGTAGAGTCGCGGTGAACGCGACCATGATGCCCGGATAGATCCAGTAGTAGAGGTGCGAAACCCAACCGACGACGAACTTCGCGAGCCTGGCGAACTTGTAGTGGATCGCCTCCTCGCGCTGCAGAAACGCAGCCTCAGCGAAGTAATACGACGAACCGGCGCCGGCCTCCGGATAAATGCTGGATAGCTCCGCGTACGAGATAGCTGTCAAGAAGGCAAGCACCAGAACGAACAACAAGCCCGGAACCATGTCGAAGGCCGTGGTCGCCCCCCCATTCTGCTGGACGACCTGTGCCTGAAACGTCGTCCACAGAAACGCACCAGGCGCAATCAGCGCCATCGCGTTGATCGTCAGCCCGGTCATCGTCAGGGTTCGCTTCATTTCGGTCCCCGGCGCGGCGGCCATTTCGGTCCTCCTGTTCGCGCACAGTGCTGCGCAAGTCACCGGGATTCGGCCGGGGCTTCTGTGCGTGACCCGAGAATCGCCGAAGGCCCCGGACGAATCAGCAGCCGGGCGGTGCCGGAATGGGGACGCGTGGGTTGCGGGTGACCGTCCGGCGGTTGCGGTTGCGGCGCCGGAGGGTTGCCCCCAGGTTGCGCCGACCGACCGGAGGCAGCTAGTAGACGAAGGAGGCGCGGGCGATGGCTGAGCTTGGACCGGAAAACGCCACGATGGCGCCGCTGTCGTTGGCCGCGACCTCGCCGTCGGAAACCTGGAGTGAAGCGATTTCGGGTGGCAACGACGCCAGGGCGATGCCGGGGTTGGTGCTGTCCACGGTTCCGAGCCATGGGTGGCCCGACGAGTCGGCGCCGAGCACAATCGCACCGTCGTTGAGAGTGGCTATCGAGAAGACGCGTCCCGGCTGGATGATGCTGGGAGCTGCGGTCAGCGGGTACCACCACAGGCCGTCCTTTGCCCCGATCAGGACGCCGTTGGCGGTCGCTCCCGCAGTGCCCGGAGGATCGACCGGGCCGGAAATCATCTCCTGCCAGGTCGCCCCTTCGTCGAGTGACTCGAGCAGCTTGCCCGGTGTCCAGCCGACCAGGAGCCCGGCCGAGTCGAAGGCGAGTGGAGTGACAGTCGACTTGCGGGATGTCCAGGTGGCCCCCGAATCCGGGCTCACGTAGATCACGCCCGGGAAGTAGGCGAGCAGGCTGTCGGGGTGGGCCGGATCGAAGGTGAGCCATGTCGGGCTCGATGTCGCGGCGCCGGGCAACGAGCCGGACGACCAGGTCAGACCGCCGTCTGCGCTGACGTACTGCCCCAACTGGCAGTAAGCGCCCAACCCTGTGGCGTACGCGCTCGACGAGGAAGGGTCGCCGACGATTGCGTCGGCGTGGCCGGCCCGTGCGCCGATCCAGGTCGGGTTGCCCAGCCAGTCGATGGTGCCCATCACGTCGGCCAGGCATTCCGTGGACGAGGCGTGCCACTGTGGCGACGCCGCGAACGCGACGATGAGACTCCGCTGGGTGGCGCCGACGTGGACGGCCTCGCCCGCGATGCCGCTCTGCACGACGGAGATGCCGGAGATGGTCAGGGGAGAGGCCGGGTCGCCCGTCGGGTCCCCGCTGGCCGCTGCGCTGCCCCGAACCCCGAGGACGCTGGCCAGGGACACGACCAGGGTCAGGACGACCATGGCCATGAAGGCGCTCACGACGAAGCGCCAGCCCGACGCTCGCTCCCGACGGGCGCGCTCCGCCGTCGCCGCGTCGGCGTCGCGGCCGTCCTGGTGCAGCCTCAAGCGGAGGTGCAGCGGCGGCGTCTCCCCTGGATCGCGGCTGGCGTAGAGGTCGCGCAGTTGCGCCTCAGGGTCGGCGGGTCGGACAGTTGCGGCGTCGCCCGCATCCAAGCGCTCGCGGAGCGCTCGCAGGGCCTCGGTGGCGTTCCGGCCGGGTTCGGGCCCGCTCACGCCGCCGGCGGCCGTCGACGCTCGCGGCCCGAAGCCACGGACCAGGTCGAGCTGGACGCGGGGACTCAGTCCGGCGATGGCGGCCTCGAGCGGGCCGAGCGCAACAGCGCCGGCGCCCGTGTGAGACGCGCGAATCGCCGCCTGGACATCGGCTTCCAACCGACCGCGGAAGGCGTCGTCCAGGTCGCGCGTCGACCCGGCCCCTGCGGCCACCCAGACCGACATGATGGCGTCGTGGACCACCGTCCCGGCCTCGATCGGATCGTCGAGCGTCATGACGGCCAGTCGGTACGCATCTGCCAGGTTCCTGGCGAGATAGCCCGAGAAATCGCCCGATTCCGGCGAAGTCCTGGTGGTGCTTTTCGGTGGTTCAGCCGTCCGTCCGGGCATGTCGAGTCTTTCAGCTCCGTGCTCGATGCCGTTCAGCTCGCGAGACTCCAGCGGAGAGTCGGGAATACTAAGGTGGTGACTACTCTATATCGGCGGCACGGCGCCGGTGCGCTCGATCCGGCAGTACCCCGCCGCCTGAATCGGGCCGCGGCCGTCGACCGGGCGGCCGCGGGGCGTTCCAGCCGGCCCCGGCCATTACCGCCTATGCCGCCAGGTCGCGGCGATCGAATGCGATCAGGGACACGGCCAGGAAGATCAGGGCAACCGCCCCCAGGACCCCCGCGTCGGGGAGGCTGATGCCGTTCCGGAGTGGGTCGCTGCCCATGTAGTAGTGGAAGAGCGAGAGCGGCTGCAGCATGCCCAGGCCGTCCACTATCGAAGCGAGCGTGTCTACCAGGTACATCACCACCATCAGGGCGATGGCCACGCCGATCGCTGCCGCCCGCTTGCCGCTAGCAGCCGAGATCGCGAGAGCGATCGCCCCGAATGCCAGGCCCAGCAGAACCAGCATGGCCAGGGCAGATGCCAACCGATCCGCAGGTAGGGGACTTGCGCTCATGGCGGCCCCGGCAAGGGCGAACACGAGCACGACGACTGCAGCGACGACGCAGCCGATCATCACCGCCAGCGACTTCTCGAGGACGAGGCGCCGTCGAGAGACCGGATACGAGAGCAGAACGTCGATGGTGCCACGCGATTCCTCGCCCGCCGTGAAGCCGCTCGCCATGCCGGCCGCGAAGGCAACCATGAGCGCGGGCAGGATCATCGAGAAGAGCTCTATGTGCAGGAAGCCAACGAGCGTGCTGGCGTCACCAAGGCTGGCGCCGAACAGCTTGGCCGCCGGCCCCATCTTCGCCAGCATGTCATTGAGGTCGAACAGCTTGGAGTAGGTGGGGAAGAGCAGGGCGAAGTAGCCGGTCATCGCCCCCATGCCGAGCGCTACCCAAAAGGTCGGCCAGCGCAGGTCGCGGATCGTCTTGGTGAAGACGCTACGCAGCAGCATGACCCGCCTCCTTCGCGACGGCGCCGTCGCCAGCTCCGTAGTAGGCCATGAAGATCTCCTCAAGGCTCGTTTCGATCGTCCGGAGGTTTCTGACCTCGAAAAGGGCGGCCGTCTTGACGAGCGCGTCGAGGCTGCCCATGACAGTGCAGCGGAGGATGCCGTTGTCGACGGTCAGATCGCGAACGCCGGGCAGGTTTGCGAATGCCTCGGTCGGAACCGGGCTTCCGAAGTCGATCTCGAGCCGGCGCAGGGCCCGATCCTTGAGCGAGGTGATCAACTCGACGGCGAGCAGGCGGCCCTCGCGGATGATTCCGACGCGATCGCAAAGATGCTCGACTTCGGGCAGCTGGTGCGAAGAGATGAACACCGTCCGATCTTCGCCGCGGGCCTCTTCGCAGAGGTGTTCGAACTCGAGCTGAATGAAGGGGTCCAGGCCGGCCGTGGGCTCATCGAGGATCAGCAATTCGGGCCTGATCATGAACGCGGCGACCAGCCCGACTTTCTGCTTGTTGCCCCTCGACAGGCTCTTGATTCGCATGGTCGGGTCGAGTTCGAGCCGTTGGATCAGGGCGTCCCGATAGGCGGCGTCGACGGTCCCGTGGAGGTTGCCCAGGTAAGTCAGCAGCTGCAGCCCGGTAAGGTCGTCATAAAGCGACAGCTCGCCGGGAACGTAGCTGACTCGCCGGTCGATGGCGAGGCGATCGCGATGAACGTCCAGCCCCAGCACGCTGGCCGATCCGCTTGTCGGCCGGATGAGGTCCAGCAGCAGGCGGATCGTGGTCGACTTGCCCGCGCCGTTGGGGCCCAGGAACCCGAAGATCTGACCCGTCTCGACGACGAGATCCACGTCGATGACACCACGTGAGCGGCCATACCACTTGGTCAGCTTGTGAGTCTCTATGGCGGCCGTCATCAGGGGGCCTCCTTCCGAAGCGTCGGGCGTTCAACCTCCCATCGATCGAAGAGCTTGGGCAGTTCACGTTCCAGGAATGCGTACATGTCGCGAACCTCCTGCAGCGGTTCGGGATTGCCTTCCGGGCCCAGCAGTTCGAGGCCGTCGCCGGCGAGCTCCTGCAGTCGTTGCAAGAGCTCAAGTCGCCACAGCATCATCCGAGCCCAGGCTCCGGACTTGATCACGAATCGGTCGCGGCGATCGCCGGCGCGCACCGTTCGTTCGATGAAGCGGTAGTGGATCAGGAGCTGGGTCATGTTGCAGATCGAGCCTTTGCTCGCCTGAAGAGTCTCGGCGAGCTCTGCGGCCGTGGGCCCATCCGCCGGGCCCAGCAGGATGGCCCCAAGTACTCGGCCGGCCATGCGGGGCAGGTGCATCGAGTCGAAGACCAGACCGATCTCCTCGACGAAGCGCTCCGCGGACATCCGAACCTTCCGAGTCTCCCGGGCACGCTCCAAGATGTCGTCCACTCGGTTGCCTCCGGGGCCTTCCCAGGCCCGGGCCGGCTCGTGTCGGCCCGCCTGGGTCAGCCCAGGCTAGTTCGTTCACGAAGTTCAGTCAATGCTGAACACAGCACTCCCACATGAACTGTCGCGAGGCAGATAGGTCGAGGTTGTCGCACGGTCGTCCCTCGCAGGAGAACTGCCGGCCCAGCCCGCGTGGAGTCGAACGTCGCGAATCGGCATGAGCGGGTCGCGCTTCCGCCGGTGCGTTTGGCTCTCCCCGCGATCGCCCCGCCGGTATGATCTACCCCGAGCCTGGGAGGGAGATCACTCTGTGGCGCTGATCGAGACGGCGAGCCTGTCGAAGTACTACGGTCCGGTCAAGGCCCTCGACGGGCTCGATCTTCGGGTGGAGCCGGGCATCATCGGCCTGGTCGGCGCCAACGGCGCAGGCAAGAGCACTCTCCTCAAGGTCCTGCTCGGCCTGATTTCGCCTACGGCCGGACGAGCCTCCGTCCTCGGGATGGACTCGGTGACGGAAACTCGCTCGATCCGCCAGTTCGTCGGTTACATGCCCGAACACGACTGCCTGCCGCCGGATGTCGGCGCGACCGAGTTCGTCACGCACATGGCCCGAATCTCAGGTCTTCCGCGAACGGCCGCGCGGGAGCGGACCGCCGAAGTCCTGCGCCACGTCGGCCTGTACGAGGAGCGCTACCGCCAGATCGGCGGCTACTCGACCGGCATGAAGCAGCGGGTCAAGCTCGCGCAGGCACTGGTCCACGATCCCAAGCTGCTGCTTCTCGACGAGCCTACGAACGGCCTCGACCCGGCCGGTCGCGACGAGATGCTCGATCTGATCAAGCGGACAGGTACAGAGTTCGGGATCACGGTCATCGTCGCCTCGCACCTGCTCGGCGAAATCGAGCAGGTCTGCACGTATCTACTGGCGATTGACGCGGGTCATCTCCTGCGGGCAGCGCCGATCTCGACTTTCACGGAGCGGACGCCGGTTCTTGCGGTCGAAGTCGAAGAGGGCGCCGACCGGCTCGTCACGGCCCTGGCCGCGAGTGGTGCCCGGGCACGACAGGACGGGCCCCGCGTCCTCATCGCCCTCAACAGCGAGGCGCTGTACGACGATGTGCGCGACATCGTTGCCGATCTGGGCCTGCCGCTGGTTCGGGTCCAGCAGGAGCGCGGCCGCCTCGAAGACCTCTTTCGCGACGCCGCCCCGACGGCGGGCAGTTCCGGATGACCGCTCCGAGCCGCTTCACCGCCACCTCGCCCGCCGGCAACATCTACGACCTCGGTTACCGCCACTACGAGGGCAAGCGAAACGGCCGCGCCTACGCAATGTGGTCGCTCTTCGTCGAGAGTTTCCGCGGCATCTGGGGCTTCGGCCGCCCGACGACCGCCAAGGTGGCCCCGTTTCTGCTGGCCGGCTTCTACGCCCTGCCGGCGGTGGTCCAGCTGGCCTTCTCCTCGGTCATTACCCAGCAGGTCGCCTCGGGCGCGAACGTCACGCTCCTGACGTACGACTCCTATTTCCCGGCCTTCTCCATCCTCGTCTTCTTCTTCTGCGTTGCCCAAGCGCCCGAACTCGTCTGCCGCGATCAGCGTAACCAGGTTCTGCCGCTCTACTTCACCAGGTCGATGGGCCGGATCGAATACGCCCTGGCCAGGCTCGGCTCACTGGCAACGGCCCTGTTCCTGCTCCTGCTCGTGCCGACCCTGGCGCTGTTCGTCGGCGACGTCCTCATGAAGCCGGACACCTTCGGGGCCATCGGCGACGAGTGGCCCAGGGCCCTGCCTGCCGTGCCTGCCAACGCCTTGATCTCAGCCGGCCTTGCCGCCATCTCGCTGGCGATCTCCTCGTTCTCGCCCCGGCGGGCCTACTCCGCCATCGGCATGGTGGCCTACGTTCTCTTGATGGAGGCCATACCGGCGGCGATCTACTCGATCGGTCAGACGTCCGGCTCGTCCTGGTCCGACAAGCTCTTCCTCGTCACGCCGCTCACATCGCTGAATGGCGCCGTCCACTGGTTCTTCGGAGAGAAGCTCGATCCTCAGGACTTCAGTGGCAATCTGACGAGCGGCGAGTACCTGGCCGCCGCGCTGGCCAGCATCGTCGTGATGACGGCAGTCCTCGCCTACCGATACCGCAGGGTTCCGGCATGACCGCGCCGCGTGCTCCCGAAGTTGGTGCGCTGGCGCCTTCGCGCGAACTCGCGCCGGAGGCCAACGCGCCGACCACGCCAGCGCCTGCGGCCTCGCCGGCCATCGAACTTGTCCACGCCGCGCGCTGGTACGGAAACGTCGTCGCCGTCAACGACGTCAGCTTCACCCTTGGAGCCGGCGTCACCGGCCTGCTGGGCCCCAACGGGGCAGGCAAGACGACGCTGCTCCACATGCTGGCCGGCTTCCTCGCGCCGTCCGCCGGCGAGGTCCGGGTCTTGGGCCGCATGCCTCACCGCGATCCGTCGGTCTACCGCCAGATCGGGCTCGTTCCGGAGCGAGAGGCCGTCTATTCGTTCCTGACGGGCCTGGAGTACGTGAGGTTTAACGCCCGACTTCAGGGCCTCCCGAACGCGGGCGGGGCGGCGCGCGCCGCCATCGCACGGGTCGGACTGGAAGACGCCATGGACCGCCCGATCGGCACCTACTCCAAGGGCATGCGGCAGCGCGTGAAGGTCGCGGGTTCGCTGGTCCACGACCCGCAGGTACTCCTCCTCGACGAACCCTTCAACGGCATGGATCCTCGCCAGCGAATCGCCATGATGGATCTCCTCGGCGAGCTGGCCGAGGCAGGTCGGACCATCCTCTTCTCGTCGCACGTCCTCGAGGAGGTCGAGCGGGTCGGGACGGAGATCCTGGTCATGGTCGCCGGCCGGCTTGCCGCCTCCGGCGACTACCACGCCATTCGCGCCCTGATGACGGACCGGCCGCACACCATCACCCTGCGTTCCAGTGACGACCGGCGGCTGGCCACGGCGCTGATGGCCGACCCGGCGGTATTCGCTGTCGAGCTCACGGAAGCCGGGCTTTCGGTCCAGACCGCCCAGCTCGGTGCCTTTCGCCGACTAGTCGCCGGTGCAAGTCGCTCGGCCGGCGTTCGGCTCTTCGAAGTCGTCTCCGCCGACGAGTCGCTCGAGCACGTCTTCGACTACCTGGTGCGTCGATGAGAGGGAACCCCGGCGTGGGCTCTATCGGAGCTATCCCGGAGATTGCCAGGATCACCCTCCGGCAGTTGCTCGGACGCCGCCGAACGCTCCTTCTGGTTCTGCTCTCGACTCTTCCCGTGCTCCTGGCCATCGCTTTCCGAGCTGGGGGCGAGACCGCCATAGAGCCGTTCACGCGGCGCGTCTTCGATACCATTTCGATAACGATCCTGCTGCCGCTGGTCGCGATTCTGTTTGGGTCGGGCGCCTTTGGCGCCGAGATCGACGACGGCACGATCGTCTATCTGCTGGCGAAGCCGCTCTCGCGGTGGGCCGTGGTCGCCGGTAAGGCGCTCAGCGCCGCGGCGGTCGCCATCCTGCTGACCGTTGCCTCGACTGCGCTGGCCGGCTTCATCGACCTCGCCCCGGCCGGAAACGACGGAGTGCTTGCCACCGAAGCGCAGGTGCTGGCCATGGTGGTCGGCTCCGTCTGCTACGTCTCGCTCTTCCTCGCGCTCAGTTTGTTCACGCGCCGGGCATTGGTCATCGGCGTCGGTTACATGCTGGTCTGGGAGGGAGCGCTCTCGGTGCTGCTGCCGGGCATCGCCAACCTCTCGATCCGGCAGTATGCGCTCGGCGCCTCGGCGGCGATCTACAGTCTGCCGGTTCAGGAAGCGCGCCTTTCCGCGGAGACCGGCTTCATCCTCGCCGGGGTCCTGGTGGCTGCGACCCTGGCGATCGCGACCTGGCGGCTGATGCGCTTCGAACTGCCCGGTGGGGCCGACTGAGCCGCCGCAAGAATGGGATTCTCCAAGTCGCTGCGCAACCAGATACGCCGAGTGCCCGGTGGGAGGGCCATTCGCGCCTGGCAGCAGGGGCACCGCGACGAGCCGGGTCGCCTCAAACCGTCGGACTACCACAGGCCCATCTTGACGCTCAGCGAAGGCAACTTCCTCATTCGAAGTGCGCTGTCGCTTGGACGCCCATATCTCGTCGGACGCCCGGGAACGGTTGAGCTGGACTGCCTGACGCACTATCTGAAGGCTCGTCGCGCCGGATGGCCCAAAGCGTACCCGGGGACCGTCGTCTCCATGATGGCTAACAACGCCGGTTTCTTTCCCGCGACCAACAGGACACTGGATGGTTTCGCCGAGGTGTACCTGGAAGCCGTGCGCGAACTCGACGCGATCTGCGTTTGGTTCAACCGCGGGGAGAGCGATCTGGCTCGGGAGTTCTGCCCGCGGGCCGATCTCATTCCACTCAGGAGTCTTGAGCCCTACTACCACAACGACCCATGGAGCATCGAACTCGCCGGCAAGAGAGTGCTCGTGGTGCATCCATTCGCCGACTCGATCCTTGAAAACTACGGACAGAAACGCCGGCTGCTCTTCGAAGATCCCCGGATTCTTCCGGACTTCGACCTGCAAGTTCTCAGGGCGGTACAGTCGATCGCCGGAGAGCACGCAGAGCACGCCTCCTGGTTCGACGCCCTCAACTGCATGAAGTCGGAGATGGAGGCCGTCGACTTCGAGGTGTGCATCGTCGGAGCGGGAGCCTATGGGTTGCCGCTGGCCGCCCACGCCAAGAAGCTGGGCAAGATCGCCCTGCACCTGGGCGGCGCCACGCAGATCCTATTCGGCATCCGTGGCGGTCGATGGGATGAACACGAGATCATTTCCAAGCTTTACAACGAGCATTGGACTCGCCCCAAGCCATCGGAGACTCCACGCCACTACGAGAAGGTCGAAGGCGGGGCCTACTGGTGACCTGTCCACTTCGACCCCGCGACGTCGGAGAGGTCGGAGCCCGCCTGCGTGACCTACTCCTCGGCGACCGGCAGCCCCAGGATATTGAAACCACCGTCGACGTAGATGACTTCGCCGGTCGTCTGGCCCGAGAGCGGGCTGGCCAGGTAGACGGCGGTACCGGCGACGTCCTCGATCGTGATGTGAGAGCGCAGCGGCGCGACCTCCTTGAAGCCGCCGTACATCATCTTGAACCCGGCGATGCCGTGGGCGGAGAGCGTCCGGATCGGGCCGGCGCTGATGGCGTTGACGCGGATCCCACTGGGGCCCAGGTCGGCGGCCAGGTAGCGAGTGGACGCCTCGAGGGCGGCCTTGGCCACGCCCATGATGTTGTAGTGGGGCATGACCTTCTCGGCGCCGTAGTAGGTCATCGTCATGATCGAGGAGCCGGGCTTCATGTACGGCCGGGCCTCGCGGGCCATCGCGATAAGCGAGTAGACGCTGATGTCGAAGGCCGTGTGGAAGCCGTTACGGCTGGTTGCCGAGAAATTGCCGGCGAGGTCTTCTTTCTCGGCAAAGGCGACGGCATGCACGAGGATGTCGAGATCGCCTTCTCTGGCGTGCCAGTGTTCGAAGACGCGCCGTATCTCGTCGTCGTCGCGGACGTCGCAGGGCTCGACGAATGTGGAGCCGATCGAGGCGGCCAGAGGGCGGACGCGCCGCTTGATGAGCGAGGCCATCGAGCTGAAACCGACCTTCGCGCCCTGGTCGTGGAGCGCCCTGGCTATGCCCCAGGCGATCGAGTGGTCGTTCGCGACGCCAAAGACCAGCGCCTTCTTGCCCTTGAGGAGGCCCTCGTGCTCGCAGTCGTCGGCCGGTCTGGCAAGCCGACGGGCAACCCGTGGCTTCGCGACTGCCGTGGCAGCAGATGCGATGGTACCGGGCTGCGGGGCGGTGGCGGGCGCCTGGTCGGCGTCGGAGCCTGCCGTTCGGTCCAATCTCATGAGTTCAGGGGTCCTCCTTGTCTTGAGCGCCAAGCCGCGGGCGGATCGGTGGCCCTGGCCCTCTCGGCACTGACCGGTGCCTCCTGTCCAAACCCCGCGGGACCTCGATCGTTACGCGCGCGATGGATGCCGTCGACCCGCTTGCAGAATAAGCCTAACCACAGCGCTCCACAAACCACCCCGCAATTCGTTGCGTCGCAGCCGAACGACCCGCGGTGCTGGCGATCACGAACCGGTGGCCCTCTGCTGGCCTCGGCTCGGAGGCAGACCTACCCGAGCAGGGCCGGGATCGCCTCGAGCGGCACCGGGCTGGCGGCCATCACGACCCCGGCCGAGGCCCGCAGCCGCGGCGCGACCGACGCGATGTATGTTCGGGCCACGGCCTTCTTCGACTCCAGCACGTTAGTGTCGCGCAGCAGCAGCCAGCAGTTCACCAGCCACACGGCAGTGTCGACCAGGTCGCAAGCGTAGTAGTCGACGCGGTCTCGTTCAGGCTGGGCCTTCAGGGCATCGACCGCCTTGCCGTATACGTCGGTTAGCTCGTCCAGGATTGCCTTCTCGGCCGCCATGTCGGCCGGATACGAGGCGGCTCTCCACTCCGCAAGGAGCGGATCGAGCGAATGGTTGAGGATCTTCCCGATCGCCGCCACGACCTGCAGCTGGCTGGTGCCCTCGTAGATGTTGGTGATGCGAACGTCGCGGAACAGCCGCTCGATGTTGAACTCGCGCATGTAGCCCACGCCGCCGTGAACCTGCATCGACTGATAGCAGACGCGGTTGCCCATCTCGGTGGCGCAGTACTTCACCATCGGGGTGAGGGTTTCGGCCAGTGTCTGGCACTGCCTCAGGCGGGCGCGGGCCGCATCCATGTCGGGCGCCGTGCCCTCGCCGACGGCCCTGTCGTAGACCTTCCACAGGTCTACCCAGCGGGCCGTCTCGGCCAGCAGCGCTCGACTCGATTCCAGGTCGACGCGCATCGAAAGCAACAGCCGGCTCACGGCCGGCAATGAGCGGATCGGCTTGCCGAACTGGATGCGCTCCCTGGAGTAGCGGTCGGCCTCCCGATAGGCAGCCTCGGCGATCCCGAGGGCCTGCGCCCCGACCGCCAGGCGCGCCCCGTTCATGAGGTTCATGGCGTAGCGCATGAGTCCGAAGCGGCGCTTGCCGACCAGGATCGCCGGCGTGTTGTTGTACTGGATCTCGCACGTCGGGGAGGCGTGGATCCCCATCTTGTTTTCGATGCGGCGGATCTTGACGGTGTCGTCGCGCTCCACCAGGAACATCGAAAGGCCGCGGGCGTCGGTGGACCCCTCCTCGCTGCGGGCCAGGACAACCGAGATGTCGGCCAGACCGTTGGTGATGAAGCGCTTCACGCCGTTGAGGTGCCACTGGCCCGTGGCATCGTCCAGGGTCGCGCGCGTCGCCACGGCGCCCAGGTCCGACCCGGCGTCGGCCTCGGTCAGGACCATCGCGCCCGAGACCTCGCCGCGCGCAAACTTCGGCAGGACGCGGGCCTTGGTCTCGGGGTCGCCGTACTCATCGATCATAGAGGCGATCTCCTGGAGGCCGTAGACGGTCATCAGGCCGCTCTCGGCCCGGGCCACCACCTCGACCATCATCTGGTAGATCGACTCGGGCAGGTTCAGGCCACCGTACTCCCGCGGCAGCATCGCCCCGAATAGCTCGGCCTGGCGCAGAGCTTCGATGGCATCCAGCGTGGCGGCGGCGTAGGTGACCTCGCCATGCTCGAAGTGGGCGCCCTCTTCGTCCGCCTCCGCGGCCCGGGGTGCCACGCGCTCGCCGCAGACCTCACCCAGGACCTCCAGAACGATCCGGTAGTTGTCCTTGGCATCGGCGTAGTTGCGCGGCGCGCCCGGGTAAGTCTCGGCCTCGGCGTATCCCTTCTCCTTGAACTCCAACGCCTCGCGGAGATCGAGCTGCTCCAGCCGGAACTGAAGGTCGGGGTTGTCGGAGAAGAAGTTCTCGCTCATTCAGCTTCTCTCTGGTCGATGGAGCGCTCGCGCAGGGACTTAATGATCATGGGCAACACCTCACCGACATCGCCGACGATGCGGTAGTGGGCGATCTGGAACATCGGCGCAGCCGGGTCGGTGTTGATGGCGATGATCTTGGATGACTGGTCCATGCCGGCCCGGTGCTGGATCGCTCCCGAAATGCCCGCCGCGATGTACAGGCGCGGCCGGACTGTAGTTCCGGTCTGGCCGACCTGGTGAGCGCGGTCGATCAAGCCTGCGTCGACGGCGGCTCGCGACGCGCCAACCTCGCCCCCGAGCAGGTTGGCCAGGTCGCGCAAGAGGGCAAACTCGTCGGCTCCGTCCACGCCGGCGCCGCCGGCGACGATCACCGTGGCGTCCTTGAGCTTGACCGTGGACTTGCGAACCTGGCGGCTCAGGACCTCGAGGGCGAAGTCGCCGGGCTCGAAAGCGGGGACGATCTTCTCAACGACCCCGGTTCGGGTCGCGTCGGCAGCCAGCTTGCGCATGACGCCTTCGCGGACCGTGGCCATCTGGGGTCGGGTGTTCGGGTTCACGATCGTGGCGATCAGGTTGCCGCCAAAGGCCGGCCGGATCTGATAGAGCAGATCCTTGTAGGTCTTGTCTTCCTTCCTGACGTGGTAGTCGCCGATCTGGAGGTCTGTGCAGTCGGCCGTCAGTCCGCAGCGCAGGGCGCTGGCGACTCGAGGCGCGAAGTCGCGTCCGTTCGGAGTCCCACCGACCAGGAAGATCTCCGGCTTTCGGCGCTGTGCCTCCGCGATGGCCACCCGGGCGTACGGCAGGGTGCGGTACAGGGACAGTTCCTCATGGTCTGCCAGGAGGACACGGTCGGCGCCGTGGTGGATCACCTGCTGGGCGAGGTCGTCGACGGCCCGGCCGCACAGCAGGCCGACGACCTCGTAACCGAGCTGGTCGGCCAGTTCCCGGGCTTTGCCGGTGAGCTCGAGGCTGACGTCGGCGATGTGATCGTTGGTGTGCTCGATGAATACCCAGATGCTCTTGGTCGCAGCCATTTCGCGCCTACCCGACGATGTATTCATGGACCAGCTCGGCAACCATCGCCGCAATTCCTTCGGGCGTGGGCGGGACGGTCTTGCTCTCGGTGCTCTCCAGGACCACGAAGTTGATCTTGTGGACCTGTGTCGGCGAGCCCGCCAGGCCGATGCTGCCCTCGGTCGCGCCGATGTCCTCGGCCGTCCAGACAGGGATCTTCAGATCGTGCTTCGACAGGAAGGCCTCCAGGGCTTCGTCCGTTTCGAATTCGGGCCACTTCGCTCGAATGGCCTTGTAATCGCTCGGCGCGGCGGCGAGCTTGCGCTCCATCTGGCGTCGGACCGAGGCCGGGCGAGGCGTATTCGCCGACCCGACGACGGTAAGCAGGCAGGGGAGCGTGCAACGCACGATCTCCGACCCGGAGTCGAGGGCTCGCTCGGCGGTGATGTGGGTCGAAGTGATCTCAACGATTGACTCCACGTAGGTGATCTGCGGGATGCCGAGCTTCTCGGCCGTCTGCGGACCGACCTGGGCCGTGTCCCCGTCGATGGCCTGACGGCCGCACAGGACCAGGTCGAACCGACCGAGCTTTTCAACCGCCAGTTGCAGGACGTATGAAGTCGCGAGCGTGTCGGCGCCGGCGAACTTGCGGTCCGTCAGCAGGACGACCCTGTCGGCGCCGCGAAACAGAGAATCGCGCAGGATGTTGGCCGCCTTGGGCGGCCCCATGGTGATGACGGTGACTGAGCCGCCGTGGTCTGCCCGGATCTGCAGCGCCATCTCGAGGGCGTTGAGATCCTCGGGGTTGAAGATGGCAGGCAGGGCTCCCCGGTTCATCGTGCCGTCTTTGGTCATCACGTCGCCGGTGACGTTGTGCGTGTCGGGCACCTGCTTCACCAGGACCACGCTATGAATCGGTCTCGAGTCGGTCATCCAAGTCTCCGGCGACCGCCCGGCAATGCCAGGCGGATGGTGTCAAGGCTCCCCCGTAGGTTGGTCCGGGAGCACGGAACAAGCGTGATAGGGCGCAGTTCCGGTGAAGGATACCCTGCCCGGGGTGCGGCTCGTGGTTCTCGCCGACGCGCTCCGGGACGGGCGCGAATCGGGCGGGTGTGCGACGATCGGGCCATGGAGATCAATACGGCGGACCCCCGGACCAGTGCGGGCGCGGCCGGCAACGCCCGGGGCTCCGCCCAGCTGCAGGAACGACTGGCCGGCGTCCGAGGGCTCGTCCTGGATCTGGACGGTGTTCTGACCGTGAGGGGCGTCCTCCTGCCCGGAGCGGACGAGGCTCTGGGGGCGCTGGATGCCCGAGGGCTTCCGTATCTCGTCGGAACGAACGTGTCTCTGGCGAGCCGCGCCACTCTCGCCCGCGAGCTGACGGAGGCCGGGTTGCCGATCTCCGCCGAACGGATCGTGAGCGCCGTGTCCACGGCGGCGGCCCTGGCCAGGCGTCGCTACGGTTCCAGACCGCTTTATGTGATGGCATCGCAGGACGCACTGACGGAGTTCGCCGGGCTGCAATTGCTCTCTCACGACGAGGCGGCCGAGCCCGAAGCGCGAGTGGCCGCGGTAATCGTTGGAGACGCTGCCGACGAGTTCACTTCCCGCAACATGCAGTCCGCCTTCCGGCTGGTGCGGAACGGGGCTCGATTGGTGGCCATGCACAAGAACCGTTGGTGGCTTACGCCGGACGGTGCCACCCTCGACGCGGGGGCCTACGTCGCCGGCCTGGAATTCGCCACGGAGCGACGGGCGTTCGTCACGGGCAAGCCGTCGCCGACATTCTTCCGTGAGGCCGTGAGGCTGCTGGCCCAGGAAGGCGGCCACGGGCCGTCGAACCGCCTCTCGCTTCGGGACGTGGCAATGGTCGGCGACGACATGTGGAACGACATCCGCGGCGCGCAGAAGGCCGGCTTACGTGGCGTTTTCGTTCGGTCGGGCAAGCACGGCGACGCGGAGCTGGCGCGCGCCTCCGAGCGAGGCGGCCGGGCACCGGATGCCGTTGCGCCTTCGATCGTAGAGGTCGTTGCCGCGCTCGTCGGCTGACGCGGCACGGTATGAAGATCGCCTGAAGGTAGTTGGCGAGGACGACCCGAAACCTGACCCGAGCCTCGGCCGAAGGTCGCGGTAGACTGGAAGTCAAAGGGTCTGCGCCCTGCTGCGAGCGCGCGGCTCGGGGCGGTGCGGCTCCCTACAACGCTGCCCCAGGAGGGCGTTCGGATGACGGCGACGTCTGAGCCCCGGCTCAAGATCACCTACGCAACGCTGCGCAACGACAACGAGCAGCTGCACGCCTCCTACGACGCCGGTCTGGCCATCGCCCGAGGCGAGCTCGGCGCCACGCACGCTCTCTACATAAACGGTGAATGGCGAATGGCCCCGGAGACCTTCGAGAAGCGCTCGCCGGTAGATGGCTCGCTGGTGGGGCGGTTCGCCAAGGGCACCCGTCAGGATGTCCGTGATGCGATAGCCGCCGCTCGTGCTGCCGCCCCGTCCTGGGCCCGAACGCCGTGGTCGGAGCGAATCGCGGTGATGCGCCGGTTGGCGGACATCATCAGCGAGCGGCAGATGGAGCTGGCCGCGCTGATGGGTATCGAGGTCGGCAAGAACCGGCTCGAGGCGCTCGGCGACGTCGAGGAGACCGCCGATCTTATCCGCTACTACTGCGACCAGATCCAGGCGAACGACGGCTTCGACCACCCGATGGGCAATCTTGGCGACCCCACCGTCCACACCCGCTCCGTTCTCAAGCCGCACGGCGTTTGGGCAGTCATCAGCCCCTTCAACTTCCCGCTGGCATTGTCGGGCGGGCCCTCGGGGGGCGCGCTGGTCGCCGGGAACGCAGTCGTCTACAAGCCGTCGTCCGATGCCCCGCTGTGCGGCCTGAAGCTGGCCGAGATTGCCGATCAGGCCGGCCTGCCTCGAGGCGCATTCAACATGGTCAGTGGTCCCGGGGCCACGGTTGGCGCCGAGCTTCAGGAGAATGAAGGCGTCGACGGAATGCTCTTCACCGGCTCCTACGAGATCGGCTTCAACGAGATCTTCAAGACCTTCAGCAAGCGATACCCGAAGCCTGTGGTCGTCGAGATGGGCGGCAAGAACCCGGCCATCGTCAGCGCCCGGGCCGATCTGGAAGAGGCGGCCGAGGGCGTCATGCGCTCGGCCTTCGGCTACGGCGGCCAGAAGTGCTCGGCCTGCAGCCGGGTCTACGTTCAGGCGCCCGTCTACGATGCGTTCCTCGAAGCGCTCGTGGCCAAGACCAAAGGCATCTCCGTCGGCGACCCCACGGACCGCAAAGTCTGGCTGGGGCCGCTGGTGAACGCCAAGGCCAGGGCCAAGTACGACGCCGCCGTTGCGGAAGCCAAACGCGACGGGCGAGTCATCATCGGCGGCGAGGTGCTGGACGGTCACGGCACGGATCTCTACGTTGCTCCGACCGTCGTGGCAGACCTGCCGGCCGACCATCGCATCTGGCGCGATGAGCTGTTCGTGCCGCTCGTGGCGGTGGCGAAGGTAAGTTCGCTCGACGAGGCCATCGAGCGGGCGAACGACACTATCTACGGTCTGACCGCAGGCTTCTTCAGCGACGATCGCGAAGAGATCTCTCATTTCGAAGAGGCGAGCGAGGCCGGTGTCATCTACATCAACCGCCGGGCCGGCGCGACGACGGGGGCCTGGCCGGGCATCCAGCCGTTCGGTGGCTGGAAGGGTTCCGGCACGTCCGGCAAGGCCTCAGGCGGCCTGTACTACGTCCCGCAGTTCATGCGCGAGCAGTCGCAGACTCTCGTCGACTAGATCTCGTTCGACGAAGGATCAGCGGCTCCCCCGAGCAGCGGCGCAATAGCGCGGCCGGAGAATGGCTCGCCGACCGAATCGGCCGGCCGGGCGAAGCGATGAAACGGCTGGAGGGGCTCCCTTGTCTCCGGCGAGCGGTGCTGCTCGTCTATACTGTCGGCATATCCAGCCTGCATAAAGGCTATCCGTTACCGCTGCCGCTGGGTCCTTCGGGCGGCGGCGACGACACAGTCGAGGTGCACCGTGATCCAGGCTCCCAGCAGGCTCGCCCAGGCTCCCACAGTCCCGCATGTCGTCACCGAGCTGCCCGGCCCGAAGGCGCGAGCCCACCTGGAGTTCGATGCACAGTGGACTTCGCCGAGCGTGCCTCGGGCCTACCCGGTCGTGCCCGTGCGCGGCGAGGGCTGCGTCATCGAGGACATCGACGGCAACCTTTTGCTCGACTTCAACGCCGGTATTGCGGTCACCTCCACGGGTCACTGCCACCCGGATGTGGTCCGCCGCATTCAGGAGCAGGCGGCGAAGCTGATCCATTACAGCGCCGACTTCTACCTGCCGATCTACGCGGAGATGTGTGCGGAGCTGGCTCGCATCGCGCCGATGAAGGAGAAGTGCCGGGTCTTCCTCGGTAACTCCGGGACGGAGGCGGTCGAGGGATCGATCAAACTCGCCCGCTTCGCCACCAAGCGCCAGTATCTGGTCTCATTCCTGGGCGCCTTCCACGGCCGCTCGTACGGCTCCGTCTCGTTGACTGCCTCCAAGGCGAAGTACCACGCCGGTTTCGGGCCGATGCTGCCGGGCGTGTTCCATGCCCCGTTCGGCCATGTAGCGGACCTGAAGTGGTTCGACGAAGTCCTGTTCGACAAGCTCGTGCCGCCGACCGAGGTGGCGGCGATCATCGTGGAGCCGATCCAGGGCGAGGGCGGCTACGTCGTCCCCGAAGACGGCTTCATCCAAGGCCTGCGCCGCATTTGCGACGAGCAGGGCATCCTGCTGATCGCCGACGAAGTCCAGGCGGGCGGTGGTCGGACCGGCAAGATGTGGTCGATTCAGAACTGGGATGTGGAACCGGACATCGTCGCCACTGCCAAGGGTATCGCCAGTGGTATGCCTCTCGGCGCCTTCATCGCTCGCGACTCGCTCATGACCAGGTGGGGCCCCGGCGCACACGGCACAACCTACGGCGGTAACCCGCTTGCCTGCGCGGCTTCGCTCGAGACGATCAAGCTGCTCGAGGGCGGCCTGATGGACAACGCCAAGGCCCGAGGCGACGAGCTGCTCGCGGGTCTCCGCTCGCTGCAGGCGCGGTTCCCTGCAGTGATCCGCGACGTCCGCGGGATCGGTCTGATGATCGGCGTGGAGTTCGACACGCACGAGCACGCGGCGGCCGTTGAGTGGGCCAGTTTCCAGCGCGGAGTGCTCGTTCTCGAGGCTGGGCACACGGTCGTGCGAGTGTCACCGCCGCTTGTTCTCACGGCCTCGGAAGCCGCTACGGGCCTGTCGCTCTTCGGAGAGGCCGTGGCCGAGGTCGCGGCGAATCACTGAGTGGCCGCTCTCCTCTCGCAGCGCACGAATTTGCCAGATGCAAATCTGGGCGGCACGGGGCCATGTTTGTACCGCTCCCTCGCCAGATTCCCGCTCAGCCCCGTTGAATTCCAATGTGGACAGCACCCGCTGGGGATTCGGTGGCTGCGAAGCCTTCTTTGGGACGGTGCCAAAGTGCCCAGGGTACCGGCACTTCACCTCGTGCCACCCGGATTGGAAAATGGCAGGATGGGCTGGACTGGCAGATGCCCGGTCCGGTCCGCGCTGGTAAGCCGCGGATGATCGCCAGGTGAGCGCCGATGAGTAAGGTCACCTCGATGCGCGATGCCGTCGCCGCGCTGGTCCACGACGGTGACGTCGTCGCCATCGAAGGCTTCACGCATCTGATCTGCTTCGCGGCCGGGCACGAGATCATCCGCCAGCGCAGACGCGACCTGACCCTGGCCCGCCTGACACCCGACCTCATCTATGACCAGATGGTCGCGGCAGGCACGGCCAGGAAGCTCGTCTTCAGCTGGCTCGGCAATCCGGGTGTGGGCGGGTTGCACGCCATCCGCCGGCGTGTCGAGGATGCCGATCCAGCGCCGCTCGAGTTGGAGGAGTACAGCCATTTCGGCATGGTCGGCCGCTACACCGCCGGCGCGTCCAACATGCCGTTCTTCCCACTGCGGTCCTATTTCGAAACGGATCTGCCAAAGGCGAACCCGCTCATCCGGGAGATTCGCTCCCCGTACGGCGACGACACCGTCTACGCCGTGCCCCCGCTCAAGCCCGACGTGACGGTCGTCCACGCCCAACGGGCCGATGCCGGCGGCAACACGCAGATGTGGGGCCTGCTCGGCTGCCAGAAGGAGGCGGCCTTCGCCGCGGAGCGGGTCATCGTCGTTGTCGAGGAGCTGGTGGACGAGGCCGTGATCCGGGCGGACCCCAACCGAACAGTGGTCCCCGGCCTGATCGTCGATGCGGTGGTGGTCGAGCCGTTCGGCGCTCACCCCTCGTATGTCCAGGGCGCCTACGATCGCGACAACCGCTTCTACCGCGATTGGGACGCGATCAGCCGCGAGACCGTCACTACGCAGGCCTGGCTCGACGAGTGGGTCTACGCGGTGAGCGGTCGCGCGGAGTACGTGGACAAGCTCGGGGCCGACCGAGTGGCCGCCCTGCGGCCGTCCGGCAGTGCACCCTCTGGCTCGGTCGACTACGGGGTCTACAAATGAGCGAGCCGCCCGCAGTCAGCCCCGCTCGCGTGCCCGGCGCGGCGTCCGGCGCGGCGCCCGCGGCGTCCGGCGCGGCGTCCGGAGCGCCCGGGGCCGCCGACTTCTCCAGGTCGGAAATGATGATCGTGGCTGCGGCTCGCGAGCTGGCCGACCAGCGCGTCTGCTTCGTCGGAGTCGGCTTGCCGAACATCGCCGTC
>DASWZK010000126.1:0-2768 GCA_036404515.1 Candidatus Limnocylindrales bacterium
TGGGCCGCCGCCTTCTCCCACCCGACCGAGTCCTTCCCTCCAGAAGGCCATAGCGACATGACAAGCGCATTCCCCTCGCACACACGGGCGCCCCCGGGGGGAACCCTTGACACGCGGGGCCCTCTTCATAGAGACCTGATCGGGGTCGGCGCGAGAGGAGCGTCAGCTCGGGTCGCCTCCGCAACTCTGCACATACGCATGTCTCCTTAGCGCGCGAAGACCACGGACTTTCCGTGCTGTTAGAGCAACCGGGTTGGTCAAGTGCGGGTGTCATGTAGATTGACGTTCCGACTAAGCTCATGGAGCCACGTCGACCGGCCGGCAAGTTCAGAACCCCCGGAAAAGGCGCCCTCGCGGGATCCGGTGATGACAGATTCGGGGTCCAAATCGTTTCGGCATCGCGCGCCGCGCGTCATCGGCGTCGACGTTCCTCGACACTCGAATACCGAGGCGGAGCGCAATCGGCTGGCCACTGGCATCGAGCAGGTGGCCGAGTCGGTGATAATCACAGACGCTGACGCGCGGATCACCTACGTCAATCCCGCCTTCGAGCGGGTGAGCGGCTATGCCCGCGACGAGGTCATCGGCCAGAACCCACGCCTCCTCAAGAGCGGCCTCCAGCCGGCCTCGTTCTACGAAGCGATGTGGGCCGCTCTCACGAACGGCGTGCCCTGGCGGGCCGACTTCGTCAATCGGCGTAAGGACGGCACGCTCTTCACCGAGGAGGCCGTAATCTCGCCGATCCGCGACTCCGCGGGCGCGATCACGAGCTACGTGGCCGTCCAGCGCGACGTCACGCACGAGCGGGAGCTGATGGAGCGCTCGACCCAGCTCATCCGGGAGCGCGCGCTCATCGCGGAGACGATCCGGGGCTTGCGCGCGGGCGAGACGCCGGAGGCCACCGCGCAGGCGATCTGCCGCCAGATCGTGAGATTCACCGGTGTCAGGGCCGCAGGTCTCTTCCTCTTCGGGCTCGACGGACATGCGTGGCCGATCGGCTTCGTCGTAGAGGGCGAGCCCGACCCGCCGCTGCGACGGCTCCCATCCGGGCGCAGTGAGCAGCTCCGGCAGCGGGCTATCGATGGCCCCTGGATCGAGCCGTGGGTGAACCGGCCCTGGCACCCGTACAACCAGCTCCTGAAAGGCCTCGGGGTTCACTCGATTGCCTGTGCGCCCGTGCGACACGACGGGCGGGTCATCGGACTGCTCCTCGTTTCGGCCAAGGAAAGCGTGGCGGAGGTCGGCATCAGTGAGGCTCTGCCGGCGATCGACGAGTTCGCCGACCTGGCCGGGGCGCTCATCGGCCGCGCCGTGGCCGAGCGGACCGAGGCAGGACGTGGCCGCGACTACATCCTGGGGGTAATCGGCAACCGGGCCTTCGGGTCGGTCTTCCAACCGATCGTGGATCTCGCGACCAATGCGACCGTCGGCTACGAGGCGCTCACGCGCTTCAACGACGGTGCCGATCCCGAGTTGATGTTCGCCCAGGCGGCCGCGCTCGGCCTCGGGGCCGATCTGGAGACCGTCACGATCGGGGCCGCCCTCGCAGCCGCGAAGGCCTTGCCAAAGTCGGCCTGGCTCGACCTGAACGCGTCGCCAGGGTTCATCCTCGCGGGAGAGCCGCTTCGCACCATCCTGCATGGAAGCCGCCGACGCCTCGTGCTCGAGGTTACCGAACACGCGGCCATCGCCGACTATCCAGCGTTCCGCGCGGCGATGGCCGCGCTCGGACCTAAGGTGGACTTCGCCGTGGATGACACTGGCACCGGCTTCGCCAGCCTGCGCCATATCGTCGAGCTGCGCCCGGCCTTTGTGAAGCTCGATCGGTCACTCATCGCCGGCCTCGAGTCCGATGAGGCGCGTCAGGCCATGATCGTCGGCCTTTGTCACTTCGCTCACGTGACCAGCTGCCGGCTGATTGTCGAGGGTATCGAGACCGACCGTGAGCTCGCCGTGCTGCGTGCCCTTGCCATCGAGCTGGGCCAGGGCTATCTGCTCGGTAGACCCCTGCCGGTCGCCGACTGGGGACCGGGCCATGCCCCGGTTGGGACCGCGACGCCAGTCAAGCGGAGGCCGCGTCAGAAGCCTGTGCCAACCTAGCGTGCCTCAGCCGGCGGCTGCCTGGCGGCTCATCACGTGCGCTAGTTCGCCGAGGATCGCCCCGAGCTGTTCGGCCGCTTCGGCAGTCTCCCTCGCCGAACGGGCGTGGAGCAGCAACGTGGTGCTGAAGTACAGCCAGCCGTGGCTCGGCGGAACCTCGAGCGAGTGGATGTACACGCTGACAGTCACGGTCAGGTAGCGGGTCGCTCGGCGGGCTCCTCCGGTCGAGCATGCCCTCGCAGCTTCGCGATCGGGCGCCGAATCGTCGGCGCCCGATCCCTAGTCACCTGCCGCGATGATCCGTCCCTAGTGGGCGCGCTGGCGGAGGTCGAGGAGACCGCGCAGGTCGGAGTTCCTACGGATCGAGCGGTGGAGTGGCTGCGTGCCCTGTCGGAAACCTGGCAGCGGGCGGACGTTCCGGAGGCCAAGAGCCAGCTGCTCCACGCCATCTACGAGCGGATCGTCGTGGCCGGACGGGAGTTAGTGTCGGCCCACCTCTCCCCGGCGGCCTACGCCCACGGACTGGCCCTGGCTTTGCCGGAACAGGTGGTTAGAGCGCGCCCGACAGGATTCGAACCTGCGACCTTCGGCTCCGGAGGCCGACGCTCTACCCGCTGAGCTACGGGCGCGCGACGCAACCGCAGTTAGAACTGCGATCGGGCGGCAAT
>DASWZK010000127.1:0-28364 GCA_036404515.1 Candidatus Limnocylindrales bacterium
AACGCCCAGGCACGGCTCGCGGCAGGTTCCTCGATCTTGATCGGTCTGCTCGGTCTCGCCGCCGTTGGAGCCAGTCTGGCTGCCTGACGTCGGCGGGCCGACAGTGGCCGTCGGATCGTCAGTGCCGGCCGCGCCTCCGGCGGTGGGTCGCACCGGGCCCAACCGCGTTTCCGGAGCCCCCCTAGTAAGCTATCGCAGGAGCCGATGGCACTGCGGGCCAGGTCCCCTCCGGCTGATCGAAGCTGCCACCTATCCACAGCGGAGGCTCAGAATGCGGCTGGGGGACAAGGTCTCGATCATCACCGGCGCCGGCGGCGGAATGGGACGCGTGGCGGCACTGCGATTCGCGGCCGAGGGCGCGCGCGTGGTGATTGCGGACAACCAGAAGGCTGCCGCGGAGGAGACGGTCCGTCAGGTTCATGCTAACGGGGGAGAGGCTACAGCGGTTACCGTCGACGTTTCGGTAGAGGCCGACGCGAAGGCCATGGTCGATCTCGCGATCGAGACGTACGGTCGGCTCGACGTCCTGTACAACAACGCCGGGATAATGCCGGCGGCCGACCATTCGGTCATAGACACGCCTGTCGAGGCCTGGGATCAGGTCATGGCCGTCAACGTTCGCGGAGTCTATCTGGCCTGTAAGCACGCCATCCCGAAGATGGTCGAGCGCCATTCCGGCTCGATCATCAACATCTCGAGCTTCGTCGCGGTCCTCGGATGCTCCGTCCCGCAGGACGCGTACACGGCTTCGGAGGGCGCCGTGCTGGCCCTGACTCGGTCTCTGGCCGTCCAGTTCGCGCCGCAGCGCGTCCGGACCAACGCCATCCTGCCCGGGCCGGTCGAGACGCCGTTGCTGATGGACTGGCTCGTCAAGGACGAGGAAGCAAGGAAGATTCGCCTGGCCCGAAACCCAACCGGTCGGTTTGGCACGCCCGAAGAGGTCATCTCGCTGGCGGTCTACCTCGCGTCCGACGAGTCGGCCTGGACCAACGGAGCCTCGCTCGTGATCGACGGCGGGATCAGCGTCAACTACTTCTAGAGCAGGCGAGACCAACGAAAACGTAGGACGGAGGAGTGTCGATGGCAGTTGAGCCAAGCCCAGGTGACCTGGCGATCGGGATCGACTTCGGCGGCAGCGGCATCAAGGGTGCCGTCGTCGACCTTCGCACGGGTCAGTTTGTGGGCGATCGCATTCGCATTCCGACTCCGCAGCCATCGGTGCCACGCGAGGTCGTGGCGGTGATGGATTCGCTCGTCCGAAGGCTGCTCGATGCCCTGGTTGGGCACGCGGACGCGCCGTTTGCGGCCGTCGACGCCGCAGCTCTGCCGGTTGGCGTCGGTATTCCCTCTGCAACTCGTGCCGGCACAGTCCTTACGGCCGCGAACATCGATTCCGCCTGGATAGGCTTTTCGGCGGAACGGGAGATGGGCCTGGTCATGAGGCGGCCGGTGGCCATCGGCAACGATGCCGATGTCGCCGGCCTGGCCGAGCTGCGCTTTGGTGCCGGGCGCGACCAGGGTGGCACGATCATCGTTCTGACGATCGGAACGGGAGTCGGCTCCGGCCTCTTCATCGACGGCCGTCTGGTGCCGAACACTGAGCTGGGGCACCTGGAGCTATACGGCGGCGATGCCGAATTGCGCGTGGCCGAGTCGGCCCGAAACCGGCTCGATCTCACCTGGAAGGATTGGTCCGCCGGCTTCGACGACTACCTGCACATGCTCGAACGCCTCTTCTGGCCCGACCTGTTCATCCTTGGCGGCGGGGCTTCGAAGCGCGCCGACAACTACCTGCAGTACCTGACGGTCAAGACGCCGGTCGTCGTGGCAACTCTGAAGAACAACGCCGGGATCGTCGGCGGCGCGCTGCTGGCCCACGAGAAGCGATCGCACGAGGCCGCCGCGGCAAAGGCGCGTTGATTGCGCAAGGCGTCGCAGGCGTGGCGAGGCACCGCGACGCACCGCGAGGCGCTACCTCCGGGCCTTGAGCCCTCGCTTGATCTCCGTGGCGGACCAGCGGTAGTGGTTCGGGCCGCATTCGTACACGAACGATGCCAGCGTCCCGCGGCCGGTCCACGCGAAGCGGCCGGGCGTGAACAGGTCGGCCTCGGACGTGGCCTGGGCAAGGGCTATCAGGCGTCGCGAAGTGTCGTGCCAGTCCGCGATGACGTGCTCGAGCTGGTCGTCGCGATGCCGTTCGTAGATCGCCCGGTTCAGGGCGTCGATCGTGGCCCAGGTGTAGCCCTCGGCGGGCACGGGCGGATCCTCGCCCCGAGCGCCGGTGTCATACCAGCCGAAGAACAGTCGCTCCCATTCGGCCAGATGGGCGACGTGGTCCTTGGCCGACCAGCCATATGCGCCGGGCCAGAGCAGCTGCTCGCGGCTCATCCGCGCGAGCATCGCCGAGAGGGCGTCCCTTTCCTTGGTGGCGTCGACAAGCAGGGTGGCTTTGGTCCGCGGCATGCCCATGGCGCCTCCCTTCGTATCGACTTCGCGGCAGATGCCCGGACGGTCCAATGTCACGAGCCGGCCGGGCTGACCCGTCGATCGGCCGGCTCGTCGATCGGCCGGCCCCGATCGATCGGTGGCCTACCCCTTCGTCCCGGTACCGCGCAGCTCCCGCAGCCGCGACACGCTGCCCGACACCACCAGCGTCTCCCCGGGCCGCAGGACCCGGTCGGCCGGCGGGTTGGCCTCGTAGCTTCGCTCGCCGGTGACGATGGCCAGGGCGAAGACGCCGGTATCCCTCAGCGATCCCACCGTCGCGCCGTCCAGGCTCGCGTCGCCGGCCACGACCTCGACCTCCTCCATCGAGAAGGCCAGCTCGCCGTGGGAGAGCGCCGCGTCGATGAAGTCCACAACGCGAGGCCGCGTTGCCAGCTCGGCCAGCCGGTGGCCGGCCATCGTGTACGGGGAGACGACGCGGTTGGCTCCCGCCTGCATGAGCCTGGCCTCGGAGTCCGCCGTGTTGGCCCGAGCCACTACGAACAACTGCGGATTGAGCGCTCGGGCCGAGAGGATCACGTAGACGTTGTGGGCGTCCGAGTCGATGGTGGTGATCAGGCCCCTCGCCCGTTCGATGCCGGCTGCCCGAAGAGTCGCCTCCTCGGTAGCGTCGCCTTCGACCTCCAGGAATCCCTCGCGCCTGGCCCGAGCCAGCGAATCGGGCAGGATGTCGATCACGACGGCCTTGCGTCCGGCGTGGACGAGCTCGCGCGCCACCGTCTGGCCGACCCGACCGTAACCGCACAGGATGTAGTGGCCCGACAGCTCCTTGACCGCGTCTGCCATCCGCTTTGCCTCCCGCCGTCCACTGGTCGCTTCGACAACAAGGTACTCGGCCACGATCCCGACCGATCCGAAGATTAGACCGACGCCCGCCAGCGACAGGATCATGGTCCACACCCGGCCTGCGTCGCCGAGGGGCTGGACCTCTCGGAAGCCGACTGTCGTGAGCGTGATGACCGTCATGTAAAGGGCGTCGATGAGCCGCCATCCGGGCTCGAGGACCAGGAATCCCGTCGTCCCGATGGCGATCGCTCCTATGACCACGGCCAGCCAGATCCGAACGTGGGTCGCGTTGATCGCCGCCGGCGCCGCAAGAACCGGCCGGCCCGAGCGGAACGCGCGTGTCAACGGGGACACCGGGCCGTCGGCGCCTGCCTTGCTGCGGCCTGGCCCACCCGACTCGACCACTGGTCACCTCGCTATGACAGATGGCAGTTCGATTCTAGCCGGGCGGGAAACGCTGGAGAGAGGCGGTGCGTCACCGGGCCGTGCTACCGGAGCCGAAGCGTGTTGGCCGCGCTGAAGTTGCCGTCGGTGCCGAACCGTGCCGCCGGTGGGCAGCGGGCCCGCGGACATTTCGGGGACTACCGCGGACGGTGACACATAACCCACGCCGAAGATCCTCGCCAGCGCGCACCGCAAGGCGGGCCGAGCGCGGCGTCCCCGACGAGCGCCGCGTCCCCGACGGGGGCATCGTCGCCGACCCGCTACACTCCCCGGCGATGACCAGTCTGATCAGCCGGCGCCCCGCCGGACCCGAGACGCCTCTTCCGCTGCGGGGCCGCCTTGCGCTTATCGCCGGCAAGGTCGCCGCCCGCGCCACCCGCGTCGTCGGCCGTGGCGGCGGCACCGCCATAACGGGCATGGTTGCCCGGAAAGTGGATCCGCGAATCCTCGACGAGCTGGTCCGCATTCCCGGCGTGCCGGTGGTGGCGATCACCGGCAGCAACGGCAAGACCACCACGGCCCGTTTCACGGCCGCGCTGCTCCGCGGCGAGGGCGTCACCGTCTGCCACAACTCTGCCGGCGCGAACCTCGTCCAGGGCGTAATCAGCCTCGCGGTGAGTTATGCGGACCTGCACGGCCGGCTGCCCGAAGGCGTGCTCGTGGCCGAAGTGGATGAAGGCGCACTCCCGGAAGTGGCCCCAGAGACGCTGCCTCGGGCGCTCCTCGTGACGGACCTGTTCCGCGACCAGCTCGACCGATTTGGCGAGATCTACGCCGTGGCCGACGCGATCCAGTCGGTCGCGGCGGCGCTTCCCGCCGATGCCGCTTTGGTCGTGAACGCGGACGATCCGATGGTCGCCACCCTTGCCGAGAAGCGCGAAGGGCGGCGCGTCACTTTTGGCCTCGACATCAAGCGATCCACCGACCAGATCACTCGCGCCGCCGACACGATCCGCTGCCCGCGCTGCCAGGCGGACCTGAAGTACCGCCACGTGTACCTCTCTCACCTGGGTGACTACGCGTGCACCGGTTGCGGGTTCGCGCGGCCCAAGCTCGACGTCGCCGTTACGGCGCTGGAAGTGGTCGGGCTCGACCGGACGCGCTTCGACGTTCAGACGCCGACCGGCGGGCTCACAGTCGAGATCCCGCAGTCGGGCGTGCACATCGCCTATGACGCCGCCGGCGCCATAGCGATCATGGTCGGGCTCGGCCTTTCGCTCGAGCACGCCGCCGAGTCCCTCGCTTCGGTCGGTCCGGCGTTCGGCCGGCTCGAGAAGATCGATGCCGACGGTCGAACGGTCATCCTGGCCTTCGCGAAGAACCCGACCTCGTACAACACCACGCTGCGCTCGCTGGCCACCGAAGGGGAGCCACGCCAGCTCCTCATCGCGGCGTCCAACACTCTGGTCGACGGCGAGGACTTCGGCTGGCTGTGGGATGTGGACTTCGAGTCGATGGCGCCGAAGGTGGTCCGGGCCGTAGTCTCGGGCACCCGAGCCGACGAGCTGGCCAATCGCCTTTACTACGCGGGTGTCTCCGCTGACAAGCTGAAGGTCGTGGAGGATCGGCGAGAAGCCCTGACCGAGGCGCTCACGGGGCTGCTGCCGGGAGGGCGACTCGTCGTGCTGTCCGGCTACACGCCGCTGATCGAGCTGCGCGACGAGATGCGGCGGCGCGGCTGGACGGGGAGATACTGGGCGGTATGAGCGAGCGCAACGGCGGCAAGCCTCCGGTTCCGCCAAAGCCTGCGCCGAAGACTGTCGTCGTCCGCCAGACCCCGACAGGCTACGAGGCCGAACCTGCTGATCGGTATCCTCGGATCGCCCGGGCTGCAGATGCGGAACCGAAGCCCCCGAAGGCCGGGGATCTCGCTACGGAGCCGTCGGCGACCGCCGCGGAGCCGGCCGGCGAGCCGATCACGAAGCCGGCACAGCCGCCTCCGGTTGCCCGTTCGAGTGCCCCGATGTTCCCGATCCCCGCGGCTCCGCCCGTTCCCGCACCCCATTTCACCCGGACGGGCCACTCGCGCGACCACGCGCCGCTCCGCATTGCCCACCTGTACCCGTCGCTGCTGAACGTGGCCGGCGACGGTGGCAATCTCATCGCGCTCCAGCGTCGGGCCGAGTGGCGGGGCATCCCCGTCGAGACCGTGGCGGTCGAGAAGGACGAGACGCCGGACTTCCGCAAGTTCGACATCGTCCTCTTCCACGGCGGCCAGGACGTGGAGATGGCGGTCGCGGCCAAGGACTTCGCTCACAAGTCGCCGTCGCTCCGCGACGCCGCGGCCGAGGGCGTGGTCGTCTTTGCGGTGTGCGCCGGGCTCCAGCTGCTGGGCCAGCGGTACATCTCGAACGACGGCGAGGAGATGCTCGGGGCGGACATCCTCGACCTGGAGACGCGCGGCGGACCGCAACGCTTTATGCAGCACGCGGCCTGCGAGGTCACCATCGACGGCGTCACCGAGACGGTCGTAGGCTTCGAGAATCACTCCGGCCTGACCGAGCTCGGGGCGGGGTGCGAGTCCTTCGGGCGTGTGATCGCCGGGGCGGGCAACAACGGGCGCGACGGTCTGGAAGGGGCGCGGTTCCGTAACGTTTTCGCGACATACCTTCACGGCCCTTGCCTGCCCAAGAATCCGTGGCTGACCGATCAGCTGATCAGGATTGCGGTTGGCCGCGCCGAGGGCCTGCCGCGAACCCAGGTCTTCCTGGCTCCTCTCGACGACGAGCTCGAGAACCGCGCCCACGAAGTGGCCCTCGCCAAAGCGATGGCCAATCGCGGCAAGCGAACTGCGTTGGAGCCGGCGAGGCTGGTGCGAGGCCAGAAGATCGGCTAACGGGCGGTTCGCGGCCCGCCCCTTCGAGCTGGCGAAGCGGAGCGTTGGAACCAACCCGGCGGCGGCGCCACAACCCGGCGTCTTTACAGCTCCTGGCGGCGGAAGGCGGCCCAGGTGATCCCGAACAACGCCGCCACCAGGCCGACGTTGAAGAGCACGGGACCCAGGATCCCGCCCGGGTCGCGGCCGAGAGCCAGGTCCAGGGCCGGCGTCCCCAGCGACGACGGCATGTAGTCGCCGATCGCCGGCAGGACGCCAACGATCCCGAAGACGATCAGTGCGAACACGCCGATACCCGCGGCGGCGATGGCGGATCGAGTCAGAGTGCTGCCGAGGAGCGTGATCGCGGCGAAGACCACCAGCATCCACCACATCAGCAGCGCCATGGCGACGAAGCCGCCGAGCGGGAAGATGGTGGGGTAGAGAAGCAGCGTGTAGAGGTAGCCGAAGCCACAGCCCAGGGCCACGGCAACGCCCAGGGTCAGGGAGATGGCAACGAGCTTGGCGGCGAGGAAGGCCGCTCGAGACGCCGGCTTGGTCAGGATCATCCCGGCCGTGCCGCGCTCCTTCTCCCAGGCCACGGATCCCATGCCCAGCAGCAGCGCGCAGAGTATGCCGAACTGCGACAGGTTCTTCAGGATCTGGGAGCCGGCGCCATCGAGACTCGGTGGCGGGACCTGGATCGAGAAGCCGCCGCTCTGGCTGCCGATCGCCTCGATGAGCTGCTTCATGTAACGATCCGTGAGCGGCCCGATGATCCCGAAGAGCACGAAGACGGCCGCCACGGCGATGAACCGGTTCGTCCTAAATTGCTCGCGCAGCTCCTTGATCAACAGGACCCGAAAGCCCATCATCGCCGGCCCCTCCCATCCAGGCCCCAGGCGGGGACGGCTACCGCCGGCGCAATCGGCGGACCGCTCTCGGCGACCAGGCGCAGGAATACGTCCTCCAGGCTAGGCCGTGCCCGCTCGTATCGGACCAGATTGACGCCGGTCGCTGCGACCAGCGGAAGAATCGCCGGGCCGGCAACCCTGGGATCGCTGACGAAGACCCGCAGCGTGTCGGGCGTGGTCTGGACGTCGCCGGCCCAAGCCTGCCCGCGGATTGCGGCCGCCAGTCGGTCGATCGACCCCGGCTGCTGCGGTTCGGGCTCGAGCTCGTAGACCGGCTGGGCGTATCGGTCGAGCAGCTCGTCGATCGGTCCTTCGACGACCAGGTGACCGAGGTTGAGGATCGCGATCCGATCGCAGACGCGTTCTACGTCGTTGAGGATGTGAGTGCTCATGAAGACGGTGGCCGTGCCGCGCAGCCGCGAGATGATTCCCAGCACGTCGCGCCGGCCTTCGGGGTCGAGCGAGCTAACCGGCTCGTCGAGGAACAGGACACGAGGCTGGTTGATGATTGCCTGGCCGATGCCGAGGCGCTGGCGCATCCCGCCCGAGTAGCCGGCGATTCGTCGAGATGCGGCATCGGTCAGGCCCACGATTTCGAGCACCTCGCCGACGCGCTGCCGCAGCGCCGCCCCGTGGAGGCCGTGGAGCTGGCCGACCATGCTCAACAGCTCGCGGCCTCGCATCCAGCCGTAGAAGCGTGGGTCCTGGTCGAGGTAGCCGATGTTGCGTGCCAGCTCGCCGCCCGTGCCGCCGATGCGTATGCCGGCCACCGTACCCGCGCCGTCGGTGGCCGTGGCGAGGCCGGTCAGAAGCCTGAGGGTCGTGGTCTTGCCCGCCCCATTGGGTCCCAGGAATCCGAAGATGCTGCCGCTCGGGAGGGTCAGGTTCAATCCGTCGAGGGCCACTACGCCCCCGCCGTATCGCTTGGTCAGGTTGGTCGTAGCGACTGCCGCGTCGGTCGTTTGGGCGAGCCGGGGCCAGGTGTCGAGGATGCGGGCGATCGAATCCGTGGCAGGCCCGGCCGGCCCGATGCCGCCCGTCTCGGCGCCTCGAGAGTCGTCACGGCCGACGAAGAAGTAGCAAAGCGGGCCCAGCAGGTTGACGAAAAAGATGATCAGGGCCCACACGATCTTGCTGTCGCCCCGGACTCGACGGTCCTCCTGGAAGAGGTCGTAGAGGGCATAGATCATCAGCCCGAACTGGAGGATCAGGACCGGTACAACCACCAGTGCGATCGTCGCTGCGTCCATGGAATTCAGTTTCTCACGTGGGCGGAGGCGCCCGCGCGGCGGCGGCGCAGCATCGTTGCGGCCCGTTCTACGACAAACGCCAACCCGGGCAGCACCGGGCACGCTCCCGTGGCTCCGAGGTGGCATTTCGGCGCTCGACAGCTCAACGAGTGAGCTGCATGCGCTCGAGGGTGATCAGGCGCCGAAGTCGCGGTGAATCGTCGATGGGTCGGGCAAAGGCAGATCGGGCCGGATGCGGGCCACCCAATCGCGCAGGGCGCGAATGCTGGTCTCGAACGCGATCTCGGGCCATGGGATTCCGTCCGGGGCGAAGGGCCGCGTCTCGAGCGACTCCGGGGTTATCGCTGGCGTGCCGCCCACGATTCGAGCCTCGAAAGCGACCACGACCACGGCCGCCGGAACGCGCGAGTAGAGGCCGACGATCGACCCGGGTTCGACTCGCAGGCCGGTCTCTTCGAGGGTCTCGCGGATGGCCGCGTCGCGGACCGTCTCATCGATCTCGAGAAAGCCGCCCGGCTGCGCCCACTGGTTGAAGCCCGGAGCGATGCCACGCCGGATGAGCATGACTTCGCCGCGGTCTGTGATGGGCAGAGTCGTGACCACGAGTCTCGGGTTTACGTAGAAGACGAAGCCGCAGCCCGGGCAGCGGAGTCGGTCTCGCTCTTCTCCCTCGATGGGGCCGAACCGGAGCTCCACGCCGCACCGCGAGCAGAACCGAACCATCGGCGCGAGCCAGTCCGGGACCCCTCCGGGGCCTAGCTTCACTTCGTCCATTCGGACGTGCTCCATTCGGCTAGGGCGTCCCGCGGAGGTCGGCGTTCGACTCGTCGTCTTCGATCGAGCGGGTCTGCGCGTCGCGGTAGGCCTTCACCCGACGGCTCAGCGATGGGTCGGAGAGGGCCAGGATCTCGGCCGCGAGCAGGGCCGCGTTTTCCGCGCCACCGACCGCAACCGTGGCGACCGGAATGCCCTTTGGCATCTGCACGATCGACAGCAGGGAGTCGAGGCCGCCCGCCATCTGGGTTGGGATGGGTATGCCGATGACCGGCAGGATCGTCTTTGCCGCCACGACTCCCGGCAGGTGCGCGGCACCACCCGCTCCGGCGATGAAAACGCGGATGCCGCGCGCCTCAGCCTCGCCGACGAAACGGAAGAGCAGGTCCGGGGCTCGATGGGCGGAGATGGCATGCAGCTCGCAAGGGACTTCGAGCCGGCCCAGCATCTCGACGGCCTTTTCCATCACGGGGAAGTCCGAGCGACTGCCGCACACGATCCCCACTCGTGGCGCTGTCTCGTGTTCGGCCATGCTCGTCCTCCGAATCCTGATGATGGACGGGATTATGGCGCCACGCGCCGCCCGGGGAACGGCCTCGGCCGGTGACAGCCTAGCGGCCGCCCATCCGAATCATGACGATCGACACTTCGTAGAGCCCGTACATGACCACCGCCATGACGATGGGGCTCACCAGGTCTGCGCCGGGAGTGACGACCGCGGAGAAGATCACGATCCCAAGCACGGCCATGCGGCGCGAGCTCCGCAGGCGCTTGGACGTGACGATGCCCACCTTCGAGAGCAGGACGAGGACGATCGGGAACTCCATCACAAGGCCGAAGGCCAGGAAGAGGATGGTCACGAACCCGAAGTACGACTCGGCGGACAGCATCAGGTGGATGTCCTGGGACTGGAAGGTGAAGAGGAAGCCTGAGGCGTAGGGCAGGATGAAATACGCGACGCCTACCCCGAGCACGAAGAAGACCAGGGCGAGGGGCACCCACGGCCGGGCCGTCGACCGCTCCTTGTCAGTCAGGCCCGGCGAGATGAACCGCCAGAGCTGGTACAGGATCACCGGCATTGCGGTGATGGCCCCGACCGTGACGGCGACCTGCAGGTCGATCATGAACGGCTCGGTCAGCCCAAAGGCGACGAGATACTCGCCCTTCGGGAGCGGTGCGATGAGGATGTGGATGATCTCGCCGGAGAAGATGAAGCCCAGGACCGTGCCCGGCAGGAGCGCGAAGACCGAAATGAAAATCCGGTTGCGCAACTCGACCAGGTGGCCCGCCAGCGACATCTCCGCCGCGGCGGCCGGCGGTTGCGGGGATTTGCCCCGATGCCGGAACGGAACCCGGAGCCGGCGCCGCAGGGAACGACGAGACACCGAACTGGCAGCCGGTGAGGCGGCGGTCTGCAGTTGGACGTTGGGATCCATGGTCAGCCCCAAATGAAGCCGCGCTGCGACGCCTTTCGATCGATTGCTTTACGGTCTCTGTGCGCTGGCGCGGCCTCAAGTATGCCTGGAGCGCAGCCGGAGCAGGTGGCGTCGGTCCGGTCGGTGCCCTGTGAGCGTCCGATCCGGCCGATTCCAGAAAGCGCCGGACGGGTCACACGTCCTGATTGAGCTGGCCCGCTCCATCGACAGCGTCGACGACATACACGCTGGGCTCAAGGCCGGTTCGCTTTCGGTACTGCGCCAGCACGGCGTCTCGCAAAGCCTCCTCGGACCCGCGCTCAACCAGGCTCACGGTGCAGCCGCCGAAACCGGCGCCCGTCATCCGGCTGGCCACGACCCCCGGCACCGAAACCGCGATATCGACCATCGCGTCCAGCTCGGCCGAGCTCACCTCGAACAGGTCGCGCAGCGACGCGTGTGAGGCGGCGAAGAGCCGGCCGAGCGCCTCGAGGTCGCCGTCCCGAAGCGCAGCGACTGTGGCCAGGACTCGTCCGTCCTCTTGAACCACGTGCTCGCATCGGTGTGCCACGATCTCGGGCAGGCGGTCGCGATTGCGCCGCAGCATCGGCTCATCAACGTCGCGCAGGGATCGGACGCCCGGCTCGCGCTCGGCGATCAGCTGCGCCCCGAGCTCGCACTCGGAGCGACGGGTGTTGTACGCGGAGGAATCGAGACGGCGCGTTGACCCGGTCTCGCAGACGACGATGGAGAGGCCCGCCGGCATCGGCGCGACCGTGAACCGGTTGATTCGACAGTCGATGAGGAGCGCGTGCCCGGCCCGGCCGGCCGCGCTGGCGAACTGATCCATGATCCCGCAATTGACACCGACATAGCGGTTCTCCGCCCGCTGGGCTATTGCGGCCATCGCGCCGGCGTCCGGCCGCGCCGCGCCCGGGACGGCGAGCGCCCAGCTGGAAACCATCTCGAGCGCGGCCGACGAGCTCAACCCCGAACCGATTGGGATCGTGGAGTCCATAATGCCCCGGAAGCCCCGGACGGGGAGGCCGGCCTCGCGCATCGCCCAGGCTGTGCCCGCGACGTAGTCGATCCAGGATCTGGCGCCGCGCGTCTCCGGCGACAGGCCTCCGAACCGGAACGACCGAGTCTCGTTCAACTCGACCGATGTCAGCTCGACTTCAGGTCGGTCCCATGGCCGGAAGGCGATCCAGATCTCGCGGTCGATGGCGACCGGAAGAACGAGCCCTTCGTTGTAGTCGGTGTGCTCGCCGATCAGGTTCACTCGGCCGGGAGCGCGGGCAATCTGGACCGGCCCGGACGGCTTCGAGCCGGCGCCGGGCGAATTCGGCGGCCCTTCGAGCCGGGCTCGCAGGGCCGCAGCTCGCGCCGCCGAGGACGAGCCTCCTGTGCGCCCTTCGATCAACTTGGCTCCTTTGTACTCCAGCCGTGGCCAGCGTCACGGGAACCGGCCCGGGCCACGGCTCCCTCCCAGATTGGGAGCCGTGGCACCGAGGCCGGGAGGAGGAGAACCCGAGAGCGTTGCGTCAGCCGAGGCTCGGGGGCGAGGGTGGCTGCTGAACAATAGGGTTCGGCTGCGGGTATCCGACGGGAGGGAATTGCGCCGGCATGGCCGCCGCGGGCCCGATCACGGTGCCTGCGGGCTGGTATTGAACGGGAGCCTGCTGGGCCGGGGCCGAGTAGTAGGGCTGCTGCGGCTGAGCCGGGTAGTAAGGCTGCTGCTGGGGCGCGTAATAGGTCTGCGGGGGCTGCTGCGGCGCGGGCTGCGGGGGATGCGCGGGTGGCGTCTGGAGGTTCAGCGCGCCGGTCACGGTCTCCTGGATCCCGCCGGACGCCTTCTGGAACTCACGGACGCTCTTGCCGATTGCCGCGCCCACTTCTGGCAACTTCCCGGGGCCGATGACGATCAGGGCGATGACCAGGATGATCAACAGGTGGGCTGGGGTTAGGCCACCGAGCATGTTTCTCTTCTCCTTTGCCGGTCTGTGGTGGTTGCCTGTGCCGCGTGCTTCTAGGCGCCCGAACGGGCAGCTTCGGGGTTCGAGGCGATGATCGCCGACCGCAGACGCTCCGCGGCGGCTTCTGCCGTTATGTCTCGCTGCGGCTCGGAAAGAAGCTCGTATCCCACCATGAACTTGCGAACCGTCGCCTGGAGGAGCGGTGGGTAGAAGTGGGCGTGGAGCTGCCAATGCGGTCTGTCGGCGCCGTCGAACGGCGCCTGGTGCCAGCCCATCGAGTAAGGGAACGGCGCCTGGAACAATGTGTCGTATCCGCGCAGCAACCGTACCAGCCTATCGGCAAGGGAGTTGCGCTGGCTCTCGTCAAGGTCTGGCAGCCGGGAAGCGGCCCGCCTGGGGACGATCATCGTCTCGAAGGGCCAAGCCGCCCAGAACGGAACGACGACCAGCCATTCGTCGTCACTGCCGAGATCCCTCGGCCCATTCACCTCCTGCTCGGCGTAGTCGAGCAGGAGTCTGCGTCCCCTCTTCCCGAAATGGCGCCGCTGAGTCGCATCCTCTCTCTCGGCCTCGCGGGGCAGAGCGTTTCCGGCCCAGATCTGGCCGTGCGGGTGAGGGTTCGAAGCTCCCATCGCCGAGCCGCGGTTCTCGAAGACCTGGACCCACTCGAAACTCTTTCCCAGAGTCTTCGACTGAGTCGACCACAGATCCACGACGCTCCGGGCCTGGGCTACGTTCATCCGCGACATGCTCAGGTCGTGGCGCGGCGAGAAGCAGATGACCTGGCACGTGCCCCGTTCGCTCTGGGCTCGCAGGAGGCCGTCCTCGAACGACGCAACAGGCGAGTCCGGTCGCAGCGCAGCGAAGTCGTTGGTGAACACGAACGTGGACTCGTACGGTGGGTTCCGCTCGCCGTTGGCCCTGATATTGCCCGGGCACAGGTAGCAGGACGGGTCGTAGGTCGGCAGGTCCTGAGGTTGTGGGGTCTCTTCGCGACCGCGCCACGGACGACTCGTCCGCTCGGCCGAAACCAGGAGCCACTCGTCGATCAGCGCGTTGTAACGTCGGTGCGGTCCCGCCAGGAGCGGAGTCGCGGCGAGATCGTTTTTCGCTATCTCGGTCACGCCCGCTCCTCGGGCTTGAGCGGACCCGCAGAGCGGCCGTCGTCATCCTCGATCGTTTGAACCTCCCCCGTGGCGACGTCGACCAGCATCAGCCTCCGAACGACCGAGGCGAGTTGATCGCGGGCCGTCAGGTCGAGGCCGGTGTCCGTGATAATCGTGTCGGCGTCCTCCAGTCGCGCTACCGAGCTGATGCCTACCGTGCTCCACTTGGTGCTGTCCGCCAGGACGACCAGGTGTCGCCCGGCCTCGATCAAGGCGCGGTTCGTTTCAGCCTCGAGGATGTTCGGCGTGGTGAAGCCGGACTTGAGATCCATGCCGTGAGTGCCCATGAAGACCGTGTCGACATGAAGCGATCGGATTACCTCGACGGCGAATGGTCCAACGAGGGCGTCGGAGGGGGTGCGGACGCCTCCACTGAGAATAACCGTCTGATCAGGCCGACCGTCTTTGTAGAGAGCGTCGGCCACCGGCACCGAGTTGGTCAGGACTGTCAGACCGGGGACGTCGATCAGCCGCCTGGCCAGGGCGAAGGTCGTCGTACCGGCCGAGATGCCGATGGCGGTTCCGGGTGTGACCAGGGAGGCGGCGGCCGCGGCTATGGCCGCCTTCTCGGCCTGCATCAGGTTCGACTTGACGGTGAAGCCGGGCTCGAACAGGGGGCTGCCCTCGATGGCCGCCGCGCCGCCGTGCACCTTCTCGATCAGACCGCGTTCCTGAAGGAGCTCCAGGTCGCGGCGAATGGTCATGTCCGAAACACCGAGTGCGCGAACGAGATCGGCGACGCGAACGGCGCCTTGCTCGCGTACGCGCTCAAGGATCAACGCTTGACGCTGCCTGGCCAGGGCGGGGCGCCTGGCACCCGCCTCAAGGACAGCTATCTCCTCCGTCACCGCGTCCCCTGATTTGAATCCAAGCCTCTCTCCAACTATGTGGCGTGCCTCTCCGGCCACTTGGAGTCTCTCAAATCCTGCCGCAGTCTCTATCGTAAGTCAACGCGTTTCACCATAATCCCCCACTAATGCGTGTCAACGCACTTGACACGCGCACCGACGGGGCCGGACAATCGCCGCGTCCTGTTGGTTCCTGTTGAACCACGACCGGCTACCCCGGCCGTGAAGGGAGGAGTAACCGTTCATGGATGGTCAAGTCTCCAGGCGAGAAGTCCTCAAGAAGGGTTTGATCGGTGCAGCCGGCCTGACCGTCCTGCCGACGGTCCTCGCCGCCTGTAGCTCGTCGGCCACGCCCTCGCCGACGACCGCCCTGCCGACGGTCGCCCCGGTCGTGACGCCGCCGCCCGCTGGCGCGACGCCGACGGCCGCCGCCGCCTCGCCGACGACGGGCACTTTCCTCGGTCCGCTCACGGGCACGGTCAAGATCGGTAGCAACCACTCCGATCCGAGCGAAGTCAATGGCATGACTGCCATCAACGCCGCCTTCGCGAAGGCGACGGGCCTCACGCCAACGATGAACACGGTCGACCACAACACGTTCCAGGATCAGATCAACAGCTATCTCGGCGGCACCCCCGACGACGATTTCACCTGGTTCTCCGGCTTCCGAATGCGGTTCTTCGCGTCCAAGGGCCTGTCCACGCCGATCGACGACGTGTGGGCCAATGTTTCCAGCAACTTCACGGCCGGCTTTACTACGTCCGTCACCGGCGACGACAAGCACATGTACGGCATCCCGGTCGACTACTACCCGTGGTGCGTCTTCTATCGCCCGAGTGTCTTCACCGCCAAGGGCTACACGGTCCCGGCCACGTGGACCGACCTCATCACCCTCTGCGGCAAGATGAAGTCCGATGGCCTGACGCCGATCGCCTTCTCTGACAAGGACGGCTGGCCGGCGATGGGCACGTTCGACATCCTCGACCTTCGCCTCAACGGTTACGACTTCCACATCGGTCTGATGACCGGCACGAACAAGTGGACCGACCCGAAGGTCACCGCCGTCTTCAAGCAGTGGGCTCAGCTCGTTCCGTACTACACGAACGGCTATGCAGGCCTGACCTGGCAGCAGGCCTGCGACACGCTCATCGCCAAGAAGGCCGGCATGTTCTTCCTCGGCCTCTTCCTCACTGGCGAGTTCGCCACAGTCGAGAAGGGGCCGGTCAGCGACGTCGACTTCTTCCCGTTCCCGACCCTTGGCACCAGTTTCGACTCCGAGGCTGCGCTGGACGCGCCGATCGACATCTGGATGATGAGCTCGAAGTCGCCCTCGCTCCAGGCCGACATGACCAACGCCAAGGCCTACCTGGAGTTCTGGGCCAAGGGCACCACCCAGGTGCTGATGTACAAGAACAACAACGGCTTTATCCCGACCGCCAACGACGCCGATACCACTCAGTACGACGTCCTGACGCAGAAGGCTGTCAAGATCGTCAGCGCCGCCCAGAAGATCACACAGTTCATGGATCGCGACACGCGGCCGGACTTCGCCGGTGCGAACGGCATGCAGAGCTTCCTTCTCACCTTCCTTAAGAACCCGACCCAGGACACGACGGCGCTCCAGGCGTCGATCCAGAAGTTCTGGGATGCCCTGCCGGCGTACACCGGCTGATCGGATCCACGGACCAGGACCAGGCGCTACGAACCAGCCTGCATAGGTTTTCGATGTCTGAATTGGAGCCCCAGGCTCCGACTCCCGCCCCGGCGGCCACCGCCGGGGCGGGAGTCCCCGCATCCGGGAGACGACGGCGGCACTACAGCGTCCTGACCCGTCGCGACAAGTTGCTGATCGCGCTCATGGTGGGCGTGCCCCTCTTCATCTTCGTCGTGTTGATCTGGGTAATGGCCCTAGTTTCGGTCGTACTGTCGTTCACCGACTGGCAGGGCATAGGGCCGCTCCACTTCGTCGGTTTGCAGAATTACACGTATTTGTTCACGAGTTACCCAGCCTTCTGGCCGGCGCTCTCGCACAACCTGCTCTGGCTGCTTGTCTTCGTCTGCTTCGCCACTCCGATGGGGATCCTGCTTGCGGTGTGCCTCGACCGGCCGCTGCGGGGATCCTTCATCTACCAGAGCATCTTCTTTACACCCGTCGTCCTATCCCTCGCGGTCGTCGGCTTCATCTGGGAGCTCCAGTACTCGCCGATCGCCGGCAATGGCTTTATAGACAGCGTCCTGGCGAGTACCGGCCTCGTGAGCGCGAACAGCACGCCCGATTGGCTGGGCGACCCCTCCATTAACATCTGGGCGGTACTGGTTGCGGCCAGCTGGCGCCACATCGGCTACATCATGGTCCTGTACCTGGCCGGCCTGAAGAGCGTCGATCCATCGCTGCGTGAGGCGGCGGCGATCGACGGGGCAAACGAACGTCAGACCTTCTTCCGGGTCGTGTTCCCGGTGATGGCCCCCATCAACGTCGTGATCGTCGTCGTGACCGTGATCGAATCCCTGCGGGCCTTCGACATCGCGTACATCATCAACCACGGCAAGAACGGTTTGGAGCTGCTGTCCACACTGATCACCAATAACAGCATCAGCGAGGCAAGCCTGATCGGCTTCGGATCGTCCATCGCAGTCGTGCTACTGGTGATCTCGCTCGTGCCCATCGTGCTGTATCTGACTCGCGTCCTGAGATCGGAGGACCAGTGAGCGTCACCGTGATGGCGGGACAGCGGACGACGCACAACCGTGCTCGACGCCGGATGTCGCGCGCGGGGTTGCATCTCTTCCTGATCGTGCTCGCCATCATCTTCGCCTGGCCACTGGTGTACGCGGTCTACATGTCGCTGCGCCCGTACGGCGAGATCGTGGCCAGCCCGACCGGGCCCTTTTCGCTGCCGGCCACACTGAACCTCGACAACTACTTCTCGGTCTGGAACAGCCAGAACATCCTGGGGTATTTCTGGAACACGGCCGTGATCACCATCCCCGCGGTGCTCCTGACCCTGTGGATCTCCTCGATGGTGGCGTTCGCCATAGCGAAATACAGCTGGCGCTTCAACCTGATGGTCCTGATGATCTTCACTGCCGGCAACCTCTTGCCGCCCCAGGTCATCATCGTGCCGCTCTACCGGCTGTACCTGCTCCTTCCCGTGCCTGCCCCGCTCAGCGACAATGGGCTCATGTACGACCAGTTCCTGGGACTGATCCTCATCCACACCACTTTCCAGACCGGCTTCTGCACCTTCGTGTTGAGCAACTACATGAAGACACTGTCCAAGGAGCTGGTCGAGGCCGCCATGATCGACGGCGCCGGAGTCTTCACGATCTACCGGCGCGTCATCCTGCCCCTCTGCCGGCCGGCCCTAGCCGCCCTGGCCACCCTGTTGTTCGTCTGGATCTACAATGACTTCTTCTGGGCGCTGATGTTGTTCAAGTCGGGTGACAAACGTCCGATCACTGCGGCCCTGAACAACCTGTCTGGTGCGTTCTTCACCGACCCGACTCAGCTGGCGGCGCTGTCGGTGATTGCGGCCGTCCCCACGATCGTGCTCTACATGATCCTGCAGCGAAACTTCGTGCGAGGTTTGACGCTCGGTTCGACCAAGGGCTGACGCGCCGTCTCGTTAGCGCCGTCCCGTCACGCTGCCAGGAGGGCCCATGGTGATCGAGTGGAGCCCGGAAACCAGGGAACTCCATCTCCGCAACGATCTGATCAGCTACGTCGTGCGCGTGCTCGAGAACGGCTGGTTGGGCCAGGTGTACTTCGGTCCGGCTTTGGCCGACGGCAGGTCGTATGGCCACCTGGTGCCGGGTGAGTTCTACGGCTTCTCGAATCGTCTCGGCGAAGCGGTGCCGCTCGAGTACCCGAGCGGAGGTGGTGGCGACTACCGCATCCCGGCCGTGGCGATCGAGCTGTCCGATGGCTCTGGCGTCCTGGATCTGCGCTACACAAGCCACCGCGTCCTCAAGGGCAAGCCCGCAACTCCGGGTTTGCCCTCGACTTATGTCGAGGTCGGCGGAGAGGCGGAGACGCTCGAGGTCCTCCTGACCGACGCGATCGCTCAGATTCAGGTCCGTCTGCTCTACACCATCTACCGAGATCGCCCGGTGATAGTCCGCAGTGTCCGGATCACCAACTCGGGCAAGACCTGGGCGATCGTACGGTGCTCGATGAGCGCGTCGCTGGACCTGCCCGACTCGGACTGGGAGCTGATCTCGTTGAGCGGGGAGTGGAGCCGCGAGTGCCACGTCGAGCGAAACCGTCTTCGGCCGGGCAGGCAATCCGTGTCGAGTCTGCGCGGCGCATCCAGCCACCAGCACAACCCCTTCGTCGCGCTTGCGCGGCCCAACACTAATGAGGCTTCCGGCGAGGCCATCGGCCTTAGCCTGGTCTATTCGGGCAACTTCATCGCGGAGGCGGAGGTCGAATCGTTCGGGACGACCCGGCTGCGCACCGGGATCAACCCGGACGGCTTCTCCTGGGTGCTCGAGCCGGGTGCCGAGTTCTCGACGCCTGAGGCGGTCCTGGCCTACTCGGCCGGCGGCCTGGGCGGGTTGAGCGACGCCTACCACTCGCTCTTCCGCGAGCGACTCGTCCGCGGTCAATGGCGCGACCGGGCCAGGCCCGTCGTCATCAACAACTGGGAGGCGACTTACTTCGACTTCGACGAGGCGAGGCTCCTGGCGATCGCGACGGCTGCGAAAGAGATGGGGATCGAGCTATTCGTTCTCGACGACGGTTGGTTCGGCGAGCGCAATGACGACTCGACCTCGTTGGGCGACTGGCAGGTGAACCTCTTCAAGCTCCCGGGCGGACTGGATTCGCTGGCTCGAAAGGTTGAGGCGCTCGGCCTGCGCTTCGGTATCTGGATCGAGCCCGAGATGGTCAGCCGTGCCAGCCGGCTGTTTGCCGAGCACCCCGACTGGGCCATCGGTATCCTATCGCGCCCGCGCTCGGAGGGCCGCAACCAGTACGTCCTCGATCTGTCGCGGCCCGAAGTCGTGGACCACCTGTTCGAGGTCCTGTCGGCGGTTCTCGGCAGCGCTCCCATCACGTACGTGAAATGGGACATGAACCGAAACATCACCGAGCCGCACAGCCCGACTCTCCCGGCCTGGCGCCAGGGTGAGTTCCTGCACCGCTACATCCTCGGCGTGTACCAGCTTTACGACAGGCTGACCAGGGCGTTCCCCGGGGTCCTCTTCGAGTCATGCGCCGGCGGCGGGGGCCGCTTCGATCCCGGAATGCTCGCGTTTGCACCCCAGACCTGGACGAGCGATGACACGGACGCCATTGAGCGCCTGCGGATCCAGTGGGGGACCTCGATGGCATATCCGCTCAGCTCGATGGCGGCCCATGTCTCCGCAGTGCCCAATCACCAGGTCGGGCGGGTAACCCCGCTGGCGACAAGGGCGGCCGTGGCCTTCTTCGGCGTGTTCGGCTACGAGCTTGACCCGACCGTGCTGTCGGGCGGTGAGCGCGCCGAGATCGCCGGCCAGGTCGCGTTCTACAAGCAGTGGCGCGAGCTCTTCCAGCGCGGCCGCTTCCGGCGGCTGCTCAGCCCGTTCGAGGGCGACCGTGACGAGACCGCCTGGATGGTCGTTGCGGACGAGGCCCGCGCGGCGATCGTCGGTCACTATCAGATCCTTGCCCGCCCGAATCCGGGTCCGCGACGGCTGCGGCTGCGCGGCCTCGACGCCGCGGCTTCATATCGGGTCTCGGTCTGGCTGGGAGCGGGCGGCGCCAACGGCGCGGCTACCGGTCCCAGCATCCTGGGTGGAGACGAGCTCATGTCGGCCGGTCTCGTCCTCGATTCGGGCCGTCAGTCGGCAACGCGAGGCGACTTCCAGGCCCGCCTGTACGTACTGGAAGCCATCGAGGGGGCGAATTCGCCGGAGGTTGCGCTTTGATGTCTCGACCGTGGGAGACGCCTGAGCTCACCTCGATCGGCCGTCTGCCGATGCACAGCGTACCGCACGCCGATCGGGTCGAGCTGGATGGTCGCTGGCGGTTCCAGCTGCTCCGCTCTCCGGAGGAGAAGCCTGCGGCGGCCTGGGACGAAGTCGAGGTTCCCGGCTGCTGGACGATGCAGGGCTTCTTCGATCTGCCGCATTACACCAACGTGCAGATGCCGTTCGGCGAGAAGCCGCCGGAGCTCCCCGACGTGAACCCCACCGGCATCTACGAACGCGATTTCGACCTGCCGGCGGACTGGCTGGCCGGTCGCCGAATCGTGCTTCACGTCGGGGCGGCGGAAAGCGTGCTGATCGCCGTCGTCAACGGCCACGAGGTCGGAATCAGCAAGGACTCGCACCTGGCCGCCGAGTTCGAAGTCACGGACCTCGTCAGGCCGGGACAGAACGCCGTCTCCCTGCGCGTGGTGAAGTGGTCCGATGCGACCTACATCGAAGACCAGGATCAGTGGTGGCACGGGGGAATCACCCGCTCGGTCTGTCTCTACGCCACGCCGCGAGTGCACTTTGCCGACCTGCGGGTCAATGCCGGGCTGACCGACGACCTGGCGACGGGGACCTTCGAGCTGCTGGCCGACATCGATTTCGGTGGCACGGAGGCGGAGCCGGGCTGGACCGTCGAGGCGAAACTGGGCGATCTGGCACCGCTGACGGCGGTCGTGCCACTCGCCGACAAGGGACCGGGGCCGAAGGCAAGCCGCGCGGACTCCAGGCCGTTGAGCCGCCATCGCTTCGACCTGGTGGCACGGCTGGTGTCGGTGGGCCTGAACGGCGCCGAGAAGGCCGAGTGGGAGACGCTGGCCCCGCAGCTGCGTCCGCCTCTCGATGGGCAAGCCTCGCTGCGCAGCGAGATCCCGAACGTACAGCCATGGTCCGCCGAGCGGCCGCACCTCTACCCGCTGCATGTCGTGCTGCGCTCGCCCTCGGGCGAGGCGTTCGAGGAGGTTGACCTGCGAGTCGGCTTCCGGCGCATCGAGATCGACGGCCTCCGGCTGCTCATCAACGGCGCCGCTGTGCTCATCCGCGGCGTGAACCGCCACGACTTCGACCGGCACACCGGACGCGTCATTTCGGCCGAATCCATTCGGGCGGACCTGGTGGCGATGAAGCGGTTCGGCTTCAACGCGGTCCGGACCTCCCACTACCCCAACGACCCGGTCTTCCTGGATATCTCCGACGAGCTCGGCCTGTACGTCATCGCCGAAGCCGACATCGAGTCTCACGCCTTCATCGACACTCTTTGCGACGAGCCGCGTTACCTCAACGCCTGGGTGGACCGGGTCTCGCGCATGGTTCGTCGCGACAAGAACCACGCATCGGTCATCTCCTGGTCACTTGGCAACGAATCCGGGCACGGTGCGAACCACGACGCTGCAGCTGGCTGGGTCCGGCGATACGACCCCAGCCGTCCGCTTCACTACGAGGGCTGCATCCGCTGGGACTGGTCGAGCGACCAGAAGGTCAGCGACATCACATGCCCGATGTATCCGCCCATCTCCGCCATCGTCGGTCATGCCAGGTCCGGCCGGCAGCGGCACCCGTTGATCATGTGCGAGTACTCGCATGCCATGGGCAACAGCAACGGCACGCTGGCCGAATACTGGGATGCGATCGAATCCACGGATGGCCTCCAGGGCGGCTTCATCTGGGAGTGGTGGGACCACGGGCTCGTCCAGCGGCTGCCCGACGGTACGACTCGCTGGGCATACGGCGGCGACTTCGGCGACCAACCTAACGACGGCAACTTCTGCCTGGATGGTCTGAACTGGCCCGACCGGCGGCCCAAGCCGGCGCTGTTCGAGCACCGGCAGCTGGCGGCGCCCGTCCGCATGTCCGCGAGCCCGGACACTCTTCGCGCGGGCTCGGTCGAGTTGACGAACCGCCAGTACTTCACCCGGCTCGACTGGCTGCGGGCCTCATGGGAGCTGGGCGCCGACGGCGAGATCGTCGCCGGGGGCGACTTGCCTCTGCCCGACGTGGCGCCGGGCAACAGCACGACGCTCCGCCTGCCTGGCTGGACGCCGCCCCCGCCCGACGGCCGTGAGCTGTGGCTGACCATTCATTTCCTCACCGCGGCCGCGGGGTCTTGGGCTCCGGCCGGTTTCGAAGTCTGCTGGGCGCAGCTGCCGCTCTTCGCGGAGGGGCGGTCTCGCCCGCTGCCCGCGCCTGCGGGGGGCGCCGTCGCCCTCGACGAGGCCGGGCTGCTGGTCCACGAGTTGCTGTCGGCTCCCCCGCGTCTGGCCCTGTGGCGCGCCCCTACCGACAACGATCGAATCATGGGTCTGGCTGCGCAGTGGCGGGATTGGGGTATCGACAAGATCACGCGAACGCTCCTTTCCGTGCGCCGCGAAGGTGACGTCACGGTCGTCTGGAGCGACGAGCGAACTGAGAGTGGCATCGTCGTTTCGCACGAGCAGAGGTTTCGGGCGATCGCCGGCGGCGGCGTCTTCGTCGAGGAGAAGGTCACGATCCCGGAAGGCCTTGCCGATCTGGCTCGGGTCGGCGTCGTCATGGAGGCCGTCGCGGGGCTCGAGCAGACCGAGTGGTTCGGTCGCGGGCCCGTCGAGAGCTACCCCGACCGCTGGCATGGGAGCCCGGTCTCGCGCTGGCGCTCGACCGTGGCCCAGGAATACATTCCCTACGTCAGACCTCAGGAGAACGGCGGCCATGCCGGCGTCCGCTGGTTCGAGCTTTCGGACGGTACCGGCCGGGGCCTCCGCATCACGGCTGACGAGCCTCGCCAGATGTCGGCGATGCACTTCCGGGCCGAGGATCTGGCCGCGGCGAAGCACGACGTGGAATTGAAGCCGCGGCCGGAGACCGTGATCCATCTCGACGCCGCGCACCGCGGCCTGGGAACGGCCAGCTGCGGCCCGGACACCCTGCCCGAGTATCTTGTTGGTCCGGGCACCTACGAGTGGTCCTGGACTATCGCGCAGCTCGGCCCGCGGCCCCGGCGCTAATCAGGCGAAAGATCGACGAGGCTCCCGCCTCGCGGCACGGTAGGAGGCCGCCATGAACGACTTCAAGATCGGCATAAACCTCTGGAGCCAGGGAAGCTCCTGGTCCCATTTGCTCGATACGGCCCTGGCGGTCGACCGGCTGGGTTACGAGCACCTCTGGACCTGGGACCATGTAAAGGCGATTGTCGGCGACCCGGACCAACCGATCCATGAGGGCTGGACCACGGTCACGGCCTGGGCCATGGCGACGCAGCGGGTCAGGATCGGCCTGATGGTCGGGGCGAACACATTCCGCAATCCGGCGCTGGTGGCGAAGATCGTGACCACTCTCGATCACGCGTCCGGAGGGCGGGCGATCCTGGGCATCGGCGGCGCGTGGTTCGAGCTGGAGCACCGCGAGTTCGGGATCGACTTCGGAAGCAGCGTTGGCCAGCGTCTCGACTGGCTGGACGAGTCGGTCGGTGCCATCCGAGCGCTCCTGTCGGGCGAGAGGGTGACCTCGCCGGAGGGTGGCCACTACGCTTTCGACGACCTGACCATCAACCCGATGCCGGTCCAGAAGCGGCTCCCGATCCTGATCGGCGGCAACGGCCGGACCAAGACCCTGAGGACTCTTGCCAGGTACGGCGACATGTGGAATGCGTTCGGGCTCCCGGCGGAGGTCCGTGAACTCGACGGCGTGCTCAGGCGCCACTGCGAAGAAGTAGGTCGCGACGAGCGCGAGATCGAACGGTCGATCAATCTCTGGCTCGTGATCCGCGACTCGGAGGCGGCGGCGCGGCGCGAGTGGGCGGCCTGGATGGAGTTGAACCGAACACCCGTGGAGAAGAAGCTCGAACCGTCGAGACCGGTCTTCGGAACGCCCGAGACGATCGTAGCTCGATTGCTCGAGTACTCCGACGCCGGCTTCAAGACTGTGATCGTGGAGATGCCGGCGCCATACGATCGCGAGACCCTGGAACGGCTGGCCCGGGAGGTCAGACCGATGGTGGCGCAGAAGCCAGTCTGACCGGGTCCCGGGCAGGGCCGCTTTTGCCGACGGGATTGGAGCTCCTGGTCGAGTCGGGCCGGGCCTTCGGTCGCACCCGGGGGCCAACCGCAGACCGCAGTTTTCGCCGCGCCTGGCCGGCTCAGTGCGGACCGACCAGCGTGCTGGCGATGAGACCGAGAAGCAGAACGGCCGCGATCAGGATCAGGAAGACCGGCATTGCGGCCAGGGCAAGCAGCCGGTCGCTCCGCGATGGCGGCGGCAGCGTCGCGACCCGGGCATTCGCCAGATGCCGCCGCGATTCTCGGGTCGAGAGGATCAACCAGCGGGCCGCGATCCCGAACGGTACGAACGCAATGATCACCAATGGGACCGAGAAGATCCCAAGCCAGTGGGCAGCACTCAGCGCGGCGCCGAGAACGACGACTGTGAGCAGGGTCAGGGCGAGCTGACCCAGCATCGACGGCCGACGCCGGCCTCCCCGCCGCTCCCAGATCAGAATCTGCAGAGCGAGCGCAGCCGCGCCGATCGCCGCCAGAATAGTCAGCCACTTCATTTGGCGATAAGTCTAGAGTGAACCAGCTCTTAGGCTTGCGACCCACGCTGCGCGACCCGTACTGCCGCCCGTTGCTGCGACGCTGTCAATCTCGAACCCCGCGAACCGCGTATTCTCCGCCGACCGAGATCATCTGTCGAAGCGCGCCAGACGCACCCACGAAGGATTTACCATGACGACCTTCTTCCTGACCGTAATCCATCGGCCGGAAATGGTGCCGGAGTACCTCCAGAAGGGGGCGGAAGAGGGCAAGGCCGAAGACATCGCGCGGAACGATGTCATCAGTGAATCGCTGGAGATCTTCCGCACTCAGCAGCGCGTCGCCCACGAGAATGGCATCCGCACGACCATACAGATGACATATGCGAGCCTATTCAATGACGAGGCGGTGTCTATTGCCAAGGACGATCACTCCAGGTACGGCGATGAAATCGGCTCCACGTTCCTCGGTTTGCAATGCCGCCAGTTCAGGGAGAGGTTCGCGTCCAAGGAACTGGCGATCTGGCTCTTCTCCATGGAAGACAAGCGCAGGATCGTTGACGAGGTCTTTGGGAGATTCGAGGAGGTCTTCGGCTTCTTGCCGACTTCGACCGGCTCCTACTACATGGACGCGGAACTGATCAACTACGTCAAAGAACGGTATCCGATGGTCAAGGCCGCGATCGCCACGTGTTGGGAGGAAGGCCCGAAGGCGTACCACAACGCCAACAACTCGTGGTACACGCTCCTCGACGGCGGCCCATGGAACCCCTGGATTCCTTCCAGGCGCAACATCCACTGCCCCGCGTCGGACGAGGCCGACGATATCGGGATCGTGGCGATCCCACATCTGTCGCGCGATTTGATGGCGGTATTCGACGGACCGGGCTCCTATTACGGCACCCACCCGCAGAATATCTTGCGCGGAATGGTCTACGAGAACCGCGAGATACCGTACTTCATGAACATCGTCGACCAGTACAGGGCGATGGCGAAGTACAACCGTGGTTACGCCTACAACATGATGTTCGTCGGTCCCGGCTGGATGAGCAAGAGCGGGCGCTGGGAAGCCGACTACGGCTTCCTTCTGAAGAGCTATGAGGATGGGATGTCCTACTACGGCCAGCTGAAGAAGGAGGGGAAGGCAGTAGACCTCACGATGAGTGAGTTCGCAGACGCATACCGGGAGGATCGTCCCTACACCCGGCCCGAGTGCACGCTTTGGAAGGACATCCTTTACGGATCCCAACGGCAGCAGTTCTGGTTCGCCGATCCGTGGATGCGATTCTGCCTCGACATGAACCAGGGCGGCGCCATGATCGACCTACGGCCCTATGCGGCGAAGCTGATCAGGCCCTGCGGCGTCGGCACTCAGCATATCCAGGATGCGTCCTACCCCTTCATCCTCCAATCGCTGTTCCGGGCCGGCTACTTCACGCATTACGCCGGCGAAGGGGCCGTCAAGAGCTGCAAGTTCGGCCACGCAGAAGAAGAGGTCGACCTGTGCGCCTGTCGAACCCTTGCCTCGTTCTCTGAGGAGGGCGACACCCGCGTCGTGATCCTCAATCCAGTGGAAATCGAGTTCGAGAAGTTCACGATCGAGGTGCAATCGACCTTCCGCCTGACAGAAGGCACCGGTGAGATCGAGATCATCCGAAGGATCGTGAGAACGACTGACCCCGATTCCGACGTAGTCATCGACGAGTACATAACCGCCTGTTACGGGACGACCGAGTACCCGGAGGATCTCACGGGCGTACGGCTCACGCTCAAAGGGAAACTCGGATCGGAGTCGATCGACTATGCCTACAAATGCCGCGAGGCGGTCGTCGACCAAGTCGTATCCGCTGAGGCGGTCGTACCCCAGGTGGATACGAAGCTATCGATGCGTTCGGACACAACAGACGCGGTCGGTTACTTCCGAGAGGGCATCGCCTTTTCGCCGATGTACACGATCGGGATCAAGAAGACAGTCAAGGGGACTGGAGAGTTGCATACATGGCTCAGGGTCGAAAAGGCAAGCTGAACTACCGTTGCCCGCGTTGTCTGATGCGTGAGATCGACATGGACATGCTATACGACACGGACAAAGAGGAGTATTACTGCCTGCGCTGCTCCTTCATCGGGCCTGAGAGCGAGGTACTCCGCCTGAACGCTCAGTTCCGCGCCAAGTACCTGGACCGGACGAAAAGGATCACGGATTTCTAGCTCGGATCGGGAGGCAGATGGGTCGGCCGTGGGTGGTCGGCGGTCGAGATCCGCCGCAAGAACGCAGCAGCGCTATCCTGGATCTCCCTGGCCCGCGGCAGCTCGCGGTTCCCGCGTTCGAGCTCGACGATGCGGCGACGCTCCTCGACATCGGGCGTGACCGCCTCGGTCGCCTCCCGGCCGTTCTCGGCCGCGACTGGCGGTGGCAGTGGTCCTTCTCTGGCAGCCCGTCTCGGGACTCAACCTTTGAAATGCGGTGATGTGCTCATTTTGGGAGCACAGCCGCGTGCCCGAGAGCGTCGCGGGGCTGCCAGACCTGTGACTCAGCCGCTTTCAAGGAGTATTGTTGACGGGCTGGTGGTCGTATTTCGACCGCCTCGTAAGGCGCGGCCCTCACTCAATCGGTCGCAAGGAGTAACGACATGCCGTGGGGCCTCACTCCCGCCCACCTAATCATCATCCTCGTGATCGTGCTGATCGTCGTCGGCCCGGGCAAGCTGCCCGAAACGGGCGCGGCGATTGGCAAGGCGCTCCGAGGCTTCAAGGACGCCGTGGACACGGGCGAAGCCGGCCCTTCGGCGACGCAGCAGCAGGCGGTGCCGCCGGCTCAGCCGCTACAGCCCCAGGCTCCGGTCTATCCGCAGCCGCAGTACCCGCCGCAGCCGCAGTACCCGCCGCAGCCGCAGTACCCGCCGCAGCCGCAGTACCCGCCGCAGGTTCAACCTCCGGTCTACCCGCAGCAGACATACCCGGCTGCGCAGCCGCTACAGCCCCAGGCTCCGGTCTATCCGCAGCCGCAGT
>DASWZK010000128.1:0-15018 GCA_036404515.1 Candidatus Limnocylindrales bacterium
TCCAGATGTCGATGTTCTGCTGAGTGGTGAGGTTGGTGACGCCGGTCACGTCGAGGTTGGTGACGACAATCCAGCCCTGGCGGCAGACGACGTGGTCGACGAGCGTGTCAGCCACGGGCGTGGCCAGCTTGGTGTTGGCGAGAACGTCGGACGCGCCGATCTGAACGGAGCCCCCAGCGACTTGGCTGAGGCCGGTGCCGGAGCCGCCGCCGGTGACAGTGATCGTGGCGCCGGGGCAGTGGCCCTGGTAGGCGGTGGCGGCGTCTTGGATAAGCGGCTGCAGGGCTGTCGAGCCTGCCTCTGTGATGCTGCCGGCCACGCAGTTGACCGTGGGCGCCGGCGTCGGAGTGGCGGGTGCCGGGGTGGAAGTGTTCATGGTGGCCGTCGGGGCGATGGTGGGCGCCGGGGTGACGGGGGGCGCCGTCGTTGGCGAGGGCGTGGCGGCCGATGAGCATGCCGCGGCCAACATGGCGGCCGCGATGGCTAGAGCGCCGAAGCGTCTCGTTCCGTTGAGCAAAGTAGTCTCTCCTCTTTGCTGGGCAGCTGACGGTGCGAACCTGCTCCAGTTCCAGTCGGATCGTGGCGGTGGCTCTTTAACGCGGTGTTGGCCCTTCGTTAACATTCACCGGCCCGCCCTAGCCGTCCTGCCCGCGGCCGATCGACGAAGCGCGCGGCGGGTCGAAGAGATAGCCCGAGCCGCGAACGGTCATCAGATGACTTGGATTTGCCGCGTCGCGCTCGATCTTCGCCCGGAGCCAGAAGACGTAGACATCCACCATCCGTTCGTTGCCGTCTGGGTCGCGCCAGACGTGCCGCAAGAGCTCCTCGCGGGTGAACGCCCGACCGGGATGCATGGCCAGAAAGTCCAGCAGCGCCAGCTCCTTTGGCCGCAGCGACATCAATCGGCCGTCTCGGCGGATGGCCCGGGCCCGGCGGTCCAATTCGACGCCTTCGCCCACTGCGATCCGGTCCTCGACGGGATGCCCGCCCACGGGCCCGCGGCGGCCCGCGATCGAGAGGCGACCGACCACTTCCATCGGATCCGACGAGAGATCCATGGCGTCGTCGAAGCCGAGCTCGAGGGCGTGAAGACGGACTGCGACGGCTTGATGCGGGCTCAGCAGGACTGCGCGCGAACTGGGGTTCGTCGCCAGCCAGCTGGCCACGCGCTGAAGGTCGCCGGGTTCGGCGGGCGGCGCGATGAGGACGACCAGACTGGGATCCGTGACCGAGAGCGCCTCGGAGAACCCCGCAGAAGTCGGCTCAACCCGCACTTCGACTTCGGGGAACAGCCGACGCAGGTCGATCGCTCCGTCAGGGTCGGCCCGCGCCAGCCACCCGGTGAACGAATGGGCAAGGGGGGCAAGGGTTCCGCCAGCGCCCGAATTGGTGGCACCGGCGCGAGGGGAGCCGCCGTCATGTGCCTCTGCCATCGACAGAATCTGGCGGCGTTCCGTTAACGGCTTGTTCCGACATCGTGAACGTTGGGTTAGAGATGAGCGCCTGGCGGCCCTGGCCCGCCCCAGATGGAATCCGCAGCCCGAAGAGCGCGGCTGGTTCTAGGCGTGCTTGACGACGATCCGTTCGATCAGGTCAGCGACGTCCTCGCACTTGTCGATCGTGTCTTCGAGGAGGCCGTAGACGTCCTTCCACTTGAGGACGTCTATCGTCTTGTTGCCGTCGTCGAAGAGCCCGGCGATCGCGGAACGGCTCAGCTTGTCGCCTTCGTTCTCGATGCGATGGACTTCGACGATGTAACGATCGAGATCCTTGAAGCCGCGCAGGTTGCTCAGCGCCTGGTGGAGCGTCTCACAGGCCAGGACCACCAGGGAAGCTTGCTTCACCGACGTCTTGGTCGGCGCTTCGATGCGATAGAGGACGAAGGTGTCGGCCACTTCCTCGATTAGATCGAGAATGTCGTCCAGGCCGCTGATGAGGGCGTGGATCTCCTCGCGATCGAATGGCGTGACGAAGGTCGCTTCCAGCCGCCGACTTATGTCGTGGCTGAGCTCGTCGCCCTTGTGCTCGGTCTCGCGGATCCGCTTGGCCGCCTTGTCGGCATTGTCGAAGGTGCGCAGCATCGCCTCGAGCTGGCGGGCACCGTCCAGCACGTTGGCGGCATCCTCGACGAACAGGTCGAAGAAGCGCTCTTCGCGCGGGATCAGTCGAAACGAAGGCATCTGGCCAGACCTCCGAGAGGAGTCGCGGTCTGTCTGACGAGTCAGCCAACTCGGCGGGCGTCGTCTTTGGCGTCGTCCTCACGCCTCTTGTCACGGGTAGGTCCTAGCGTAGCGTTCGGCCGGCCTCCCTGCTGACGAGCCCAGCCGTTCAGCCGAACTGCGCCAGCTGTGAGATGCTCGGTTCATGGACGCCGTCGAGCTCGCCTTCGTCATTTTGCTGGCGATTCTTCTCGGCTGGGCGCTGTCGGTCGCGATATCTCGCGGTCGGGCGATCGAACGTCTGAAGGAGACGACCGGCGCGTCCGACACCGACGACGTGGAGAGGCGCGTCCGGATGGCTCTCGAGGAGGCCGCGGATGCTCGTTGGAACTTCGACCAGACGCGCGACGACACAGCCGAGCTGACCCAGCTGCTCACGGCAGGCGTGGTTCGACTGCGCGACGACCTTTCCGTGGAGTACGCCAACGGAGCGGCTCACGTGATGTTGGAGAGGAAGCCGGGTTCCATGGTTGGGCGGTCCGCGCTGGAGGCCTTCGTAGACGCCCGGATAGAGGCGATCGCCCGGTCGGCCATGGAGCTCGGCTCGGCCAACGGCGAGGTGACCGTCCGCTCCTCCAGAGGGGCGACGGTCACGGTGCGGGCTCGCCGCTCGCCGGTCTCGGGCGTGTGGCTCGTCATGGAGGATGTGTCGGAGCTGCGCCGCCTGCAGCGGATCCGAGCCGAGTTCATCGACAACCTGTCGCACGAGCTGCGGACCCCGCTGACCACCATCAGCCTGCTGGCCGAGACGGCGTCCCGTGACGCCGAGTCTGCGTCGCCTCGCCTGCGCGACCGCATCTCGAAGATTGAGGTCGAGACGGGCCACCTCACGCAGATGGTCAACGAGCTGCTCGACCTGTCGCGGATCGAGAGCGGAATGGCCCAGCTCATGCTCGACGACGTAGACCTGATACGCGTCGCCCGTACCACCGCCGAGCGGCTCCGTCTCTTTGCCGAACGTCAGGGTCTGCGGATCGAGCTGGATCTGCCAGACCGCGTCTCGCCGGTCCGTGGCGACGAGGATCGGCTCGGCCAGGTTCTCGTGAATTTGCTTCACAACGCAGTGAAGTTCAGTCCAAACGGCGGCGAGATCGTGGTTGGCGTACGAGATCAAGACGGCGAGGTTAGGGTGTGGGTCCGCGATCCCGGGATAGGCGTGCCACGCGCCGACCTGACCCGCATCTTCGAGCGGTTCTACAAGGTCGATCGGGCACGCGTCCGAGGCCGGGGCGGGACGGGCCTCGGCTTATCGATCTCTCGCCATGTCGTCGAATCGCACGGCGGGCGGATCTGGGCAGAATCCGTCGAAGGTTCGGGCTCGACCTTTACCTTCTCCCTGCCAGTCGGCTCGTCGAGCGCAGTCACGGGCGTTTCACTCTTGGCAGGCGATGCGAGCGGAATCCTGACGGAGAGTGGCACGGCGACGGAGAGTGGCGTGGCTGTTCCCGGCCAAACGGGCGGGCAAGTACCCGAGGCCGACGCCGGCCTCTGACGATCGCGCCGGCGACCCCGATTACGGCTTGACCGGATCCGATGAGGAAGCGGCCGGCCCTGCCGGCGGCGACTTGGGAGCGGTTCGCCGCGGCGCTGCCGGTCGGGCGGCGCGTGGTCGAGCCGGAGCCGCCGTCCTGGTCCGGGTCTTGGCCGGCGCCTTCGCGGTCGCAGCCGTAGTTTTCGGCGGTGTAGCGGTTGACGCCGGTGCGGTGGAAGCGGCTTTCGCGGGCGCCTTCGGCTTCTCCGGTGTCTTCGGCCTCGCAGGTGACTTCGCCTTCGCCTTCGGCTTTGCAGGCGAAGCGGCGCGCAACTCATCCAGGGCCGCCTCGACTACCTGGCGCCGATGATGGGCGCGCTCGAGCTTGCGAACTCGCTTGCGCTCCTTCTGGGCCGCGTCGGAGAGCTGGCGCTCGAGCCGACGTAGCTGCTTGCGGAGCCCACGCGGCATCTTTGCCGCCGTGTTCGGCGCCGGCATCTCGCCCGAGGCCGCAACGGGGGGCGACTTACGCGACATCGTGGTCTCGCGCTTGGCCTTGCCGGAATCGTTGGAGCGCCGTTTCGCCATCTCAAACCTCTCTTGACGTCGCGCCGCGGGCGCATCTCTTATGACTCGGCGCGCTCGGCCGACCGCCGAAGCATATCGCCGCCGCATCGAGCGTCAATCATTCAGCCGTCGGCGGCAAGGAGATCCGGTGGCAGCAGCCAGCGGACGATGCCTCGCCCGGGCCCGGCCGGCCGTCGCAGGTCGATGCGCACGAGAGCAGCTTTGCGAAGTAGCAGCTCGGAGACCCCCACCAGTTCCGCCGCGATGGAGCTAAAGTCGGGATCGTGACCGACGAGCACGGGCCGGCGCGGATCGCCAGCCCAGTGCAGGATCCTCTCGACCGTTTCGAGGTCGAGCGGCTCTCCAAGCTCCTCGACGACTGTCACCGGAGCGCCCAACGGAGCTGCGACAAGACGTGCGGTCTCGAGGGCCCGGATCCTCGGCGAGCTCAGGATTGCGTCCGGCCGGAAGCTCGCCCGGGCCAGGAAGAGCCCGAGCCTTTCGGACTGGAGCCGGCCCTTTTCCGTTAGTGGCCGGACCGCATCCGGACCGTTCCATTTCATCGGGTCGCCGGCGTGGGCGTGACGCAGCAGGTACAGCTGGATTTCGTCAGTCGGGTTCACATCTCGATGATCTCACGCCTGGTGAAGGCGGGGGTAGTGGCCGTGGCCGAGGCTACCCGTTGAGATCCTCGACCTCGCCCGTGGCCAGGAAGACGATCTCCTCGGCGATATTGGTCACCCTGTCGCCTATGCGTTCGAGGTTCTTCGCGGCGAACAGGAGGCGAGCGCCCGCGTCGACCCAGGATGGATCGAGGCGCATGTGGTCCAGGGCGCGCGCGAAGTAGGCGTGGTAAAGCCGGTCCATCTCGTCGTCCTCCGACGCGATTTGCCGAGCGGCCTCGAAGTCGAGGTCCACCAGGGCGCGGAGCACGCCGTGGAGGATCGCGCTGGCCAGTTCGCCCATCCGATCCAGGCTCGTGTCGCCGGTGTTCGGAGTGTTGGTAAGCCTGGCCACCTGCTTCGCCACCCCGGCGGCATGGTCGCCGATCCGCTCGAGCTCGTAGGAGACGTGAACGAGGGACAGGAGAAACCGCAAGTCACCCGCCACGGGGGATTGAGTGGCAATGGTGGTTACGACCAATGATGTCAGATCGGTTTGAGCAGCGTTGATGGCCCTGTCGTTGGCCACGACGGACGCTGCCGCCGCGACGTCCCGACGAGCTAGTGCCCTGACGGCCGTATCGATGGCCACGACGGCCAGGTCGCCCATGCGGACGAGGCCTTCCCGAACCCCGAGCAGCTCTTGGTCGAAGACGACCCGGTGACCATGTGCGACGAAACGATCGGCGTCTTGCACGGTGTGTGCGTGAACCCCTTTGACGAGCTTCGGATTTAGCCCGGCGGGCCCGTGGTTGACCAGAGCCGGGGACGCCTCTGACACGGAAGCATAGCCCCGGGGCGTGGGTGAATCTCGTCGACGTGACCGCTTCGGTGCCGGACGCCGAGGCCACGGGTCGCCGGCGTCGGATGCGGGCGAATCCGGGTGCCTAAGCTAGGCCGGGCGCCCGAGCCCGAGATCGACCACCCGGCAGAAAGGGCGGGCGGCGGGGGGTCCGATGACGGCCCGAGCGTCTAGTCTTCGATCAGACAGTTGAGGGAGGCAGCCAGCGAATCGGCGCCTGCGGTCTCCTTCTCGAGCTCGAGCCAGCGCGTGGCGTAGGCCATTTCGAGGACTTCAGCCGCTGAACCCGAAGCCAGAGCCCCGCTGGCGAGTCGGCAAAGCGACTCCCGCCGGTACGAATCGAGAAGAGCACGCCGACTGCGGATGGGCGCGAGCTGGGCTCGCACCATGGCGACCCGGTCAGCCAGTGCAGGTGGTGTCGTGAACTCCGTGTCGACTGCGGCCATCGTCGATGAGGTCTCCTTCCTTTGGCCGGGACCTCGTCGAGCAGGTTCAGGAATCGCAAGGGCGCAGTGTCGCGTGCGAGGCTCCCGGCACGTTACCGAGCCTCCTGGCGGGACGTGATCGGGTTATAAACCGGCGGTTAACGGACTGTCAAATCTGGCGGCATTGACAGCTATTCCCGCAAAGTGGCGCTGCATCCAGCCGGGCGCCGTCGGCCGTGGCCCTGAGCTCAGAGTGCGGCCGTGGCCCGGCCCAGCCCTCGCCTGAACGGGGCCCCGTTGACCGCCCGCCAGATGGGGCCCAGGGCGCGCCGCCGACGGGCCAACTCGCGCTCGCGGGAATGGAGGTATGCGCCGACGACCTCCGTCTCCGTCTTCGACAGCTCGCCGGCCCGGGCCACCAGAAGATCGCGTGCCAGCTTCGTGGCCACGTCCGCATCGTGGAGGCAACCGAGATGGTCCTGCAAGGCCACCACGCGCTGGAGGAGGCGCGCGCAGTCGGGACCGAGCGTTTCGCCGAAGAACTCCAGCGTGTAGCGCAACCACTTTGTGGCGATGCGCAGCGCGTGAAGGGTCTCCACGTCCGCCCATTCGTAGACCAGCTCGTAGGCTCGGACCGCTTCGTAGGAGGCCCACAGCTCGGACGCGGCCCGGTCGCGGACGCGATGCGGGGAGGTCGGCGTCGCGACGGCGGCGGCGGCGTTGGAGCCGGCGTCCAGGAACTCCTCCATCTCTTTGGCGAAGCTCGCGTATCGGTTCGAATCCAGCTCCCCGAGGAGCAGCGTTCTGGCTGCCGCCCGCTGCCGCTGCCACACTGACAGTATCGGATCCAGCCCCGGGCGCTGGTCCTCGTCGAGCCCGAGGCGGTAGGCTTCGAGGCCCTCGATCAGGACGTCCAGGTCTCGTACCGCGCCAAGCCGATCGGCGATAGTCCCGAGATGGCGGCGCATCTTCCTGGTCTTGCCCGCCTTGAAAGCACCGTCGAAGACGCGCCACGCCGCCCGCATTCGCCGGGTGGCGACCCGCATTTCGTGGAGGTCTTCGGCGTCCGAACCGGCGCGAGTACCTGCTTCGCGGCGCTGCATCCTGGAGAAGTGGAATCGCAGGACCTTGCGGGCGGCCTCGGGCATGCTGTCGTCCGCGACGATGCCAATCGTTCGGGGGCCGGGTTTCGGGCTGCGCGCGGCCCTGGGTGCCTCGGCCGCGTCGGCGGAGATAGCGGCTGTTGCGTCAGCCGGTGCCTCGGCGGGCGCGGCCGCCGCCTCCGGAGATTCGTCCGTGCCTTCGGCCAGGACGTCCCCGTCGTCGCCCCGCCCGCGCTCGGCCTCCTCCGCCGGGCGACGTGTCTTCGGCTTGCCCATGAGCAGCTCGGGCGGGGCCGACAACCAGCGCTGCTGCAGCTCCTGGGGCATCGACTTCATTGCCGCGCGAATCGCCTTGACGCCCCGCGCCAGCTTGGAACGAGAAACCCGGCGCAGGCTTCCATCGCTGTCGAGGATCTCGGCCAGGGCGGCGAGGGGCGCCTCGTCGCCGCGCTTCAGCTCGACTTCGAGCTCCTCGAAGGTGTCGAGTATGCGGCCGTCGCCGACGACCTCCACTTCGTCGAGGCTGAGCTCAACGAGAGTGGCGCCAGCCCGGAGAGGCCGGACCCGTCGCAGCTGGCGGATAGTCAGCAGCTCGACCAGGGCCTCGTCGCCGCACAACTCGAGGATGACGGTCCGAGCCTGCGATGCCGGCCAATCGGCGGGAATAGGGCGGGCGTCGGCCGGGCCTTCGATCTCCTCGCGGCGCTGCAAGCGACCGCTCGAGACGTTCTGGGCCTTGAGGCTGATCTCGGTGCCGCGCGAGGTCCGGCGCAGGCGCGCCGCGAAGCCGGCTCGAGCCAATGCCCAATCGGCGGAGTCGACGTAGCGATCCTGCACCCGTTCGGACCTGACCGGCCCGTCGGGCGTGAATAGGCCGAGCTCGGGCGCGACCAAGTATCGATCGGCTCCGCCCGGCGTCGCCACCTGGAATTTCGTTTCGACTTCGATCTTCCGGCCCGTGGCCATGACTCTCCTGTCCGTGGAGGACTATGCCCTGGGATCAAGCGAGCCGGAACCGGCTCGTGGCCGGTGAGGGGGTGCCATCGTCGCTGCCGCCATTTGGGTCGCCTGGTCTTTGAGCGTCTCGAACGCGTCGATGGTACCCGGTGTGGCGTTCATTTCCTCGGTCCGATGGTAGGTGCCGTCGGCGCCCAGTTGCCACGACCGCCGGTCGTCGGCCAGCAGGACGGCGAGCACGGCCTCGATCCGAGCGCGAGCCTCCGGGTCCTCGATGGGCACGAGCGCTTCGACTCGGCGATCCAGATTCCGCTCCATCAGGTCGGCTGAGCCGATATACAGCTCGGGCCGACCGCCGTTGGCGAACGAGAAGACACGCGAGTGCTCGAGATACTGGCCGACGATCGATCGGACGCGGATTCCCGCGCTTACTCCCGGCAAGCCCGGCCACAGCGAGCAGATGCCGCGGATTATCAAGTCGACCTGGACGCCGGCTTGCCACGCGGCATACAGAGCGGCGACGCAGGCGGGGTCGACGAGCGAGTTGAGCTTCAAGACAATGCGCGCCTCTCGGCCGGATTGGGCGTGGTCAGTCTCGCGTCCGATCATGTCGAGTATCCAGGTGCGGAGATTCATCGGGGCTACGATCAGCCGCCTGAAGTCGCGCTGGCGCGACAGGCCGGTGAGGACGTTGAAGAGGTCGCTGACGTCGGCCCCGAGCTCGGGCCGGCACGACAGCAGGCCGAAGTCGGTATACAGCCGGGCCGTGCCGGGATTGTAGTTGCCGGTCCCGATGTGGACGTACCGCCGCAAAGTCGAGCCCTCGCGGCGGACCACGAGCGATGTCTTGGAGTGCGTCTTGAGGCCGACCAGACCGTAGACGACGTGGGCGCCGGCTTGCTCCAGCTTGCGGGCCCAGACGATGTTCGCTTCTTCGTCGAAGCGGGCCTTGATCTCGACGAGGACCACCACCTGCTTCCCGAGCTCAGCCGCGGCGATCAGGTCCCGCACGATGGGCGAGCCGCCACTCGTCCGGTAGAGAGTCATCTTGATCGAGAGCACCTCGGGGTCCGCCGCCGCCTGGGCGATGAACCGCTGGGTCGAGGCGGCGAAGCTCTCGTACGGGTGGTGGACGAGGATGTCGCCGTCGCGGATGGCCGCGAAGACATCGGCAGGCTCGTCTTCGTCTGGTGGGACCAGGCGCGGCGGGACGATCGGCGAGTACGTCGGCAGCTTGAGATCGGGCCGGTCCAACCCGGCGATCTGCCACAAGCCCGTGTGGTCGAGCATGCCGGGTATCTCGTAGCAGTCCTCGGAGTCGACGCCGACCCCCTTCTCGAGGATCCGGCGCATCGAAGCCGGCATCGCCTTCTCGACCTCGAGCCGCACCGCCTCGCCGAAGCGACGCCTTCGCAGCTCCTCCTCGAGGGCCAGCATCAAGTCGTCGGCCTCGTCTTCCTGGAGCTCCAGGTCGGCGTCGCGAGTGACCCGAAACAGGTGGGTCTCGAGGATGGTCATGCCCGAGAAGAGCATGTCGAGGTTGGCGGCGATGACCTGCTCCAGGAGCACGAACCTGTTCGGCTCGATCTGAAGGAAGCGAGGTAGGAGCGGCGGCACTTTGACCCGGGCGAATCGCTCCTCCTTCTCTTCCGGGTCCTCCATTCGGATCGCCAGCGACAGGCTGAGGGTGCTGATATACGGGAACGGATGACCGGGGTCGACCGCCAGTGGCGTCAGGACCGGGTAGATCTCGTCGGTAAAGCGCTCTCGGAGGGCCGTGTGGTGCTGAGGTACCTCGTCATACTCGACGATGTCGATGCCGGCCGCCCCCAGGGCGGAGCAGACTCCTTCAAAGATCTCTTGCTGCTCGACCAGCAGTTCGCGGAAGCGCTTTCGGATAGCCGCCAGCTGCTCGGCGGCGGGCTTTTCGCTCGGCGTGGACGGGACCGCGTGGGCCTCGGCTTGTTCCATCAGGCCGGAGACCCGGATCTGGAAGAACTCATCCATGTTGCCGGCGAAGATGGCCAGGAACTTGACCCGCTCGAGCAGCGGATTCCGCTCGTCGCTGCCCTCGTACAGGACGCGGTGGTTGAACTCCAGCGAGCTCAATTCGCGGTTGATGTACGGGAACGCGGAACCGGCGTCGCCCGGAGCGGGCGCCGGTCTGGCGGCGGTCCTTCTTATGATCGCGGTCATGTGTGCTGGGGACGCCTCAACGCGGTTGATTCACTGGCAGCGCAGTGTATCGGCCCATTCTCGACAGTGGGCGCAGGTTCGCAATAGGCATGCGCCCTGACTCGAGGGCTATTTTCTAACCCTCGGCGCGGTAGCGGCGCTCGCCGGTGCGCGGATCGACGAAAACGCGCATCACCCGCCGGCTGGTTGGATCGCCGAAGACCTCGTTCGTGGGCACGAAACGAGGGTCCATGGCACCGATCTCACCACCGCCGGGCCCGGGTGAGGCGTCGCTGCGCTCCGCCGCGTCGGAACGATAGCGTGACCGTTGGAGCACCGCCACGACCATGATCGCGGCAGCGATCGCGACGGCCAACACGCCTGAAACCGCCGAGGACCCACCCAGGCTGACCGCGGTCAATCCGCCCAGGAACATAAGCGCGGCGATACCGAAGGCGATGAATCGAATCGATTGCTGGAGCATCGGTGTCTCACTGGATCAGCCCTGTCACGTTGCCTCGGACGCGCGCGACGAAAGCCGGTAGCAGCGGCCGGGCGATTCGAAGCCGGAGCGTTCTGTCCGCATACTATCGAGGTCGCAGTCCCGCTCGTCCGGGCGTGCAGCCAGGCCTATTCGGCGGTCGGGCGTTCGTCGTTGGCGTCGGGCACGATCACGACCGCCGTCCCGTAGGCCACGATCTCCGACATCGTATTGCCGATCTCGGACGAGTCGAACCGCATCGAGAGGACGGCATTCGCGCCCATCAGCGTTGCGTTCTGGACCATTCGATCGAGGGCCTGGCGTCGGGTGTCTTCGAGCAGTTGGGTGTACTCGTGGATCTCGCCGCCGACGAGCGAACGCAGGCCCGCGGCGAAATTGCCTGCGAACCCACGACTCCGCACGACCAGCCCAAAGACCTGGCCTTTGGCCTCGGTTACGCGATATCCGGCCGCGTATGGGGTTGTGGTGACGATCATTCGATCTCCTCCCAAAGCTGCTTGTCGACTGTTGGGTTGGCCGGTTGGATGCCTAGGCGCCGCGAGCTCTCGCGGTCGTGCAGGCGGTGCATGGACAGTTGGCGCGGAGCGCCTCGTACGCGTAATAGCCCGTGTCGTGGCCGTCGGCCCACGTTGGCGCAAGCGCATAGGCGCCGACGAGACGCATCCCGACCAGCTGCGTCTGGTCTGGGGTGAGAGTGGGGTTGGTGTCCAGCCAGCCCGGTCGCCCGGCTTCGCCCTGGCAGAACGCGCAGGGGCATAGCCGCCGCAGCGCCACGACATCGAACTCGCTGCGGTGCCCGTCCGCCCACTCCACCGTTACGAGGCCGGCCTCTCGGTCCGCGTTGATCCTGGTTGGCTGGTTTGCGGGACTCTGGCTCATGCTTCATTCTAGGGGCGGCGTCGGGGCGGGCGCCCACGAGCGTGACGACCGAGCAGCGGACCCGGCTCGAACCACTTGGTTGCCATGGACCTCGCTGCCCGAGAGCGCCCCGGCGCGCGCTCCGCCGATTCTTCATTCGATCTGTCGGGTCGATCTGCACAGCTTCCAGCGGACTCCGTTCTCCAGCGGCTCGGGACGGACCCGGCCCTTGGCCTCACACCTGAACAGACTTCGACGCGGCTCGCCGAGTTCGGTCCCAATGAACTTGAGTCGGTCAAGAAGACGTCGCTGCTGCGGCTCTTCTGGAACGGCGCTCGAGAGCCTTTCGTGGTTCTGCTGTTCGTTGCGGGCTGCCTGGCGATCGCCCTGAACGAGGTTCGCGACGGGCTGCTCGTACTGGTGATCCTGGCTCCCATCGTCGGCGCGGGCGTGGTCACCGAGTACCGCGGCGAGAAGGCGCTTGAGAGTCTGCGCGAGGCGGCCGCCCCCTCGGCTCGAGTCAGACGCGGCGGCCGGGTAGAGGACATCCCGACGCGCGAGCTCGTTCCGGGTGATCTGGTCCTGCTGCGGATTGGAGACGTCGTACCGGCGGACCTGCGGCTGGTACGGGCCGATTCGATCGCCTTCGACCGAAGCGTCCTGACGGGCGAGTCGCTGCCCGAGCCCGGGACGACGGAGCCGGATCCGGAGGCCGCGGCGCTGGCCGACTGCCACGCTATCGCCTACGGCGGCACCGCGGTCGTGGCCGGGCGGGGCGAGGGCGTTGTCGTGGCCTCGGGCCTGGCGACGGAGTTCGGTCGTATCTCGACGGCCCTGGGGGTCCGAGAACGGCGCCGCTCGCCGCTCCAGCGAGAGCTGGATCGGCTGGTTCGGATCCTGTTGTTCGCGGCGATCGGGCTCATTGCCATCGTCGTGGGCCTCGGCTTTCTGCGTGGCAACGAGCCGGGCAAGAACATTCTGGCGGGCGTTTCTGCGGCCATCGCGGCGATACCCGAGGAGCCGCCGGCGCTCGTGGCGGTGGTCCTGGGACTCGGCGCCTACCGGCTGCTGAGGATGAACGTGCTCGTGAGGCGCCTGTCCGCCCAGGAGACGCTCGGGTCGGTGGACCTGATCGTCACGGACAAGACCGGCACGCTTACGGAGAACCGCCTGGCCCTGACGACGATACGGACGCCGCAGGGAGTCGTCGAGGATCGAGGCCGGGTCGTGGAGCTGGCGATCCTGGCGGTCAGGGCCGAGGAAGATGCCTGGAGCGTCGCAACGGGAAGCAAGCCAGGTTCCTTCAGCCGCTCGCTGTTCGGCTTCCTCTCCGAGCAGGCGATCGTGCTGGACCTCGACCCCGGCGATCTGCTGGAGTCGGAGCCGGTAGCCGACGGGAGGCCGTACTCGAGAACTCGGGCTCGCCGGCGCGCTTCCGACGGTGCCGCCTCCGTCGAGGAGCTGGCCCTCGGTGCGCCGGAGGCGGTCCTGGAGATGTGCGCCGGGCTGCGAGACGAAGAGCGCACCGCATGGCATGAGCTGATCGAGACCGGCGCCGGGGCCGGCGAGCGGCTGCTGCTCCTTGCTCGCTGTCTGGACGGCACGGACTGGCTTCCGCTTGGCGTCCTCGGCTTTGCCGATCGGATTCGGTCGGGGATTCGCGAGGCCATGGTCCTGGCCGTGGAGGCCGGGATCCAGCCGCTGGTCGTGACCGGCGATCACCCCGCCACTGCAGCGGCAATCGCGGCCGCAGCCGGGCTCCCGAACGAGCATGTCGTAACCGGCCCCGAGCTGGCCGGGTGGGATGACGAGCGGCTGGCTGCGGAGCTGCCCCGCCTCAACATCGTGGCCCGCGCCATACCCGAGCAGAAACTGCGGATCGTGGACGTCGCCCGCCGCTCCAACCGAACTGTCGCCGTCACCGGAGACGGCGTGAACGACGCTCCGGCCCTCCACCACGCGGACGTTGCGGTGGCGATGGGCAGCGGCACGGCCGTGGCTCGAGAGGCTTCGGACCTGGTCCTGGGTGACGACTCGTTCGTGACGTTGATGCACGGGCTGCGGGAGGGACGCCGCCTCGTGGCCAACGTCCAGAAGGGGCTCGTCTTCCTGATCTCGACGCACGTGGCGATGCTCGGCTTCATCCTGATCGCCACCATCGCGGGCTTCAGCCAGCCGCTACTGCCGATCCAGATCCTCTGGCTCGAGGTATTCATCGACATGCTCACGGCAGTCTCATTCGAGGGTGAGGCGGAGGAGCCGGGGGCGATGAAGCGGCCGCCCCGGCCGCGAACGAAGCCGCTCCTCGATTGGACGATCCTGGGCCGCATCGCCATTGCCGGCGGCTTCAGCGCCGTGGCGGCCCTCGTCTTGATGGAGGGGCACAGCCCCGACTTCGAGCATGCTCGCTGGCTCGCCTACACGGCTCTCGTCGTCGGCCAGGTGGTCCGAGCCAACGCGAACCGGAGCCTCGCCTACCCGGTGCTGCTGCGCCGTCCCAATCCACTCTTGCTCGTCGGGGGCGTCGGCTGCGTCGCAGTCCAGGTTGCCATACCGTACGTGCCCGGAGTGAGCCAGGCTTTTCAGGCCACGCCTCTGGATGCCGTCGACTGGCTGCTCGTGGCGGTCGTGGCCCTGGCACCGGCCCTCTTCGCCGAGACCTATCGATTGACTCGGCGGCAGCCTTGGGTCGCCTGACCTGTACGCTGCTGACTGGGCGTCGGGCCGCAGCGTCCGCTGGCCGTGGATCGCACGCGCACCGCGCACGGCCGAGGCCATCCTTGGTGTAAAGCAGACTTGACAGCGTGAGCCTGTCAAGCTAACTCGGGGTTTTATACTTGACACAACGCGCCCGCTAGAATACCAGCAGTGTGACAGGCTGGCTCTCCGATGAAAGGGTCGGGTATTCGTGTCGCCGTTGATGCCCTGCGGCGTGAGCATCTGAACGTCACGGACTGGAGCCCCAAACGGGCGCAGGTATGGTTCCATGGTTCCCGAACAGCGGGCTTGCTTGCCCTAGAGATCATTCAGCGGCCAAGCATTGCCGACAGAATTGGTCTGCCCGTCAAGGGGCTGAGCCGTGAATGGCAGGTTATCGAAGGCGAACTTGTTGGGCCTCGGTGGTGCCTTATGTGGTGGCCCGCCTCGCGCACTTCTTGCAAAGGTCGCGGCCACTCCCTTCGCCCGCGCGGAGATGGCAAATCTCGATTCGAACGCCCGCCGGGCAGTCGGGATACTTGTGATAGACGCGCTTCGGCTTGTTCTTGCTGTCGTGATA
>DASWZK010000129.1:0-1843 GCA_036404515.1 Candidatus Limnocylindrales bacterium
GGGCGAGGCGCCGTCCGGCGCATAAGGGACGAAGAAGTGGCCCTGCAGCGACGAGGCAAACGCGGGCGGCGGCATGTATGAAGCCACTCCGATCAGGGGGCGCTGGAACGGTGGCGAGGGCAGGACGTCGCACGACTCACCGTCGGGGATCGTGGTTAGTCCCGTCTCGACGAGGAACGACCTGGCCTCCGCCGTCCAGTGGGCGTAGGTCCGGCGCATCTCCTCCTCCGTCTTCGGATGATCGTCGTTCGACCGCTCCAGGACGGTGTTCCAGTCGTCGGTGGCCCAAGCTCTGCGCGACAACTCGCGCATCTCGGTCGAGAGGCGGTCGTATTCGGCTCGGCCACGGTCGCGCAGGGAGCGAGCGTCATAGGGAAGCGCCTCCCGCTCCCGGAGCAGCCGGGTGTAGCGCCCCTCACCCAGCTGCCAGGTGCCGGTCGCCTCGCGAGCGAGCTCGTCGAGATAAGCGGCCCAGTCGTCCAGGGCGCGAGCCGCGTCGGCTCCGGCGCTGGCGAGACGCGACCGATCCCGGTCCGTGCCCGCCTCAGCGGGGAGCAGATCGCGGACGTACCGCGCCGCCCCGCGGGCGGCGTCACGGCCGCGCTCCAGGATGAGTGGATGCGCGAGCTTGGGGTCGAGGTTGGCCCGGCCCTGCTCGAGCGCGCGAGGGGCCTGGGCCAGGCGCGCAATGGCCGCATCAACGAGCTCCGGTTCCGGCCGAAGGCGGTGCAGGAAGAGGCCGAACAGGCCGCCCGTGATCGGCCCACTGTAGACCACGGGATCGCGACGCCAGGCGGTCCAGTCGGCCATGATCGTCCGGCCGGTCATCATCGCGACCGCCAGATCCCGATCGATGCGCTCGTCGGCGGATAGCTCGGCATCCGACAAGGCGGCGAATCGGCCCCGCCATTGTGCCGCTCTCGCCTCCCGCCGCTCGAAGGCCTCGGCCGAGAGATCGTCGAGTCGGTCGTCGTACTCGATCAGCCCGAGACTGCTGGCGTTGACCGGCGATTCCTCATACTCCTGGCGCAGAAACTGATCGACCAGCTGCTCGAATTCGGCCATGGAAATGCTCCCTTCAACCCTCTGCTCCATCCTGCCATCATCGGGCCAAAGCGTCGCGTCGCTCCTCCCCACGATGAAGCTGCTTCCGTTGACGGAGCGCGCGATAGCCGACGGCTCCAAGGCGGGTGTACTGGTGCCGGATCTGTTCGCAGGCCCGCGATGGGCCGCTCGTCGCCTGCGAGCGGACCGGCCGGCGCGTGGTTGCTGCCCAACAACACTAACCGCGCATGGTGTTGGGCGTTTGGGCACCGCTCGGCCAGACCACGCTGTCGAGATCGGGACTGGCAGCCAACAACGGTGATGGCCCCTGGCGTTCATCCAGGGGCCATCGGTGCTGACTGGGCGCGCGGGGCTACTTGCCCTTCTTGTCCTTCTTGTCCTTCTTCTTGCCGGCCAATCTGGTCTCCTAAGGGCGGGTCGAAACCCTCACAGTGTAGGCGCGTCAGATTCGGCCTCCTGCCACCCGAACTAGGGCCGACGACAGGCTGGCCACCGTCCACTACGTGGTCATGGTGGAACTCGCCGTCTCGGGGGCAGCTGACCGTCATCTGCCTGCGTATCCTCGCGGTCGTCCTACGCGGCCGGTTCGAGTCACTCGTACGCCACCTGTTGAAGCCCGCCCTACGAGCCATCCAGGCGAATGGCGATCCCGACCTGGCGACCGACCCAGCCGTTCCCGGCTTGGCGAGCGTTCCACCAATACAGGAGTCGAGCCTGTAGACCGTACTTTCGCCGTATCAGGGAGATCGCCGACTCGGCGTCATCTTGCAAGCGGGCC
>DASWZK010000130.1:0-19964 GCA_036404515.1 Candidatus Limnocylindrales bacterium
CGCTTACCAGCAGGAGCGCCGCCGCGGCGAGCAGGACGAGGCGGTATCGCCTTCCGGGCCCGGGCGAGCCGACCGCGGTCGGCCTCCCGGTCGCGCCGCCCTCGCCGGCCGACCGGCGTCTCTCTCGCGCGATCGCCTGGAGCTCGCCGACAACCAGGAAGCCGCCGGTCCCGACGAGCAGCAGGAAGAATACGAGGGGCTGATTCAGGGCGTCGAGTACCTGGCCTGTCACTCGATGTTGATCCTCCAGTGCTTGAACACGGAAGAAGGCCGCAGGGTTGATTTCGTGGGGTCGCCCCCGCTCGCTGCACTCGATGCGGGGTGCGGTCGGGACACATGCCCCATCGGTGGATCAAGCTCATCCGATGTCTCAGCCCCGCGGTCGCCCCCTTCCGTCGGCGACAGGGTCGTGCCTGGCGGCGAGCCGCTCCCAGGGCCTCCACCAGTACCGGATGACTGCAGCACCGTCGCGCAACAGGCGCGCCAGATCTCTCTCGGAGGTCTGGGAGCAGGTGGCTCAACTACCCCGCTGAGCCCCCTGCCGAGTTGGCGGGCTACCCGTTAGCTTAGCCCAGAAGTACTAAGGCACATAGGCCAAATGACCTATCGATAGGGCCGAATGGCCCATACAGTGGAGCAACCTGTTGATCCGGAGCACCACGCCTGGTCGCCAACGACCATTGCGGCGAACCCATCCAGACTGCCCCGCTCGGGTTCCGCCGGTCTCTTCAGCAACCTCACGCGCTCGAGGTCGATCCGGTCACCAATCGGCCCTTCCGGCGCGGGTGAGCGCCGGCCCTTCTACGATCTCCATTGCGACACGGTCCAAGCGTAGGCCGCCGGTTGGTACGTCAAGGGGTCCAGGTCGATTCGCTCAAAGAGGAGACGGAGGACGGCGTTGAGCTGTTCGGGCGGCCCGGTCCAGTCAATGGACGGCACGGCCGCGAGTTCGTGCCGGACGGCGAGCCGGTCCAGGGCCTCCACCACGGCCGCCATGCGGCGATCGCGCTCGGCCTTGTCGATCAGACCGTCCGTGTACGTGTCGATGATCCGGGCGCGTTTCAGGCCGAGCTGGGCGAGTTCGGTCTCGTCCTCGGTGTTCAGCTCCACCGTCTCAGGTTTCCGCAGTCGGTCCGCCTCTGCCTTGATCGCCGGCAGTATCAGATGCTCTGCTATCCCGCTGCGCGGGTGAGGCCGGACCTCACGTTGCCGGCAGAGGTACTGCACCCGGCCGGTCCTCTTGTTCCGCTGGCCCCCCAGACGCGTGCCGCAGGTGGGGCAGACCAGCAGGCGCGAAAAGGTGAAGTGAAGCGGTCCGGCCCTGACTCCCTTCTTGACCGTGCTGGGGAGCACGAATGGATCCAGGCGGCGTACGACCATCTCCACGGACCTTGGCCACCACACGCCGCGCTTGCCGCTCCTCACAGGCACCCGGCGCTCAGTCAGAAGGCGGGCAGCCGCCCCGAAGCTTCCAGCCTCACGATACGCGGCCAGGACCGCCTGGGGGTCGTCGGCCGGCCCGTCCCCGTAGAGGCGCGGGCCCATGCGGACGTTCGCAGCCCTCTTGGCTCGACTCGTTGCCTTCATCCTCTCGCTGGCCACGTCGGCCTCGAAAGCTGAGATCGATGCCAGGATGGTGGCCGTCATCTGCCCCGACGCAGCAGACGTGTCCACCAGGTCGGCGTCGAGCCGAATCGGGATGTTCCGAGCCTTACAGGACTTGAACAGCCACGTCAGCTCGGAGAGCGATCGGGCGAGGCGGCTCATGCTGTAGGAGTAGACGGCGGTGCAGGTTCCGTTCTCGATGGCCGTCACCAGGGCGTCGTATCCCGGCCGGCTGGAGGCCGCGACTCGCCCGCTCGTGTCCCAGTCGGAGAGCAGAACCAGGGAGTCAGCATCGCCGTGACGAGTGGCCATCGCCCGCACGGCGGCTTCCTCTGCCTCGGCGGAGTCCCCCGGGTCGTCCATGCGGACGATCGACTTTCTCAGATAAGCGAGAGCGGCCATAAGAACACCACTGTACGCCGCGGCGATGGCCGAAGAAAGTGAGCATCGCAATGTCAGCCCCCGATCGCTGCCACTCGACCGGCCGGACCGGGCCGGGATCTTTCTGGTGCGGGTGAGCACCGACGCTTGCGCCGCGTCGGCCGATAAGTCGGCAAGACCGCGCCTGTTTCAGGATTAACTGACATTACGGTGCTATAACACTAAGGCTGGACGTTGGCAGTCGTCCCTATACCCGCGTTCCGGCTGTCCCGTCGAAAGGCGGGTGGCAAGTAGAGGTACTTCGAAATGGCGACTTCCCGTTCGCGCTGGCTCGTCCTCGTCCCGGTCGGCGCGCTGATACTCGCCGGCGTGGCCTCCGTAGCGTTCGCGATCGGCGCGACCTCCGGCGGCGCTCCCGTCGCCCAGGCTGCGCAGACGATTCCGGGTCATCCCGAACTCGGGCCCGGCTGGTATGCCCTGGGTACGCCCGGAAGCACCGCCGGCGCAGTCGCGATCACGATCACGAAGATCGACGGCAGCAACCTGTCGCTGCAGACGAGCGACGGCTGGACCCGGACGATCGACGCGACCGGCGCGACGATCACAAAGGGCGGCCAGACGATCGCGGTCGGGGACCTCAAGCTCGGCGACCAGATCAACTTCCGTGAGGCTCGCCAGTCCGACGGCTCTTACAAGATCACCACGATCCAGGTCGTGTTGCCCACCGCGTCGGGGACGGTCAAGACGGTCGGCTCCGGCTCGGTGACTATCACCCAATCCGGCGGCACCTCCAAGACGCTGACGCTGAGCGGATCCACCACCTACACCGAGGCCGGCGCCAAAGTCTCCGCGAGCGCCCTGGTCGCCGGCGTGCGGATCTCCGCCCAGGGCACGGTCGACTCGGCCGGCAACTTCACCGCCACCGCCGTGACGATCGCGCCATCCTCCGTCATGGGTACCGTCGCCAGCAAGACGCCAACGACCATCGTGGTTACGACAACGGCCGGTAAGACGGTCACGGTCGATGTCTCCTCCGTGACCAAGTACACGGTCCGCGGCGTCACCGCCGCAACTCTCGCCAATGTCGCGGTCGGTGACCGGATCTCGGCCAGCGGCACGCTCAACGCCGATGGCTCACTCAACGCCACGAGCGTCCAGGCATCCCCGAACGACCAGCCCGGCTTCGGCGGAGGCGGGGGCAGCCTCGGCGGCTTCGGCCGCGGTCACGGGTTTGGCGGCCAGAAAGTCGCCCCAAGCGCGGTTCCATCCGCGGCCACGTGAGGTTCGGTCCAGCCTCTTCGGGCTGAACCTAGCCTCTTCGGGCTGAACGGCGCGCGTTAGAAACCCCTTCAGGCTTCGACGCGCCTCCCGGACGGTGATCGGCGCACCCTCGGTCGGTCGAGGTGGCGTCCTAGGTTGCGCGCCGGACCGGCCCGGGTCAGGCCTGGACCGCCGAGAGAACGGCCACGCCCAGCGCGATCGCCACGATGCCGGAGCGCTGGCCCAGCGACAGCCGCTCGTGGAACAGGAAGAACGCCGCCACTGCTGCGACGGCCGCGAACTGACTGGCCAGGACGGCGGCGATGGCGATGCTCTCGCGGGATCCGATGACGTAGGAGGAGTTGCCGAAGACCTCGAGGGCACCAATCAGAACGACCATCGGCACCGCCGGGCGCACCATCCGAAGGCGGCCGGTCAGGGCCATCGGGACGAACACGGCTACGACGCCGACGAGGCGGACCGGCATCACGGCCATGAACGTCGGCAGGCTGTGCCCGAGCTGTGCGGTGCTGTAGATGTTCACGCCGAAGATGACCGCGGCTATCGCCCCGTACATCGCGGCCTGCCGCTCGGTGCCGATCCGGGTCGACAGGCTGCCCGAAGTTGAGCTGGCGCCTGGCACGGCGGTGTTGCCTGCCAGCGGATCGTCGCTCGCCGTCGGATCGTCGTTCGCCGCGACCGATCCTGGATCGTTGCCGGTTGCGAGCGCCACCGTGGCGACCCCGACGACGATGACGCACAGCATCGCTACGGCCTGGATGGTGAGACGCTCGCCGGCGATCACCGATATCACGGCCGCTATCGCCCCCTCCGTCGAGGCGAGCGCGGCGACGACACCGACCTTCCCGATCCGCAGCCCTCGGTACATGACCAGCAGGCCCACCACGCCGGTTATGCCGGACGTCGCCATCCAGCCGGCCAGGGCCGGCGTTATCGGGGGCACCGGCCCCGAAGCCAGCGCCAGCGGCGTGGAGATCGCCAATCCGACCAGCATCATCCAGGCGAGGTTCGATGAGGCGCCGATGAGGCGCGTCGATCGCGACGAAGTCAGGCCGGAAAATGCCCACATGACGGCGGCCCCGAGTCCGCCGAGGATTGCAATCACGCCGTCAAGTTTGAGGCACTCCGGCCGGACGCGTGGAGCTAGAGCGCTCGCATCCGATTGTTCTTCGGGTTGTGCTCGACCTCGGCCAGGCCCAGGGCCTCCATGAGGGGCGGCACGTACATCCCGAACCGGCCGCGCAACCCCTTCTTCAGGCCGTACCAGCCGCCGATTGGATTGTCGGCCGAGCGCGCCCAGGCTTCGACCGTGCCGTCGGCCGCGGGTTTCTGCTCGTCGGCGCTGCCGAGCGTCATCCAGTCGCCGTGCCGCTTCAGCATCGCGTGCAGGTCGTCGAGGCAGCGCAGCTGGTAGCGGAGGACGGTGGGGCCGACCGTGCAGACGAGCGCCGGCGGATCGGCCGCCTCGTCGCGGTACATCTGGTACTCCGCCGTGCCGCTCGGTGTCCTGAGCTGCCACGGCTCTTCGCGCGTGCCGAGGCCGTGTCCGTCGGCTGCTGCCATGTCGCCTCCTTGGGCCCGTTCGAGCGCCCGTTCGATCCCGCTCTGGCGGACGTCGCCGCCCCGACCGTACAGCCTCGTGGCTCGTGTCGCGCTTGCCGCGGCTCGACGATCACCCGGCAAGACGATCCCGACGAGGTGACCGACGTGGAGGCCGCGGTCCGCGACCTCGAGGCCAGGGGCGTCGCGTTCGTCGACTACGCCGATGGGCCTCTCCAGACGACGGGTCATATCGCGCAAATGGGTCCGGCCCGCGGCGCCTGGTTCCGCGACCCGGACGGGAACTTCCTCGGCCTTCGACAGGGCTAGCGGTTCCTCCTCGACAGTTTGCGGGCCGCTACCTCGCCTCGGCGACGGCCTTGAGAACGCGGCAGGCCCGGAGCATGACCCACTTGCTGGGCCGTCCGGGGCGGTCGATGTCGATCGCCATCGTGCCCTGGTGCGCATGGCGGTTCGGCCAGCGGGTCCGACTTCACGCGATCGATCCATCCGCCCACGCAGCGGAATCTACCGACGGCGTGGGCCGGTGGATTGGCCACCCCGCGTGGCCCGCCAGGCCACGGCTGCGAGAGGCACGCCCATGACCAGCGGGCCGATGACTACGAGCCCGGCCGGAGCGACGCCGGACAGCAGGTTGGCGACGAGCATCAGGCCGTACGCGGCAACCGGCAGCGCCGCGGTCGCGGGGCTCAGGTCGCCCGCGCCGCCCGCCACCGCGCCGCCCCCCGCGTCGCTCGGGCCGCCCGCCGCGTCGCCCCCCGCGTCGCTCGGGCCGCCCGCCGCCCAACGCTGTTCGACGGCCCGGTACGCCAGGTAGACCGTGAATGTCGTCAGGAGCCAGCCGAGGAAGTTCTGGATCGGGATGCCGAAGTACGGCCCGCCGGTCTCCCAGATCCACGCCTTGACCGAAGGCCCCGAGAGTATCGGGTCGATCACCAGGTCCCACGCCGTCATGACGGCGGCGCTCACGGCCGCCAGCCGCACCAGCGCCCGAGCGCCGCTCGGCGTCCCGATCGGCCGCCCCTCGAGGGCAATGTTGGCGATCACGTAGCTCGGGTAGATCATCATGAACCAGGCCAGCGGGATGAGCAGCGGCACCTCGCCCAGCCTGGCCCCCAGGTAGTCGGTGTAGTGGTAGGCGCCGAACACCACGCCGGTCATTACGCCGACCTGCTCGTACGCCCACGCGATCGCCGCGCTCAGGACGAAGAACGCGGCCGTCAGCCGGCCGCCGATCGAGTACCAGGAGTGGGTCAGGCTGAAGAGCGCCAGGACGGCGGTCAGAACCTTCAGGCCGCCCGGAATCGAGGGCAGGGTCACCAGCCCGGCGAGCAGCGACCGAACCACGGCGTCGTAGACGAAGACGCCGAACAGGATGACCGCGATCCAGATGACCGGCCGCCGCCTCATCTGACCTCCGCCGGCTGATGCCGCTCAGTCGCGGCCGACCTGCGTGACGGCCTCGATCATGACCGATTGCCAGGCCGCCCGTGGTTGCCGCATGGCCGTCGATCAGCCGCCGGCCGGACCATAGATCGTCAGGCAGACCAGGATCACGCAGCGGCTCTCGAGGGAGTGGTAACCCGCCGGCAGCGATGGGGGAGCGACACCCGGGTCGGACACCCAGAAGACCCGCCCGCGATTGGCAATCACGTCGGGTGGCACGGCGTGGATCACGGCGCCGGGCGGGTAGGCGGCCGTCCCCACGTACCAGGGCAGGTTCCCCTCGGTCAGGACGTGGAGCTGCGCCTGCACTCCCGGGCCGGCTTCGTCGAGCAGTATCAGGTAGCGGTCCCAGGATGCGGCCGCCAGGTCGTGCGCGCCCACCTCTGCATCGAGCTCCGGGACGAGCGACGACGTCTGCATATGAGTGGTGGCGGCGCTGAGGGCCAGTGTCGGCACGGCGACGGCCGTCACCAGCAGGACCGCGAGGCGCCGTGGCATGGCAGCCAGGCCGGCGCCGGCAAGGGCGAAGAGCGGCAGCCACATGACGCTGGCGTAGCGGGCGTCGAGTATCGGCCGCCAGATGCTGACTACGGCCAGCATCGCGACCCCGCTCGAGGCCAGGAGGCAGAACGATACCGCGCGCCGCCCCTCTGCGCCGAGATGCCGCCAGGCCACGAGCGCCCCGACCAGCGCCGCCGACCCCGCCACGACGGCCAGATCCTGCAGGCCTACCAGGGCCGGCCCGAACGGCACACTCGCGTCCACCGGCGGCCCCATGAACAGTTGAGCGAGCGTCCCGCCGAGCAGGACGGGGTTCAGCGGCGGGACCCAGAATCCCTGGTCCGCGTGCTCGAACTGTGCTCGAGCCACGACCAGCCACGGCGCGAGCGACGCGACCGCCAGGGCCGTGGCCGCGAAACCGACGGCGGCCGTGCGCCGCCCTGGACGCAACCACATAGCTGCCGCGAAGATCCCGGCCAGCGCCACGACCGAGAAGTAGTCGGTCCAGGCGGCCGCTGCGGCAGCCGCCACGTACGCGGCCCATCGAACCGGGCCGGGTTTCTCGATGGCGCGCCACAGCAAGAGCGCCGCGGCGACGGTGAACGCCGCGGCCAGGTTGTACATCCGGGCGAAGTCGGAGAGCATGACCGTGGTCGGCGCGAGCGCGGCAAAGACCGCCGCCCACAAGGCGGCGGCATCGCCGGCCACGCGCCTGGCCAGGGCGGCGATCAGCGGGATCAACGCGATCCCTGCCAGCACGGGCACGAGTCGGAGGGCAACCGGCCCGCCGGGGCCGCCGAACGACGCCAGGCCCAGCAGATCGGTGAGCGCCACGACGGCGCGTTCAAGGATGCAGAAGAGCGGTGGGGCGCTGTCCCGGCTCACGATGTCGATCATTCGCCCGATCGGTTGGTGGACGACGACGGCCGTGAAGTCCTCGTCGTAGCCGATCGGCTGGCGGGCGATGAAGAGGAGTCGCAGCACCGCCCCGACGGCGGTTACGAGGGCCAGTGCCCGACCGTAGGAGAGTCGTGTGGCCACGGCCTCGAAGAGGGGGCGCCTGACGCGGTTCACGGAACCACCGCCCAAACGCTCGGCGCTCCCGACGGATCCCAGGCGACCGGCACGGCGAGCCCGCCAAGCTCGGTCCCGAGCGCATTCACCAGGTCGGCCCGGCTCAGCGCAAGGATCTCCGAGTAGGAGGCCGGGTTCGAGATCGAGGTCCCGGGTGCGACGATCGTCGGCAGCCGGCTGAAGTCGAGGAAACGGACGTCGATGGCCGAGTAGTCGTCGAGAACGACTGCCGAGCCGGGGTTGTCGGCCGCCAGATCGGCGAGAGAGACGATCGGATAGCTGAAGGCCTGGTAGCGGTCGGCGACCGGCCTGGTGAGATACGCCCACCCGCTCCAGACGGCGACTGCGGTCAGGGTCACCGCCACGACGACCATCGCCGTGCTCTCCGCCGCGCGCCCCCAGCGTCCTCTGACCCGCTCGACCAGCTCAACGGCTCCGAGACCTACCGCGACTCCGATGGGCGCCGCCAGGCCCAGCATCCGCAGGAAGTGGGGCGATCCGCCTTCCGTGGCGATGAGCGGCGGGAGCAGGAAGACCGGCAGTGCCAGCAGGATCAGGGAATGGCTCGGGTCGCGACGCATCCGCCACAGCCGCACCACTCCAAACCCCGCCACCGCGGCGAGTGGCAGCGGCAGCAGCGGCAGCGCCGCAACGTCCTGGCGCGGGTTCGGATCGCCGGTCAGGCCGAAGGCCGCCAGCGTGCGCAGGACGTGGATCAGCAGGTTGCTGTCCGCTGCCACGCCCGGATTGAGGACGCTGGTCGTCGCCGCCCGGCCGAAGTAGTTCGCCGGCTCGGTGACCGCCACGGCGATCATCGGGGCGGCTACGACCAGGAATGCCGCGGCGAACGGGACCAGCCCGGCGCGCAGGCGCAGGTACGTCTCGCGATCGGTCCGGCGGAGCCACCACAACCAGACCACGAGCAAGACCGGCAGCAGCTTGAGCGGCTGGTACGTGTACAGCGCCGCCAGCGAGGTTACCGCCCCCGCGACCGCCGCCGACCGCCGGCTCGGCCCCTTGGCCCACCACAGCAGGGCGATCAGCGCCGCCGCGCCGAAGACCGGCACGATTGCGTTGCGCATGCCGTCGCGGCTGACGCAGACCAGCCACAGCGACCCGGCAGCCCAGGCCGCCCCGACGATCCCGACCCACGTGCCGAAGCGGCGTCCCAGGACGCCGATGCCGAGCACGCCGGCCACGCCGAAGGCCGCGGCCGTTGCCCGCAACACCAGGACCGACTGCCCGAAGAGCCAGAACGCTCCGGCCACGACGTACCCGAAGAGTGCCTCGCGCCCGGCGTCGTCCGGGAACCAGACCAGGAAGTCGGGATGGAAGCCGGGCTGGTGGAGGAGCAGTGCCGCGTCGAGCCCTTCGGCTGCCTCGTCGCCGTACAGGCCACCGGGATTCGCGGCGAGATCCACGAAGCGGAGCAGAACGGCTACCGCGACGATCGCCGTCAGCGCCCCGATCGCCGGCCAGGCGTTCCGGCGACTCACGAGCCTCAGCCTCGTGCGGCGGCGGCGAGGCGGCGGAGCTTCAACTCGACGTGGATCGACTCGCCGCCCTCGTGGCCGTTGAACGGGTAGACCTCGATCTGCTTGGGTCCGGCGTAGTGGTTGTACGCGGCGAAGACCGTCGAGGGCGGGCAGGTTGTATCCATCAGGGCCACCGAGAAGAGCGCCGGCGGCCTGGCTCGGGCGGCGAAATTCACGCCGTCGAAGTAAGACAGCGTGCGGAAGACGCGATCGGTCAGGTCGCGGTGGACTTTGCAGTAGCGGACGATCTCCTGATACGGGTCGCCGTCGGTGATCTCGGTCGCGCGGCGCCAGTGGCACATGAAAGGGACGTCGGGCATGGCGAGCATCAGCTCGGGCGCCAGCCCCGCCGCGGCGAGTGCCAGGCCGCCGCCCTGGCTGCCGCCGGTGACGGCGACGCGGGCCGGATCCACGAGCGGATGAGCCCGGGCAGCCTCAACGGCCCGTACGGCGTCGGTCATGAGCCGGCGGTAGTAGTAGGTCTCCGGGTCCGCGATGCCGCGCGTGACGAAGCCCGGGAACTGGCCCGTGGCGGCGCTGGAGTCCTGGTCCGGTGTATCGCCGGCCAGCCAGGCGCTGCCCTGGCCGCGCACGTCCATGACGAGATGGGCGTGGCCGGCGCTCGGCGGGGTCAGCCAGTCGAGGGGCCGGCCGCGGCCTCCGCCGTAGCCGATGAACTCGACGACGCACGGCAGCCGGCCGTGCTTGGCGAACGGCGAAGCGGCGACGTCGCGGGGCGCCAGGAACCAGCCCTTGATGGGCTGGCCGCCGAAGCCGGCGAACGTCAGGTCCGCCACGTCGATCGTCGTCAGCCCCGCGTCGACCGGCTCGAACTGCGGCTCCAGGGGATGCGATCGGGCGTCCGCCAGCGTGTCGGTCCAGAAGGAGTCGAAATCGTCGGGCTCCTCGCGGTCCGGCTTGTAAGTCCGCAACTCGGTAAGGGGAAGATCGAACAGCACGCCTTCGTCCTCCTGCTCGCCCCGGTCGGTCGCCCCCGGTCGGTCGCCCCCGGTCGGCGGGCATGTCGTCTCGGGTTACTGGACGCGCGCGTCGTGTCCCTTCCAAAACGGCTCGCGCAATTCGGCCTTGAGGATCTTGCCGGTGCCGCCCTTCGGCAGGCTCTCGCGGAAGTGGATGTCGCGCGGGATCTTGAAGCGTGCGAGCCGTGCCCTGCAGTGGTCGCGCAGCTCCTTGGACGTTGCAGACTCACCCGGCTTCAGGACGACGAGCGCGACCGGTGCCTCGCCGAGAGCCTTGTCCGGCGCGGAAACCACCGCGCACTCCAGGACGGCCGGGTGCGACAGGATGGCGTTCTCGACCTCGACCGAGGAGATGTTCTCGCCGCCGCGGATGATGATGTCCTTCGAGCGGTCCTTGATCAGGACGTAACCCTGGTCGTCGATGACGGCCATGTCCCCGGTGTAGAGCCAGCCGTCGCGGATCGTCTCGGCCGTGGCTTCGGGGTCGTTGTAGTAGCCGCTCATGACGGTGTTGGATCGGACGATGATCTCGCCGATCTGCTCCCCGTCGGTTCGGACGTCGCGGCCGTCGGAGTGGACGACGCGAAGCCCGATGCCGGGGATCGGCCAGCCCGTCCACGACTGCCGGAGGCGGCGCTTCTCCGGCGTCTCGGACGCGGTCAGGAAGCTCCGAGGCGTAGCGATGGTCAGGATCGGCGACGTCTCGGTCAGCCCGTAGCCGGCGATGGCCTGCACATCCAGCTCTTCCTCCAGGCCGTCGATCAATGTCGGCGAGGATGGCGCACCACCGATGATCACCTGCTTGAGGCTCGACAGGTCGTGCTTGGCCCGGTCGGCGTGGTGGAGGACGGCGTTGAAGATCGCCGGAACCGCCAGGACGCGGGTCACCCGGTAGCGCTCGATCGCCTGGATGAGGGCCAGCGGCTCGAACTTGCGGAGCATGACGTGCTGGCCGCCGATCATCGTCAGGAAATGGGGCACGCCCCAGCCGTTGACGTGGAAGAGCGGCACCACGTGCAGGACGACGTCGTCCTCGGTGAAGCCAAGGGCGATCTCGGAGTACAAGCTGTGCAGATACAGCCCGCGGTGGGTCATCGCCACGCCCTTGGGGAATCCCGTCGTGCCGCTGGTGTAGAAGAGCTCGGCGATGGAGTTCTCGTCGATCTCGGGCTTCAGAGGGTCCGTCGAGCCGCCGGCCAGGAGCGCCTCGTACTCGTCCGAGGCGACACCGTCCGTGGCCCCTTCCATGATCACGAACCGCGGCCGGTTCGGCAGCTCCGGGATCAGCGCCTCTACGAGTGGCTTGAAGTCCTTGTGGAAGAAGACAACCTTCGAGCCGGCATGGCCGAGGATGTATGCGATCTCCTTGGGCGTCAGCCGGATGTTTATCGGGTTGAGCACGGCCCCGGCTTCGAGCACGCCGTAGTAGGCCTCGAGCAGCTGGTGGGTGTTGTAGGTGATGAAGCTGACCCGATCGCCCGCCCGGACACCCAGCTCGACGAGGGCATTGGCCAGCCGATGGCTTCGCTCACCGAACTGACGGTAGGTGAAGCGATGGTCGCCATCGATCACCCCGACCTTGTCGCCGTAGTAGGTTTCTGCCCGGTCGCGGAACTCGAGCACCGAGAGGGGAACGAACACCGAAGACCTCCTCCGCCAGTCCTCCGTGGCGGGTAATGCGCCCGCGGTCGACGCTGAGAACGTCCCACTGACCCGGACACGATAGCGTCACCGGCCGCGGCGCGAGCGGCGCTCACGGCAGCACTGCGAGGGTCAGGCGTTCGGTGGCGCGGCGAACTCGCGGGCGGCGCGGACGAAGGCTTCCCACACGCCGTCGAACTCGTCCGGCGTGGACTCCGTCCGTTCGGGGTGGCACTGCACGGCGACGACCCAGCGACCGTCGCGGCTCTCCAGCGCCTCGACCAGGCGGCCGGCTCCGCTGGCCGCCCAGCCCACGGCCCGCAGGCCCGGGGCAAGCCGGGTGTGATCGACGGCCTGGTGGTGGTACGTGTTGACCGTCAGCTCGATCGTGGCGTCGTCCTCGTCGGTCGTTGCCAGGCCCTCCTCAGAGCCTTCGGCCAGCGCGCGGGCCAGCCGGCTGTCCGGGTCGATCTCCAGGTTGTGGCTGTGGGCCGGACCCTGGCCATAGGGGGTGCCGCCGTGGTCGGGCACGTCCTGGATCAGGCTGCCACCCGAGAAGACGTTGATGGCCTGCAGGCCGCGGCAGATGCCGAAGACGGGCACGGACCGTCGCTCGGCTTCGGTCCAGCCCCTCGCGTCCAGCTCGTCGCGCGCGGGGTCCAGGTCTGTCGCGCCGGCCGCCGGCTCGTGGTAAAGGGCGGGGTCGATATCGGCGCCGCCGGTCAGCAGCAGCCCGGCCATCTCCCCGAAGAGCCGGTCGCGTGCCGCCGCAGGCGTGGCCGAGGTGACGAGAACGGCGTTGCCGCCGTGGTGCCTGACCGCGTCCGCGTACAGCTCGGCCTTGTGCCGGGTGAGGGCCGGGTCCGCCGAACCGGCGGCGTCGGCGGCAGTGACGACGACCAGGGGCTGCGCGGCGGGATAGAGTCGGGCTGGCATGCGCGCCAGCATACCGCCTGTGCCGGGATCGGCCGAAATGCGATTCCAAGGGCCGCGCCATGAACTTCCGGGAAGGCACGGCTGCGCAGGGTTGGGGCCCCGGTTCTAGTGAACGGCCGTTCCCAGCAACGATCCGACCCCGAAGGTAACGGCCGCCGCGAGCCCACCCAGGCCGGCCTGCCGGATTCCCGTCCAGATGGGCCGGCGGTGCGTCAGTCGGCTCACACCCAGCCCGACGGCGAAAAGAGCCAGGCCCGACGCGGCGATGCTCGCCGCGAAGGCTGCTGTGCCGGCGAAGATGAGAAACGGCAGCAGCGGCACGAAAGCGCCGAGGGCGAACGCACACAACGATCCCAGGCCGGCCGCTACCGGCGAGCCCATGGTCTCCGCCGAGAGCCCGATCTCCTCGCGAACGAAGGTGTCGATCGCCCGCTCAGGGTCATTCATGATTCGCTTCACCATGAGATTCGCCTCGGGGCTCGAGAGACCCTTGGCCTCGTAGATCTCGCGCAGGATGTCTCGTTCCTGGTCGGGCGTGTGGTGGAGCTGGAGGCGCTGCAGTTCGATCTGGTAGTCGAGCAGCTCGTGTTGCGATCGGACGGAGACGTACTCACCGACCGCCATCGAGAAGCTGCCCGCCAGCAGACCGGCCACGCCGGCGATGACGATCGAATGGGGATCCTCGCTCGCCGCAGCGGCTACCCCCATGATCAGCGACAGGTTGCACACGAGCCCGTCCGTCGCGCCGAAAACGACGGGCCGGACGATGCTCGCACCGCGGGTCTCGTGCGGGCTGGCCGGTGGCTTTCGGAGCGTGCTGAGGCGGTGCGCGATCGACTTCAACTTCGAGCGCGTGGTGGTCGGAGTCATTCGTCCCCCTGCCGGGTCGGGTCGGGCGAAACGCCGCTGCCCAACGCGCCCGCAATTCTGAGGGATCGGCCGCTCGCGTGCTGGGACCGGCCGCCGAGCCTCCGCTCCCGGCTTCGGCGAGTCTAGTCGATCGGCCCGGCGGCGCTCACCTTCACGCTAGGAGGGATCGACCGCCTCGTCGGACATGGTGCAGTCGGACTCGGCCAGGGCCCGTCGGTTCCGGCCAGTGGGTGAAGTGAGCCCGACGGAAGCCTCCGCGCGGCCACGACCGCGATCCAGGCACCGCCGAAGAGAAGCCACATGTTCGGTCCGAAGGCGCCCGCGCCAAGCAGCATCAAGACGGCGGTGCCGCTCTCCAGCATGAGCAGCGCCGGCAGGGCGAAGACGAAGCCGTGCGGCCACAGCGACGGCGAGGCGAAGATCGAGGCCAGGCCAAGGGCTGCCAGGCCGGATCTTCCCGGGAAGAGCAGGGCCAGGCCGACGAACGCCGCGGCGAGGGCCGTGAAGACCGCTGCCGACAGGGCCCCTGCATAGGAGTATCCGAAGAGGGAGGGCACGGCCGCCTGAGACGCCGCGCGGTAGCCCAGGCCATCCCACCATGCCCGCCACGAGTCCAGGCCCACCAGCGGCAAGGTGACCAGGACGATCGCGCCAAGCACCGCGGCGCCGGCCAGGATCCCGCGCCATCGCCGCTCCCGAATCAGCCACAACGCCGGGAGCGCGGTCTGGACCTTGAACAGGCCCTCCACGACGAGCGCGCCCCCGGCTCTGAAGGACGCGACGAAGAGAAGGAAGGTCAGGCTGGCGACGTTGCCCGATTCGAACCCGATGGCAACCGGCGGGAAGGCCAGCAGGGCGACACTCCAGATGCGAGGCAGACCCAGGAACCGGAACGACTTGTAGGCACAGGCGACGAGGAAGACGACCCAGCCGGCCGCGACGAAGCCCTCGGGCAACCGGGACAGCGCGGCGAAAACCGGCAGCAACGGCGGGGGATAAAGGAAGAAGTCGACGCCGGCGCTCGTCGGCCAGGTCGTGACCGCTGCCGTCATGTAGGGCTGCCCGCCGTCGAGCCAGCGCGAGGCCGAGCCGAGGTAGACGTCCAGGTCGTAGAGGTGGATCGTCTGCGACCAGTAGAGGACGTCGTACAGGATCCACGACACCACGATCCCCACGACCAGGGTCAGGCCGAGTGCGGAAGGGCCGGCTTCGGCTGCCGAGGCGGCAGCGTGCGGCCGGCGCGATAGCAGCAGCAGAAGTGTCACGATCGCCGCCGTGGCGACGATCCATGCCACTCCGAATGGGACGCCCCCGATGTCTCGACCCAGCTGCGGGACCGCGTACCCGACGACAACGGCAATCGCCGCCGGCACCGCCAGATCGAAGCTGCCGATGCGCGCCCAGCGCAAACCAAGGATCCGCGCGAGCCAACCGCGGGCCGACGCCGGCAACAGAAGGAGCCACGGCAACACGTCGCAATTCTAGGAGGCCGTCGGGCCGGCCAGGGGGAGCAGGCCCGGCCGCGGCGCGCCTGCAGGTGCGTCCATATAGGGTCCGAACTGACCGCGGCGGTGACCACACCTCGACTCGGCTACGATCTCCGCGTGCCCAAGCCCGGAAGGACGAGATGAAGCCAGTCGACCGCTCCGCCCCCGACACCCCGATCAGCCTCGAACGCCTGGACGGGCTCGTCAGAGGGCTCGGTATCGAAGAGAAGGCGGGGCTGACGGCCGGGATCGACGCCTGGCACGCGTCCGGCGCGCCCTCGATCGGTCTCGAACCGATGCTCACCCTGGACGGCCCGAACGGTGTCCGCGGCATGACCTTCCCGGTGGGCTCGACCGCCACCTGCACACCCTGCGGCACTGCTCTCGGCGCGACCTGGGACGTGGACCTGGTGCGCGAGGTCGCCGCCAGGATCGGCGCTGAGGCGAGGCGGGCCGGCATCCATTACATGCTCGGGCCGGTGCTGAACCTGGTCCGCTCACCGCTGGGCGGCCGCGACTTCGAGGCCTATTCCGAGGACCCGGTGCTGGCGGCCATGCTCGGCGCGGCTTACATCGAGGGGATGCAATCGGCGGGAGTGGCCGCCACGCCGAAGCACTACGTCGCTAACGAGTCCGAGACGCACCGAACGTCGGTCGACTGCCGGGTCGACGAAAGGACCCTGCGCGAGGTCTACTTGGTCCCCTTTGAAGCGGCCGCGCGGGCCGGGGCGTGGTCGGTCATGGCCGCGTACAACCGGGTGAACGGCATCCACTGCGCCGACCACTGCCATCTCGTCGGCGAGATCCTGAAGGGCGAGTGGGCCTGGGACGGCGTCTTGATGTCCGACTGGCACGCCGCCGACGACACGGTGGCCGGGGCGGTGGCCGGCCTGGACCTTGAGATGCCCGGACCTCCTCGCTTCTTCGGCCCGGCCCTGGCGGAGGCCGTCCGTCGGGGCGACGTGAGCGAGGCGATCCTCGATGACAAGGCTCGACGGCTGCTCTTGCTCGCGGCGCGCGTCGGGGCACTGGCCGCGGAAGGTGCGCAGGGCGCCCGGACCGCGAGCGACGCCGCGGCCGCCCAGCCCGGCACCGGCTCAACGCTCGATCCCACGCAGCCCTGGCACCTCTCCGATGCCGAAGCTGCCGCGCTGGTTCGTCGCGCCGCAGCCGAGTCGTTCGTGCTGCTGACCAACGACGGGACGTTGCCGCTCGCGCCGGCCGGCATCCGCAAACTGGCGGTCATCGGGCCCAACTCGGCCCGGCCATGCATCCAGGGGGGCGGCGCGGCGCACATTTCCGCTCCGCCGGCGGTGTCCCCGCTCGACGGGCTCCGGGCCGCTCTTCCGGGTGTAGAGATCGTCAACGAGCCGGGCTGCCGGATCGATCGCTTCCTGCCGCCCCTCACCGCCATGGAAGTGCGCGACCTCCACGGCCAGCCCGGCCTCACCGTCGAGTTCTGGCGGGGCCAGGATCCGACCGGCGAACCGGTCGCGAGCTGGCATGTCGACTCGAGCGAGCTGCACGTATTCGGCGACCTGCCAGCGGGAGTGGAGGAGGACGATTTCGCAGTCCGCCTGTCCGGCTGGCTGACCCCGGCGGAGAGCGGCGCGCATAAGGTCACTCTCCGCGGCTTCGGCGGCCGCAGGCTCAAGGTGGACGGCGCCATCGCCGCCGACCTGTGGGACGCCCCACCCGCCACCGACATCCCGACCGCGCTCTTCGAGGGCCGGGAGGACGGCGCGACCTTCGAGCTGCAGGCCGGCAAGCCGATCCTGGTCGAGGCCGAACTCCATTCGGCGATCCATGCCCCGTACCAGCTGAACATCGGCTGCCGTTCGCCGCAGCCAACCGATCAGCTCGAGCGGGCCGTCGCCGCGGCCGCCTCGGCCGATGCGGCGATCGTCGTCGTCGGCAACGACGAGGCGTGGGAATCCGAGGGTCGCGACCGCAGGACCGTGAAGCTCCCCGGCCGCCAGGATGAGCTCGTCGAGAGAGTGGCCGCGGTCAACCCGAAGACCATCGTTGTCGTCAACGCCGGCTGCCCGATGGATCTGCCCTGGGCCGATCGCGTGGCCGCCGTCCTTTACGCGTGGCTGCCGGGCCAGGAGTTCGGCAACGCCCTCGCCGACGTCCTCCTCGGAAGGTCGGATCCGGGCGGCCGTCTCCCCGTCACGATCGCCGCCCGCGAGTCGGACTATCCCGCGCTCACCACCTCGCCGGGCGACAAGGAGCAGCTGGTCTACGCTGAGGGCATCAACCTGGGCTACCGCCATTTCGACGCCGCCGGAATCGAGCCGCGGTTCTGCTTCGGGCACGGCCTGAGCTACGCCCGCATCGAGTTCGAGTCGCTCGAGGTGTTCGCCGACGGCCTGCCCGAGGGCGACTCCGCCCAGCTGCGCGTTCGGCTGCGCAACGTCGGAACTCGGGCCGGCAAGGAAGTCGTCCAGGTCTACGTCGCCGATGTGGAGTCTTCCGTCCCGCGCCCGCCGCGCGAGCTAAAGCGCTTCGCAGCCGTTCACCTGGTGCCCGGCGAAAGCATCGACGTCTTACTCGTTCTGGAAGATCGGGATCTGGCCTACTGGGACGACGAGGCCGCCGGCTGGCGCGTCGAGCCCGGCCGTTTCGAGATCCTGGTCGGCGCCTCCTCCCGCGACATCCGGCTGCGCGCCTCCGTCGAACGAGACTAAGGAGCTTAAGCAAGCCCTGGGGCGATCCCGAACCGCCTGGGAGCCAGAGCGAGGGTTCATCCACAGGCGGCTCGCCGTCCGTCGCTGGGCCTGGCATGGCGGCTTCGGCAGGGGAACCTGCTCGACCGCCCCGGAGTATGGCTCCGGGCCTACCATGGGGCAGTGCTGAGCAGATCGCGCTTCACTCTCGCCCGACCCCACCGGCCCTCCGCAGCGGGTTTGGGGGTGGCCGTGGTCAGCCTGGTCCTGGCTACCGTCCTCGCGGCCGTGGCCCATGCCCAGCTGGGCGTGTCGCACGCCGCCCTTGTGTATCTGCTCGCCGTCGTGGCGGTAGGCATGGGCTACGGCAGCTGGCTGGCCGTGGCGACATCGATCGCCTCATTCCTGCTCTACGACTTCTTCTTCATCCAGCCTCTCTACACCTTCTCGATCGCGGCCCCGGATGAGTGGCTCGACCTGGTGCTCTTCCTTGTCGTTGCCATCGCCATCGGCAGGCTGAGCGCGCTCCAGCTCCAGCGGCGGCGCGAGGCGGAGCTGCGCAGCGCGGAGGCCCGGGCGATGTTCGCCATGAGCCGCGACATCGCCACGGCCGCGACGGCCCTGGAGGCGGCGCCGCTGCTCGCAGCGAGGCTGGTACGCGAGGCGGAGATGGCCCGCGTCTGGATAGGCCTGGGCGCTTCGATTCCGGAGGAGCGGGTCGTCGCCGACACGTTGCCCGGCGAGCTTCGTCCGGCCGTGATCTCGCGCTGGACGCTGCACTCGAGCTCGGCGGATGTCCAACCGAGCTGGGCACACGTGCGGGAATTGACGGTAAGCACCCGCGAGGGCGGCGCCGTACCGCGCGAAGGCCGCGGCCGCCAGGCCCGCGATGATGAGCCGCTGACGATCCTGCGCGTTCCGATCGTGCTGGGCGGGGAGACGATCGGCTCACTGTGGGCCACTCGACAGCGGGGCGCCCCGTTCCCAGGACGGTCCCACTCGCGGCTCCTTGCCGCGGCCGCGGATCAGCTTGCGCAGTCCGTGGTGAGGGATCGACTTGCGGCCGAGGCGACGGCCGTCGAGGTGACCCGGCAGAGCGACGCGCTCAAGTCCGCGCTGCTCGACTCGGTATCGCACGATCTCCGAACGCCACTCGCCGCCATCCGGGCCGCGTCCGGACACCTGATGGATCCGGACGTCGAGTGGCGGCCGGAGGAAGCCCGGGCCGTCGCCAGCTCGATCGATCTCGAGGCTCAGCGGCTCAGCCGCCTGGTGCGAAACATGCTGGATCTCGGCCGGATCGAGGGCGGCGCGCTCTACCCTTCGCTCGAGCTGTACGACCTTGCCGATCTCGTCGATCCCGTGGTCGAGCGTCTTGAGCCGGCGCTGGCGCCGTCCGTGGTGGAGATCGAGGCGGGGGACGACGTGCCGGCCGTCAACGTCGACGCCATCTTCGTGGATCAAATCCTGACCAACCTGCTCGAGAACGCGGCGCGGTACGCGTCGGGCAGGCGGCTCCGCGTCTCGGTGAAGGCGGTTGGGGACCAGGTCTGGCTCATGGTCGACGACGCGGGGCCGGGGGTCCCAGCCACAGCGCTGCCGCATCTCTTCGAGCGGTTCTATCGGGCGCCCCGTCGCCAGGGCTCGCGGTCCGAAGGCGGCTCGGGGATCGGCCTCGCCGTCGTTCGCGGTCTGGCGGAGGCGATGGGCGGCTCGGTCATCGCCCGGCCGAGCGCGCTCGGCGGCCTTTCGGTGGTCGTTCGGTTGCCGGTCGATGGCGAGCGGAAACCGGCCGAAGGCGCGATCGAGCCCGAAGTCGTACGAGCGGTCAAACCTGCGGCCGAAGGCGCGATCGAGCCCGAAGTCGTACGAGCGGTCGCACCCGCGGCCGAAGGCGCGATCGGAGGCGAAGTCGAAGGCGCCGTGGAGCCCGCGGCTAAGCCGTCCGTTGAACCCGAAAGCGGGCCGTCTGCGCCCGCAGTCGAGCTCCCGGTCGAG
>DASWZK010000131.1:0-20080 GCA_036404515.1 Candidatus Limnocylindrales bacterium
ATCAAGGGCAACGGTCTGACCGTCGGCCTCGCCTCCGGCGGATACCTTTATCCCACCTACATGTCCACCTCCGGTAACACGACCGATCTCGTCTTCGACGTGACCGGATACTTCGTGCACTAGCCCCAGCAGCGCCTCCTCGTGGGGCGCACAACCTGAAACGACAAGAGGCGCCGCGAACGCGGCGCCTCTTAGTTTGCGCGGCGGATGCCGGCCGGCTCTCAGGATCGGGCGCGCCCGAGGGTCGGCTTCACCTCGGTCACGACCCGGGTCAAGCCCGGAGAGCCGCCAGCAGCGCGAGCCGCACCGCCCCGGCGGCGCCGCCCGTCCAGGCCGGCCCGTGCCCGGGCAGGACCAGCCTCGCATCGATCCACTCGATCCGCGAAAGGCTCGCCAGCGCCAGGTCGGGGTCGGCCGTGAACGGCGCGATCCGCGGCCCGGCTCGGCCGGTGGTTACTGCGTACGTGCAGAGCGCATCTCCGACGAACAGCGCGTCGTGGCCGGCGAAATAGAGAACCGCGCTGCCGGGAGTGTGCCCCGGGACGAGCGTAACCCGAGGCGAGCCGGGGACGTCGAGCGTGGCACCGTCGCCGTACGTGGCTACCTCGCCCAGGGGCGTGGTCCGCCTGCCGTGCCGCAGAGCCCACCAGGTGAACTTGAGCATCGGGAGCGGTCGCGTCGGGCCGCTGCCACTCGACGGGTTCGGCACCTCGCCGCGTGCCAGGGCCGCGTCCAGCTCGTGAATTCGAACAGGCCAGCCCCGTTCGGTTCGGCCCCGCTCTGCGAAGCCGATATGGTCGCTGTGTCCGTGAGTCAGCACGATCGATCGGACGTCGTCGAGTGTTCGGCCCATCGCGGCCAGCTCGGCCGGGAGGTCGTTCCACAGCCCCGACAAGCCGGCGTCCACGATCGTGATCTCTCCCCCGTCCTCGACGAGGTAGGCGTTGACGATGCTGTTGCCGCCGATGCGGCGGATTCGCGGCGCGATCTCCATGCTCCACCTCTGCCCCCGGATCGATGCCCGGGTCCCCAAGGCACTCTAGTCCCTCGGCTCAAGGGGCCGTTCTCGGACGCCCTCGATCGGCCCTGCCGAACCGGCGCGCATGGGGACGAGCGCCACGGACCGGCAGCGAGGTTATCTGTGTTTGCTATCGTGGCAGCGATGGATCGCCTCGCGCAGGACTCGCCGTCCCCGACCGCCGTTTCGGCCGCGCCGATCACCGCCTGGTGGCTCGGCCGGACTCAGTATCGCGATGCCTGGGACCTGCAGCACCGCCTCGTCGCGGCGCGGGCGGCCGGGCTGATCGGAGACCAGCTCATCCTCCTCGAGCACGAGCCGGTCCTGACGCTCGGCCGCCACAGCGACCCATCGCACGTGCTGGCGAGCGCCGCGGACCTTGCGGCACGCCGGATCGAGTTGGTCGAGACCGAGCGCGGCGGCGAGGTCACGTACCACGGTCCCGGCCAGCTGACCGCATACCCGATCGTGAGGCTGGCGGATCGAGGGTTCCTCGTTCGACCGCTGGTTCGGGCGCTCGAGGCCGCTCTTGTCGGGACCTGCGATGCGCTCGGCGTCGCGGCCGAACCCAAAGCCGGATACCCGGGCTGCTGGTGCGGCGACGGAACGCGCAAGATCGGGGCCATCGGCGTCCGCATCGAGCACGGCGTGAGCTACCACGGCATCGCCCTGAACGTCACGGTCCGGCTCACCGACTTCGAGTTGATCGACGCCTGCGGCCTGCCGGGGCTGCGGTCGACGTCGATCGCGCGGGAGCTCGGCGAAGCGCTCGAGCCCTCGACGGAGTCCGTGGCTCGTGCCGCGGCGGCGTTCGCGGCCGCCCTGGCGGAGGCGCTTGGAGCCCTGCTCGTCGTCCCCCGGCCGCTCGGGGATCCGGCCGCGGCTCGGGCCAGGATCGAGGCGATCCTGGCGGTGTGCGAACCCGCCGCTGCCGATCCCGGTGGTCTCTGATGCCAGCCGGGCTCTTCGAGCTGCGCCGCGACGACATCACCGGCTGGTGGGTCGCGACGGTCGTCGACCGCCAGTTCCAGCGCGGCCGTTTCGCCGTGGCGGCGGGGCTCGTCGACGACGGGGCAACCTGCCAGAACTGCACCCAGCCGCCCGGGGACGGCATTCGAGTGCGCACCCTCAAGGATTACGCCTTCCACGTCGTCGGGACGCAGGACGAGGCCCGCGAAATGGAGCGCAGCCTGGCCCAGGTCGCGATGTCGCAGTCGAGGGCTTCCGGCAGCTGGCGGACGATCGTGGCCCCACCGGGCGAGCATCGGCCGATCCAGGCCGTCGGCTCCGAAATGCTGCGCGAAATGCTCGCTGCCGTCCGCAAGGCATTCGTCGACGCCCAGAAGGTCGGCCAGACCGAGTACCTCCAGGTCGTCCAGAACTGGGGTTCGCAGGCAGGCGCCCGAACCAACCACCTCTGCCTCGATCTATACGATCTGCCCCAGATCCCGCACCGGGTCGCGGAGGAGATCGGCGGCGCCGCGCGCTACGTGATCCGCGAGGGCGAGTGCCCGTATTGCCGTCTTGTCCGCGAAGAGTCGCACGTCGGGACGCGGATGATCTGGGAGGACGAGGCCAGCGTCGCCTTTGCACCGTATGCCTCACGGTCCCCGTTCGAGATCTGGGTCGTGCCGCGCCGTCATGCCGCCGACTTCGGCGGTGCGGGCGACGCCGACATCGGTTCCACGGCCGAGGCGCTCCGCCAGGTGCTCGGGCGCCTGGCCCACCTCGATGGCCCACCCCATAACCTCGTCCTGCACGCGGCTCCGCTTCGTGAGCGTGTCGACGCGACGTATCACTGGCACTGGGAAGTCCACCCGCGGCTTCGCGAGATCGCGGGGCTCGAAGTGGGGACGGGTCTGCCGGTCAACCCGGTCTCTCCGGAGGAGGCCGCCGAGGAGTTGTTGCGCTTCAGACCCGAGGGGGGAGCCGCAGACTCGCCATGAGACGAGAGGGATCGGTGCCCGGCCGTCACAGCGGAGGTAGCCGCCCCGTCAAGAAGCCCCGGCGCGAGGAGACGCGCCCCTGGCTGTTGACCCGTACACCTGCGGCGGCGAGAGAGTGTCCATCAACACGACAACCTGGCAGATGGGGCGCGGCGTGAGCCTCGAATCGGAAGGGTCGGCCGACCGGACCTTCATCGAGGAGCTGTTTGCCCTCCACCATGCCGAGATCTACGCGTACATCTTCCGGATGGTCCGCGACGCTGACGTCGCCGCCGACTTCACCCAGGACACCTTCATCAAGGCCTACAGGGCCCAGGACTCTCTCGAGGATCGAGCCAAGGCACGCGCGTGGCTCTACCAGATCGCCCACCGAGTCGTCCTCGATGAGATGCGGCGCCGTCGCATCATCCGCTTCCTGCCGTGGGTGGGCGAGAGCTACGGAGCGGCTCCATCGGCCGAGCACCTGGCCATGGAGATGCGGCTCTCGGGGCCGCTGGCCCGCGCGCTTGGGCGCATTCCAGAGCGGCAGCGAGCCGCTCTGCTGCTGGCCGAGGTTCACGATTTCACGGGCCTCGAACTCGCCGACACGCTGGGCATCAGTCACGTGGCCGCTCGCGCTCTTCTGACCCGCGCTCGGGAAAGCCTCCGCCAGGCGCTGGCCGACGAGAAGCGCCGGGAGAAGGATCGCGAAGCCGCCATCGACGCCGCGTACTCCGGGCAGTCCCAGGTGGGCGATCCGCGCCGGCACAACCGCCGCAGGCCGAGGGCCGGCCGATGAGCACCGGGACGAGGCGTCATTTTGGGGCCGACGATCCGCTTCATCGGCGGGCCCGCATGCTGGCGGCAGAATCGGTCGACACGGAGCTGGCGCCGGGCGACGCAGAGTGGCTGGCCGGCCACCTTGGCTCGTGCCCGGGATGCGCGGCCGTGGCCGAGGAGTATCGAGCCGTTCACCTGGAGCTACGTGGTCTCTCCGCGCCCGAACCGCCGCGAGACCTGTGGGCTCGGACGTCAGCCGCGCTCGACGGGGCCGAGGCGGCGCGGGCGGGGCGTTCGCGGGGGAGCGCGAGGGCAGTGCGGGCCACCCGGGCCGGCAGGCGGCCGCTGATCTCCACGGCCGTCGCCGTCGGGATCGTGGTCGTGGCCGCGGTCGCCTCGCTCATCGTGCAAAGCCCGATCGCGAGCATTCCGCCCGGCTCCACGCAGAGCGGCGCCATCGCTGTCGGGACGGCTTCGTCGGGGCAGCCGTCCGGCGGCCCGCAGGCGCCTCTGGCCGTTGTCGACGGCACGACCTACTGGATGGCCGCCAGCGACGGCGTATATGTGATCAAAGGTGACTCTGCCCAATGTGCCGCCACGGACGGCAGCTGCACCGTGGCCAACGGGACCGGCCAGACCCTTGGGTCCATTTCGAGCGACTCGACCGTTTCGGCCGCGATCGCCCCGGATGCCAGCCGGGCCGCCGTCTGGACCTCCGACAAGGTCGCCATCGTGCCGCTCGGCGCACAGCCACAGACGGTCTCGCTCGACCAGCTGACGCCACAGCCGACGATCGCCGCTACCCCGACCGCACAACCCGCCACGCCGTCGCCGGCGGCACCGACCGTTTCGGCCACAGCCAGCGCCGCAGCTCCAACGGCGAGCCCCAGCCCCAGCCCCTCGGCAACGCCGGCTGCGTCGTCCCTGGCATCACTGCCTGCATCGCCCTCGGCAACGCCGGGTGCATCGGCCTCGGCAACGCCGGCTGCGTCGCCCTCGGCTACGGCCTCCGGAGCGGCCCCGGCGGTTGCGATCCTGTCCGGCTACGAAATAGTCGGTCGCGACCCCGAGTTCTCCCCCGACGGCAGCCTGGTGGCTTTCTCGGCACGGCCTGTCGACCACAGCACCGGCCCTGACGTCTTCATCTGGCGGACCGGAGACGCGCAGGCTCAGTCCGTCACGTCCGGCCATGCCGATCTGTTCGCGGGGTGGTTCGGCCAGCAGATCCTCATCAGCGAGATTTCCGCGGGCGGGAGTTCCGCAGGTGCCACCGCCTCCGCGAGCGCCTCGGCAGGCGCTTCCACGAGCACCTCCGCCACCGCCACCGCGGGTGCCTCGGAAGGCGCCTCGGTGACCGTTTCCGCAGGCGCGTCCGCGGGTGCCACCGCCTCCGCGGGCTCCTCGGCAGGCGCCTCCGCGACTCCGTCCAGTGGTTCGGGCACCGTCGGATCTACCTCGTATATCTTCGACCCGGGCACCGGAACCGCTTTGGAGATCACCCGACCGATGCTGCTGCCGGTCGTGGACCCGACCGGTCAGTACGTCGTCTACTGGTCCGGCACCGTCGAGTTCGATCCGGTGTCGGGGCTCTGGCAGCCCGGCACGGGGGACCTCTATTTCGACAGCTGGTCCGACCTGACCCTGGTTCCGGCATCGCTTGGCCCCATCGCCACGCCAACCGAAACCGCGACCCCAGCCGCATCGACGACGCCCGCTCCGCCGGCCGCCGCGACTACGGCGCCGGCAGCGACACCAATGCCTTCACCGGTAGCGACCGACGTGCCCACGGCAGGTCCCAGTTCGGCGGCGACCGCCGGGTCGAACGTGGCGCCTGCGACTCAGAACCCGGCCGCGCTTTCGCTGCCGCAGCTGCTGCCCGTGGCCGCAGCCCCGGGCACCGTGCATGACTGGCTCGTTCGATGGGACGCTTCAGGCCAGGACGTGGCCATATGGGTCGCCGATCCGGGCGGCACCAGTGTGGGCGGGCTGAGCCTCTTCTCGATCGACCGAACCGTCGGGCTGGTCCAGACGAACGAGCCCCGCCTGGCCGCGGACAAGGTCATGGCAAGCATCGCGTTCGACGACGACCATCTCGTTTACACCTCGGCCGTTGACGGCAAGACTTACCTGCAAACCGTCCCGGACGTGCCTCCGTCGAACGTCTCGACGCCGGGCCCGACCCTGCCCGGAGTGGGGCCCACAGGCGCGGCGGCGTCGGGGTCGGCGGCGCCGCAAGCGACGGATCGCCCCGGTAACTGAGCGAGTGGGGTCGCACTCGAGTCTTGCGGCTCGGCGGCCGCTCTTCGGGCGCTGTATCCTTCCCACAACCTTTAACGACCGGCACGGTGAGGCCGGGAAGGAGAATGCGCCTTGCAGGGCAGCGAGAATCGATGACCGACCGGCAGATCATGACCGGGGACGAGATCCGGCGGGCCATCGTTCGGATCTCCCACGAGATCGTCGAAAAGCAGGCCGGCACGCAGGGGCTCGTCCTCATCGGCATTCAGCGCCGCGGCGTCCCGCTGGCGAAGCGCATCGCCGACGCGATCGAGGAGCATGAGGGCACGCGGGTGCCCGTGGGCGCACTCGACATCACCTTCTACCGCGACGATCTATCGCTCGTCGCCCAACAGCCGATCGTCAAGGGCACGGACCTGCCCTTCGACATGAACGCCGCCACCGTCGTCTTGGTCGACGACGTGCTCTTCACCGGCCGGACCATTCGCTGCGCCATGGATGCCCTGATCGACTTCGGGCGGCCGCGGGCCATTCGGCTGGCGGTGCTGATCGACCGCGGCCACCGCGAGCTGCCCATCCGGGCGGACCACGTCGGCAAGAACGTGCCTACGTCGCGCGAGGAGATCGTCAGGGTCCACGTCGCCGAGATCGACGGTAGCGATGAGGTCAGCATCGGGCGACTGCTCCGGGTCCCCGAAGCCGGCGGGGCGGCCGGCTGATGGCGACTGCTGCATCGACGCCGGCCGCCACCTCCTCAGTCGCATGGCGCCACCGCCACCTGATCGACGTCGATGTAGTCACGTGGCCGGAGATCGAGCTGATCATGCGGACCACCGACGAGATGAAGGGCGTTCTCGCCCGCCCGATCCGCAGGGTCCCGGCCCTCAACGGGCGTCGCGTCATGACGCTCTTCTATGAGGCATCCACCAGGACTCGCGTCTCATTCGAGACGGCGGCACGCAACCTCTCGGCGGACGTGGTCAGCATCGCCACGGCCACGTCTTCGGTGACGAAAGGCGAGTCGCTCGTCGATACCGTCCGGACGCTCGAGGCGCTCGGCGCCGAGATCCTGGTCATGCGCCACGCCGTATCCGGGGCGCCGTACCTTGCCGCCGAGGTGTTCGGCGGGCACGTGCTCAACGGCGGCGACGGTTGGCACGCCCACCCCACGCAGGCCTTGCTCGACCTGTACACCATGCGAGAACACCTGCCCGGCGGAAACCTGCGCGGTCGGAAGGTCGCTATCGTCGGAGACATCCTGCATTCACGAGTTGCCCGGTCGAACATCTGGACGCTGACCGCCGCCGGCGCCGATCTCTGGCTGTGCGGGCCGGCCACTCTTCTGCGAGGGATGGATCGCTGGGCAACGGCGTGGGGCAGCGGCGCGATCCCCGGCCACGGTCGGTTCAACGTCACGACCGACATCGAGGCGGCTCTGCGGGACGCCGACGTCGTCATGGGCCTGCGAATCCAGCGCGAGAGGATGCAGGGCGGCCTGCTGCCGTCACTGCGCGAGTACGCGGCCCGTTTTCAGTTGAACGCGGAGCGCGTATCGCTCGCCCGGCCCGAGGCAATCGTCATGCACCCGGGCCCGATGAACGAAGGTGTCGAGATCGCGCCGGACGTGGCCGCCAGCGGCCGCTCGGTGATAACGGACCAGGTGGCCAACGGGGTCGCCGTGCGGATGGCGCTCCTGTACCTGCTCGCCGGGGCCCACGAAGCGGCCTCGGGCGAGATTGCTCGATGACCGCGAAGAGGGGGGGCGGTCGACGGGGCGGAGTCGGCCCGGGAGTCGGAGAGACGGTCGGGCGGTTCGAGCTGGAGAAGGCGTGGCTGGTGGACCCGGCCTCCGGGCGCGAAGGCCCCGGTGAGATCGTCGTCACCGACGGAATCCTCGAGTCGGTGGTGTGGCTCGAGGGCGACGAGGCCGGCGGCGTCACCGCGGAGGGCGTGGTAGTGGCGCCGGGCTTCTTCGATCTCCACGCCCATTTCCGCGAGCCCGGTTTCGAAGACGCCGAAACGGTCGCCACCGGCTCTGCCGCGGCAGCCCACGGTGGCTTCACGGCAGTCGCCCTGATGCCGAACACCTCGCCCACCGCAGATGAGCCTGGGGTCGTCGAGCGCATCCGCTCGGCTGCCCGGGCGAGCGGCTCGCCCGTCGAGGTCATGGTCTACGGCGCCCTCTCCGCCGGGCGGGCAGGGGAGCAGCTCGCTGCCATGGGTGAGCTGGCCGATGCCGGTGTGCTCGGCTTCTCCGACGACGGGGCGCCGGTCAAGACGCCCAAGCTGCTTCGGAGCGCGCTGGTCTACGCGGGTATGCTCGGCTTGCCCGTGATCGACCACGCCGAGGACGCCGAGTTGACTGCCGGCGCCGAGGCCCACGAGGGCTACGTGGCTTCGGTCATGGGACTGGCTGGTTGGCCGGCCGCGGCCGAGGTCGGAGCCGTGTCGCGCGACCTGGCAGTCCTCGCCGATGCCCTCGCCGATGAGCCGCGGGCGCGGCTACACCTGACGCACCTCTCCACGGCCGCGGCCCTGGATCTCGTCCGGCGCGCGAAGGCAGCCGGGCTGTCGGTGACCTGCGACATCACGCCCCACCACCTCTCGCTGGCGGACGAATGGATCGCCGGCGCGCGGCGCTGGGCCTGGGAAGCGCTCGGTGCCGACGGCACGCCGCGCGACCCGTGGGCCGACCGCGCCCTGGTGGCCGCCCCTTACAACACCTCGCTGCGGGTCAATCCGCCGCTCCGGACCGCCGCCGATGCCGCGGCCTGCCTGGCGGCACTGCTCGACGGAACGGCCGATGCCGTGGTTACCGACCACGCCCCTCATACGGTGGTGGACAAGGAAGTGGAGTTCGGCAAAGCCGCCAACGGGATCAGCGGCATCGAGACGGCGCTGGGCGTCCTGCTCGCGCTCGCCGACGCGGGCAAGCTGCCGCTGAGTCGAGCCATCGCCGCTCTCACCACCGGACCGGCCGGCGTCGTGGCCGCCGCCGAGGGCACGGCCGGTTCCTCGGCCGCCCGACGGCGCGGACTGATCGAAGGAGTCCCCGCCGATCTGGTCGTGTTCGACCGGTCCGATCACTGGCGGGTCACGCCCGAAGCGCTTCTGTCCAAGGGCAAGAACTCGCCGCTCATGGGTCGCGAGTTGCCCGGCCGCGTGCTGCTGACTATCGCCGCCGGCCGCCTGGCGTATGAGGATCCCGGGGCCGGGAACGACGCCGCCTGACCTCCCTCCGGCGCCCGAGCGCGGTCGCCGCCGGGCAATGCCGTCGACGTCGCCGGCCGCACCGTTCGGCGTGCGAGAATAGGGGCCTCGCGGTGGCCTGCCTCCGCGATTGCCACCGCTGACTAAGTAGGAGACTGACGAGCCCGTGCCAGTCCTTGCGACCTTCTTCTCGGTTCGTCGGGGGCGTGACCCGTTCTTCAAGTTCTACATGAAGACGATGCTGCCTCGCCAGATGAAGCAGTACGAAGAGAAGTTCGGGATCAAGTTCATCGGCTGGTACAACGTCGCTCATGGCTGGGACTTCGACAACGTGATCCTTCTTGATCTGCCGGACTACGCGACGCTCGACAAGCTCGAACGAGACGAAGCGACTCGTGCCCTCGGTCACCGCGCCGGGGAGTGGATGTTCGAGCGGCATCATTCGATGTTCCTCCGGGAGCGGATTGGCCCGGATCTCGAGTTCAAGGGCTAGGAGGTCCGAAGCGATGGATACGAGCCGCAACGATCAGCTCGGCGAACTCGCCGCGGACGCCTCTCTGGAGCGGGCCGATTTTCTGGTCGCCGCGTCGGCGCAGCTGCGCAAGTTCCTCGACAACAACGCCGACCGAATCGCCGAGCTCGACGGTCTCGTCCTGATCGACGACGAGGTCGATTACCTGGCCATAGCCACCGACCTCACCTTCCGCAGCCGCAGCAGGTACTTCGACGACGCCACCGGCAAGTGGGTCAGCGAGACCGAAGTGATCGAGAACCCATCTGAGCTGGTCGAGCTGTACAACCTGGCCGACGTCTTCGCTGCGTTCCAGGAAGCAACCAAGACCGAGGCTGGGCTGGAGGCGGAACCAACCGCCACCGCCGACCTGCTGAGGTCTGCCGACATCGCCCCCGAGGAGACCGTCGCCCTGGGCGCCGAGAACCCGTACGCGGCAGCAGCCGACGACTGGGCGGCCACACGCGAGGACGAAGGTGCGCCCGAGGGCGAAGAAGAGGCGGCCGAGCGCCTCTACGACCTCGCCCTGGCCTTTCAGGAGCGGAGCCAGCAGACCGAGGCTCACCTCCTCGAACAGTTCGAGTCGGCGGTTTCGCCGCTCGCCTCAGTCCTGGGTGATCTCATCATCGTCGACGACGACGACGAGCGCCTCACCCTCAAGGCCTCTGGCTCGTTCGCGGCCGAAGTCGTCCCCGAGGACGAGGCCGAGGCCGGCACCTGGCGCAAGCTCGACGGCCCGGACGCCATCGTCGAGTTCTACGACCCGACCGACATCTTCGGCGACCTGGCCGACACCCTTGCCGAAGCCTTCCCGGGCCTGGGCGAGCCGGCGGGCAAGGCCAACAAGGACGACCAGGGCGGGGCCGGCGACGAGGACGAAGGCGACGAGGACGAAGGCGACGAGGCTGAGGGCGACGAGGCTGAGGGCGACGAGGAAATCGAGGGCAAGGAGGACGACGACGGCAGGTGACGATGCGCCTGGTCGCCGCTGAGCTGGTCGAGAGCCGGCAGATCCTGCCGGGGCAATGGCTTCAGTCGTTCCACGCGCCCGAGCTCGCCAGCGGATCACGGGCCGGCCAGTTCGTACACGTGCGCACGGGTGACTACTCCGGCCTGGTGCTGAGGCGTCCCTTTTCGATCAACACCGCCGACCCGGCGACGGGCATCGTTACGCTCCATTTCCGGACGGTCGGGCGAGGGACCGAGTGGCTGACGCGCGTCCGCGAGGGCGACCGCCTCGACATGCTCGGCCCCCTGGGCCGGCCCTTCGAGGTTGACCCGCGGAGCCGCCACTTGCTCCTGGTTGCCGGCGGCATGGGCATGGCCGGCCTTCGGATGCTCGCCGACGAGGCTATCCGCGACGGCCGGCAGGTCGCGCTCCTTTTCGGCGCGCTGAGCGCGAGCCACGTCTACCCGTCCAGCCTCCTGCCGGATGAGGTGGAGTATGTCGTGGCCACGAACGATGGGTCGCTCGGCCACCACGGATTAGTGACGGAGCTCGTCCCCGATTACGAGGCCTGGGCCGATCAGGCCTTCGCCTGCGGACCGCACCCGATGCTCGCCCGGCTCGCGGTACTCGCCGCCGGGCGGCGCGACCGGCTCGGAGTGGCCAAGTTGGGACGGAAGAGGGGAGCCGGCAAGGCGGACCCTCTCGGTTCCACGGCGGCCCGGCGCAAGGCGTTCTTGCAGGTCTCGATGGAGCAGACGATGGGCTGTGCCGTCGGCGCCTGCCTGGGCTGTATCGTCCTCGGCGTCGAGGGTCCGCTGCGTGTCTGTCGCGAGGGTCCGGTGTTCGCGGCGGAGGAGATCGCATGGCCGGCGAGCGCTTGAGGTCGGGGCGATGAAGCCGAAGAAGAAGGTCGTCACCTCCGCCGAAGTTCGAGTCGGAAGGAGCGGGGTCGGAGCGGCGAAGGGCCTCGTCAGGCCGAAACGGACGCCGACGGTTCGCACCATCAAGAGTGCCATCGTTCCGGTCGATCGAACGAAGAGCGCGGCCGGAGGACGAGCCCGCCTCGAAAGCGGCCGGGCGGTCGCCGATCTCGGCGCCCTGGCGGCTGCCCGACCGACGCCCGCCGAACGGGAGGCCCTCGATCGGATCGATTTGTCGGTGGACCTGGCGCCGGAGCGAGGTCTTCGCCTGGCCAACCCGATCCTCGTCGCGTCCGGCACGTTCGGATACGGCGTGGAATACGGCGAGGTCGTAGATATCCAGCGGATCGGCGCGATCTGCTGCAAAGGGACGACTCTGAATCCACGAGCCGGCAATCCGCCGCCGCGCGTCACCGAGACGCCGGGCGGGATGCTTAACTCGATCGGCCTCCAGAACCCCGGCGTCGATGCGGTCATCGAGAAGTACGGCTCGGTGTGGCAGGGCTGGAAAGTACCTGTGATCGTCAACGTCGCGGGCGAATCGATCGAGGACTACGTCGAGGTCGCGCGCCGGCTCGACGGCGTGCCCGGCGTGGCCGGCATCGAGTTGAACATCAGCTGCCCCAACGTCGGCAAGGGCGGGCTGCAGTTCGCCATCGATCGCGACGCCGCCCGAGCCGTCACCGCCGCGGTCCGCCGCGCCACGGAACTGCCGCTCATGGTCAAGCTCTCGCCCAACGTGGCCGACGTCCGGCCCATCGCCAAAGCGATCGAGGACGCCGGCGCCGACGCCATCTCGGCCATCAACACCCTGTCGGGCCTTGCCGTCGCGCCGGATCGGACGCGGGCCTTTCTCGGCAACACCTACGGCGGCCTCTCCGGCCCGGCCATAAAGCCGGTGGCCCTGCGCATCGTCTACGAGGTGGCGCAGGTCGTCTCGATCCCGATCGTGGCGATCGGCGGCGTGACCTCACTGGACGACGTGCTGGATTTCCTCGCCTGCGGCGCGGTGGCGGTCCAGGTCGGCACGGCCATCTTCGCGGACCCGGAGCTGCCGGTCCGGCTCGGCGACGAGCTGAGGGCCGAATGCCTGCGCCGCGGCCTCGACTCGTACAAACCGCTGATCGGCACGGCCCTGCCGAAGCGGACCGGGGCGCCGTCTGCCAGGGGCGCCGAGTATCGCCCGTGACCCCGAACGCCGCGCCTTCTCGGAGACTCGCATGACCACGATTCGAAGTACGGCCGAACTGGCGGCAGCCAGGGCGATCGCCTCGCGCACCGAAGAGCTCTTCCGGCGATCGGGCGCGCTCAAGGAAGGCCACTTCCTCCTCAAAAGCGGGGCGCACTCCGAGCGCTACCTGGAGAAGTTCCTCGTCCTCCAGGACCCGCGGGCGACGAGCGAGCTGTGCGGCTTCTGGGCGTCGCGGCACCGCGGCCCCGACGGCACTCCGACCGTGGACGTCGTCGCCGGGCCCACAACCGGTGGCGTGGTCCTTGCCTTCGAGACCGCCCGTCAGCTTGGGGTGCGGGCCATCTTCGCCGAGGAAATGAAGGACCCGGACGGGACTTCGCGTCGGGAATTCCGACGAGGCTTCACAATCGCTCCCGGTGAGCGGGTGCTGCTCGTCGACGACATCCTGACCACGGGCGGTTCGCTGCTGGCGATGCTGCCGGCCGTGGAGGCGTTCGGCGGCGAGATCGTGACCTGCGCCGTCCTGGCCGATCGATCGGGCGGGCTGGCGTCGCTCAGCTCGCCGCGGACGAACCGCAGCTACCCGCTGCGTGCGCTGTGGCAGCTTCAGCTGCCGACGTACGATCCCGGCCCCGAAACGTGCCCGGCCTGCGCGGCCGGGATCCCGCTCCAGGCCCCGGGCAGCACCGGGACCGCGGCCGGATAGGGTTCGCGGCCCGGTCGCCGCGGCGGCCGCGACCGGGTATGGGTTCGCTGCCAGTCCGACCGGCAGCCGCTGGCTGCCCGCTTCCTCGGCACTCGCCCTGCCGTCTAGCGCCGGTCAGTCCAATATGACGTGCTGGTGCCAGTGCGGGGCCATGGTCGGCAGGCCGAGAGCCTGGATCTTGGGCTCGATCGCCAGCTGGGCGTCGGGATCGCCGTGGACGATGAAGACGCGTCGCGGCACGCCTGCATCCCCAGCCTTTCGGCCGGCCATGAAGTTGCCCAGCCAGGACAGCAGCCCGGGCTCGTCGGCGTGGGCCGAGAAGCCGCTGATCGACCGGATGGCGCAACGGACCGTGTAATCCTGGCCGCTGATTCGAGCCGTCTTGACGCCTGCCTGGAGGTGGGCCCCGAGCGTTGCCTCGCCCTGATAGCCCACGAACAGGATCATCGCCTTTGAGTCGCCGATGAGGGTTCGCAGGTGGTTCAGAACGCGCCCGCCGGTGAGCATGCCGTTCGAGGCGACCAGCACGTACGGCCGCCTGGCCCGCTCGATCAACTCGGACTGGGCGGGGAGCGGTGTCTCCTGCCCGTTTGGGAAGTCGATCGGGCCTTCGCCCTTCTTGAGCAGTGTCAGTGTCTCCGCGTCGTAGTAGTCGCGGTGCTCGCGGTAGATCGTCGAGGCCTTCGACGCCATGGGCGAATCGAGGTAGAGCTTGATCTGCGGGATCCGGCCGGCGTCCAGGAGGTGGCGAAGGGCCCACACGATTTCCTGTGTCCGCCCGATCGCGAAGGCCGGAATAAGAAGCACGCCACTCTCAGCGATCACGTCCTTGACGGCCCCTTCGAGCTGGGTGAGCGACTCGTCCTCGGGCTCGTGCACGCGACCACCGTAGGTCGACTCGACGAAGACATAATCGGCTCCGGAGACGATCGTCGGGTCGCGCAGGATCGGCGCGCCTGCTCGGCCGAGGTCGCCGGAGAAGACCAGCGTTCGGGCCGGGACGTCCTTCTGGGCGGCGACGTGCAGTTCCACGATCGCGGAGCCGAGGATGTGCCCGGCGTCGTGGTAGACGGCAGTGATGCCCGGCGCCACAACGAGCGGCGTCTCGTAGTCCGTCGCGCGGAAATGGGTCAGCGCCGTCTGAGCCTGGGCCAGGTCGTAGACCGGCTCCTCGAGAACGAGGTTCGGGTGCGCCGGGCTGCCGGCCATGGCGGCTTCGTGGTTGGGGTGGCCGAAGGGCGGGAGGCCCATGCGCGTGCCGACGCCTTGCTCGTCGCGAAGGGCCAGCTCGTCGATGCCGGAGGCGATGACGTGGCCGTCGGGCGTCATGTCGCCAACGTGCGAGCCGATCGGGGCGCCCGCGTGGGAGCCGATCGAGGTGCCAGTGCTGGCGCTCTCGCCCGGCGCCGTCTCTTCCTGCTCGGCGATCTGCTCCTGGGCCTCGATCTCGGCCTCGTCGCGCTGCTCTTCGCGCGCGGCCTTGTCCGGGTTCTTGGCCGCCCAGTGCCGCTGACGCTTGGCGAACTCCTCCTGGAGCTTGCCCGAGTCGAGCAGCACCAGCGAGGCCAGCTCGATCGTGCCTCGAGTAGCGTAGATGGGCCCGTTGAAGCCCTCTGCGACGACGTGCGGTATGAGGCCGCAGTGATCGAGATGGGCGTGAGTCAGGACGATCGCGTCCAGGCTGGCCGGATCGTAGGCTACGGGGACGCGGTTGCGGACCACCTCATGAGGACCGCCCTGGAACATCCCGCAGTCGATCAGCACTTTGGCCTGCTCGGTCACGAGCAGGAACTGGGAACCGGTGACGGTGTTGGCAGCGCCGAGGAAGTGGATTTCCATGCGCGCATACTGCCACCCCGGCGGCTGCCGTGCGTCGGCTCGGCGCACCGGCCAGGACGGCCGGGCGTTTCGGCCAGCGTCGGCGTCGGTAGATTGTCATGACCGACCAGTCGGAGGCATGACCGACCGGTCGGAACGGCCGGGGACGCCGGACCGGAGTCGGCCGGCCAGGTCGATGCGGTGCGGCCGACACAGCCGCTGGGGTGCACGTCGGGGGCGCCGCCCGACGCCCGTGGATCGGGCGCAGGTTGACCATATCTGGCAGGCTTCTGACGGGTCGCCCGGCGTGGACGTGCCATCTCTTGCGTTGATTGGCGGCCGATGGGCTACCCTAAGGGCGGACCGGCCTTGCTCTCTGGGTCGCTCCCAGCGCAGCACAAAGCCACCGTCGGCCGGGCTCGTGAACCTGCGGCGGCGCCCTGCGACGAGGACGAATGGTGAATCACGACGACGATATCGAGCAGGCGTTTGGGCGCCCCTCGGATGACGAGCAGGTCGATGCCGTGCCGCCGATCGGCCCGGAACCCGGAGGGCGTCGACGCCGGCCGCGGCCGATAGAGCGGCCGCTGGGGCCAATGGGCTCGCTGCCGGCTCCGTCTCCCACCAGGCCGCTGCCTCCGCTCAAGATCCCGTCCACGGCCCTGAACCGCAACATTCCGAGCTACCCGGCGTGGGAGAAGCCGCCCAGCCCTTACACCTACCCGCGCCTCCGCGGCCACGAGGAGCACCGGTCAATGAAGCCGCTCCTCTTCGCCGTCATCGGCGTGGCCGTGCTGCTGGGTGCGTTCGTACTCCTGCCGTCGCTGCTCGGCCACCCTAACAACGCCCCGTCGGCCAGCCGCTCGGCGACCCCGGCGGCGAGTCACTCAGTCCGCTCGAGCGCTCCGTCTCATAGCGCCGTGGCATCCGCAAGTGGCGGCGGCGTGCCCACTCCGTTCGTGAGCTACCAGCAGTACACGGTCGCGGCCGGCGACTCCGTGTCGAAGATCGCGACCAAGTTCCACCTGAAGCAGTGGGAACTCCTGCTGGCCAACCCGAACCTCGCGGACAACCCGGCCCTGCTAAAACTCGGGTTGGTGATCAACATCCCGCAGCCCGGCCAGCTCACGCCCCCTCCGGCACTGATTCAAACGGCGCCCTCGCCGACGTAGGGAGGGTCGTCGCAGGGCCGCTGCGGGTGCCGGACCCGGCGCCGAACAGCCGCCGCCGCGCTCGGGGTCAGTCCGTCAGGTCGATGTAGACCGGGGCGTGGTCCGAAGGCAGCTTGCCCTTGCGGGCGTCGCGGTCGATCTCGGCTGCAACGCAGCGAGCTGCCACAGACTGCGTCACGTACAGGTGGTCGATGCGCATGCCGAGGCCCTTGTGGAAGTTACCGGCGCGGTAGTCCCACCAGCTGAACTTGCCCGGCTCGGGGTGGTGGAGCCGGTACGCGTCGACCAGGCCCCAGTCGCGGAGCGCGGCCACCGCGGCCCGCTCGGGCGGTGATACATGGGTCGCGCCGACGAAGTCGGCCATGTCGTAGACGTCCGCATCCTCGGGCGCGACGTTGAAGTCGCCGCCGATTACCAGCTGTCCGCTCGGGTCGCAGGTCTCGCGCAGCCAGCGGGCCAGCCGCTCGAACCAGGCCAGCTTGGCGCGGTAGAAGGGCGTGTCGAGCGCCCGGCCGTTGGGAGCGTAGATGCTGACGACACGGACTCCGCTGCACACGGCCGACACCATTCGGGCTTCGTCCGCCGAGGCCACCGATGCCTCGGCCTCGAGCGCCCCGGCGATGGCATCGCCACTTGAAGAGCGGCGCACCGGCCCGTCGCCGAAGTTCGTGATCACGTCCTCGATGCCGACGCGGCTGGCGATGGCGACGCCGTTCCAGCGTCCCTCGCCGTGGTGGAGCAGGTCGTAGCCGGCCATGCGGAAGGGCATGTCGGGTGCCGCCTCGTCGGCCAGCTTGGTCTCCTGCATCAGCAGGACGTCGGGGGATCGCCCGGCCAGCCACTCCTCGACTCGCTCCATGCGGGCCTTCAGCGAGTTGACGTTCCAGGTCGCGATGCGCATCCGCTGCCCCCTGCGGGTTCCAGTTTGCGGGCTTGCCCCCGTCGGCGAGCTCTTGCAGTGCCCAGCCCGGCGGCGGCGGTCCGGCGTCGTGAAGCCGCTTCCGTCTAGTAGCGCCGGCCCTTCTGCCGCGCGAAGTCGAACTTGGCCGTGTCGGCGATTCCCATCACCGCCATGGTGCCGGCCTGAACCGGATCGGTGACGACCAGGTCGGCGACGTCGGTGACCGTCCCGGCCATGTTCAGGGAGATGACGGGGATGCCGAGAGCCTGAATCTCCTTGACGGCCGTGGTGATGTCGCCGCCCATGATCGAACCAGCCAGAAGGAGGGCGCGAGCCCGATCCAGGTCCGCCACCGCCCGGACCGCAGCGGCCAGGTTCTCCTCGCCGACAAGCGGGATGGTGTCCACGCTGATCTTCTCGCCGCGAAGGTTGTGGCGGTCGGCTTCGCTCACGGCGCCAAGGACCGCCTGAGCGATCTGGGCCCCGCCGCCGATGACGATGAGCCGCTTGCCAAAGACCTTGTCAAGCGCCTTCGTCAGGCGGCAGGCTCTCAGGGAGGCGAGGCCATTGAGGATGCCGAGGACCTGGATTTCGGTCAGGCCTTCGACCTCGAGCTCGACTTCGACCATCGAGCTGCCCGAGTCGTCATTCCAGCGCCGCACGGTGCTGAAGGTTCGAATGGTGCCGCCATCCTCGGCCAGTCGGGCGACGATCTCGGCGAGGGCTCCGGGCCGGTCGACGTAGTCGAGCCGTACGGCGACGGTGGGGGCATTCCGGTCGGAGCGGGCCATGTCAGCCGACGCCCAGACCGCGGTCGGCCAGGCCCTGGGCCACCCGGGGGTGGCCCTCGAGCGTGAGCCCTTCCTCCGGGTCGTGCTCCTCGAACGCCAGGCCGAGGGCTTTGAAGGCCTCGCGCGTGCCTTCGGCATCGCTGGTGGCCAGCATCAACGCGCCGTCCGTGTCTTCCGCGATGCCCACGATTGCGCTGATGTTGATGCCGCGCTCACCGAGGGCTGCCGCCATCTTCGCCAGGGACCCGGGCTTGTCGCTCAACTCAACGGTGAACCAGATCACGCCGCACCTCCTGCACGGATGGTACCCGCCGCGGGCAACGGCGGGGAGGGGCGGCCGGCGACGGACGCGTCGGCGCGTTCAGTTCTCGCTGCCCCGCGCCGCTAATCTACGGGCCATGCCCGTTCTGCCAGGCCCCCCAGTCCGGCTATTCGGTGCCGCCGATTCGCGCCCCACCCAGGCCGCCTTGCGCTTCTTCAAGGAGCGCCGTGTCAACGTCAGCTTTGTCGACCTGCGGCGCAAACCCATCGCGCCGGGGGAGCTGCGCCGGTTCGTCGGGCGGCTGGGCGCGGCTGCCTTGCTGGACACCGAGGGTCGCCAGTACAAGGACCTCGGCCTCGGCTACATGCGCCTGTCCGATGACGAGATCGTCGAGCGGCTGCTGCTCAATAACGGTCTGCTGAGGCTGCCGCTGATCCGACTCGGAAATGCCGTCACCGCCGGGCCGGCCGAGACAACCTGGAAGAGCTGGCTGGCCGGCGGCAAAGGCTGACGCGCTGCTCTCGGCCGAACTCGCCGCGCGAGGGGCCGGCCCGACGTGGCTACGTCGTTGTTGCTCTGGTTGGCGCAACCCCGCCCCACGGAGGCTAGCTTTCAGGATTCCTTAAGGCTTCAGCCATAAAGTAAGGGCATGGCCGAAACATCAGGACATGCCGTCACTTTCGACGATATCGACGCTCACGTTCGAGCGCTGAGCGATCTCATGCCGAAGGCGCCGCCCGAATGGGCCTATCACGACCTGACGTTCGGTCAGCTGCGGCTTCTCTTCGTGCTCGGTCAGTCGGGGCCGGTCTCGATCGGGCAGCTCGCCGAAATGCTGGGCGTGGCCGCCGCCACCGCGTCCGAGTTCGTCGATCGCGTGGAGCGCCGCGGCCTGGCCACTCGCAGCCACCGGGCCGATGACCGGCGCGTCGTCGAGTGCCGGCTTAGCGACGAAGGAGCCAGCCTGCTCGCCGAAATCCGGGGCGCCCGGCGGGAGGCAATGCGGCAGATGCTCGCGGTCCTGACCGACGACGAACTCGCCGACTTCGATCGGCTAATTCGACTCATGGCCGAGCGTCTGTCGGCCGCATCCCCATCCTCGACTTCGATGGAAGGAGCGATTCAGGTGAATCTCGGAATGCCGCCAGGTAGCCCGGCCGGAGATGCCGGCGGAGGGCCGGCATGAGCGGCGCCGGCGGCCTGGCCCTGGCAACGCGCGGCCTGCGCAAGAGCTACGGATCCCGGCGCGCGCTCGACGGACTGGACCTGACGGTCCCGGTCGGCGTGGTGTATGGCTTCTTGGGGCCAAACGGCGCCGGCAAGACGACGACGATGCGAGTCCTGACCGGGCTCGTACACGCGGACGGCGGCACGGTCGAGATCCTCGGCAAGCCCATGAAGCGCGGAGACCGGCATCGGCTGTTCGAGGTCGGGGCGCTCATCGAATCGCCGACTTTCTACCCGTACCTTTCCGCCCGGGCCAACCTGCGTGAGCTGGCTGCCTCGGGCGCTCGCGTGCCTTCGAAGCGGATCGAGGAGCTGCTCGATCTCGTCGGGTTGTGCGAGCGAGCCAACGACAAGGTCCAGGAATACTCGATGGGGATGAAGCAGCGGCTCGGCATCGCCGCGGCGCTGCTGAGCGACCCGAAGCTGCTGCTGCTCGACGAGCCCGCCAACGGACTCGATC
>DASWZK010000132.1:0-59004 GCA_036404515.1 Candidatus Limnocylindrales bacterium
CAGCCTGCATAAGAGGCGGGATAGTCAGGTTGCTGACGGGTCCCGCTAGGTAGATCTGAAGGTCAGCCATACGTCGCGCGAGTATAGTCCGGCGCACCTCAGTTCGAGGGGCCTCAGCGACAGCCACCATGCACCTCAAACTGATGCACTAACGCTTTGCGGCCAACGACCAGGCTCGGAGCGGCCTCAGTCGCGCGCCGCTCGACCGCCGGCACGTCCCTCACAGCTCTCTCTCCGTGACTGACTCGCCACCGGCGATCGCCTTCGGCGCCAGCTTCATCCGCACCCAGTCGCTGGCGATGCCTAACGCCTTGTGGCCCTCGCCGAGCTTCTCAAGCGCGTCGGACTTCGCCGGCTCGACCAAGTCGGCCACAAGCTCGGCCGTCCTTCGGGAGACGGCGTCGGCGTCTGGCGGAAGGGCAGCTGGGACGCCGTCGAAGTCGGCCAGGCGGACCGCCATGTCCGCGATGATCTGTGTGTTCTTGAGCTGCTGCTCCCAGGCTGCCACTAAGTCGGGGAAGAGGGCGGCGTGGCCATCGAGGTAGCGGCTCTCGACGATAGCGCGAGCTTCCTGCGCGGCTTGCAGCTCGCTGATCCGGAAGGCGAGGAGATCACGATAGGTAGCGAAGCGCTCGGTGTACGTCGGGTCTCGTCTGCGCTCCACTCGACCCTCCGTCGTCAGCAGGGCGACGTGGGCTGACAGGGCTGCGTCGATCAGGGCCTCGCGATCCAGAAGCTCGTGTGCCATCACGTAGATCCGCAGCACGAGCTCGTAGCGAAAGAGGGTCTCTCGCAGAGCGCTCCGGACCGCGGCTTCGACCAGCTCGGGCCGCTTGCCCCGCATGGCTGTCCGGGCTCCATGGGCTGTCTCCCGAGCCAGACGGTCGAGGGGTGCCACAGGCGGGTCTTGCGCCAGCAGCGAGGCGACGTAGGACTCCACGTCGCCAAAGACATGAGCCTCCGCCAGCCAGCGTAGGACGAGCTGGGTGGGAGAGAGCGATGCTTCGATGGCAGCCACCCGGCGCGAGAGGGTCATCCGAGGGCCTCCATCGGGAATGGAGTGTCCCCTTCGTCCGAGTGCCCCTGGCCAACCGCTGCCTCGAGAGCGACGAGGCGTTCCTCGAACTCTCCGACCTTGAGGAGGTTCATCGCAGCCACGGCGGTCGATATCAGCACCCTCAGGCGGGGGATGCCGTTGTCCAGACCAACGCCGTCGGTGACCACGATGTCGAGTAGCCGTCGGATACCCGCCACGCTGTCGATACCCGGCAGGTCGTAGGCGACTGCGATCGTGCCTTCCTTGCGCCGGCGCAGACCGCCAAGCTTGCGGGCCTCGGCCGCTTCGGCCGCGCGCTCGGGATCATGGGCGAAGCAGTAGAGCCGGTCGAGCTGCGGTCCGGCGCGACACTGCCGGCTATCGGGCATTACGAATACGCAGGTCCGCCGGGCTACCATCGGGCTACCTTTGGTTGCTCAACGCCGGTTGCTAGCCCTGCTAGCCCTGGCCCCTTCGTCACGATCTCGCCATCGTGTCGCTCGATCACAGCGGCGACCAGCCTTCCGCAGAGGCCGCTTTGAGAGCCTCCATGGCGATGTCGATGCCCCGCACAAAGTCGGCGTCAGATAGGTTGAGCTCATCGAGGACCTTCGTGGTGACGCCCACCATGAGCTCCGCCTGGGCATAGGACATCTTGGCTTGGTCGGCCGGACTCAGGGGCGCCGGGGCCGGCCCGAGCCCACGGCTCGACTGCAGATAGCGAAAGGCCAGCTGATCGGTTTCGGGGTTCCTCGCCAGCCCGGGCAGATGAGCCAGGACTTCGTCGACGTGGTGGAGGAGTTCGGCCCGGGCATCGCGCCGCTCCCGGCCCACACGGGTGCTCGTGGCGCCGGACGGTGGCACGTGGGCCGGGGTCCTAGCCATCGACCCGCTCCGCCTGCAGGCTGCTGAACCGCTCAAAGCGGGCCAAGATCACGTCGGCATAACGGGGGTCGAGCTCGAGAGCGGCGCAGCGCCGGCCGGTCCGCTCGCAGGCGATCAGAGTCGAGCCAGATCCGGCGAACAGGTCCAGAACGAGATCTCCAGGCTTCGAGCTGTTGGAGATCGCGCATTCCATCAGGCCGAGTGGCTTCATCGTGGGGTGCAGCGGCGCATCCGCTGGCCGGTTGATCTCCCATACGTCGTCCTGGTCGCGGTCGCCGCACCAGTGATGGGTCGCACCCTCTCGCCAGCCATACCAGATCGGCTCGTATGCCCGCTGGTAGTCGGCACGTCCGAGGACGAAGCGGTCCTTGTGCCAGATGATCGTGTCGCTCCAGTGGCCGCCTTCCTCTGCGAGGACCCGCGACACGAGCGGCAGCTCCTTGCTGCTCATGCAGCAGTAGATCGCGCCATTCACCGAGGCCAGGAGCGGCTGGGCCCACGCCCGGACGAAGACTTCCCAGGCGATCGGGTCGAGGGAGTCGTTCGCGATCCTTCTCCGGCGGCTGCCTCGTGGCTGACCTCCGTGGTCGCCGAGGCTGACGTTGTATGGCGGGTCGGTGAACGCCATAGCTACTTGGACGCCACCGAGCAACCGCTCGACGTCCGCGGGCTTGGTCGCATCGCCGACCAGGAGCCGATGCTCACCAAGGGCCCACAGATCGCCGGCCTTGGATCGTGGAGCCCGAGTCGCCTCTTCGAGCTCTGCGTCGAGATCGAAGTTCTCGACCCGCTCGCGCTTCTCCCGGGTCTCTATGCTCCGGAGCAGGTCGCGCAGCTCGTCGTCGCCGAAACCGGAGAGAGTCAGGTCAACACCCGGGTTGGTCTGGAGATCGGCCAGCAGCCGCGCCAGTAGCTGCTCATCCCAGGAGCCACTGATCTTATTGAGGGCGAGATTGAGCAGACGCGCTTGCTCTATAGATAGATCGAGGTATGTGACCGGTACCTTCTTCATGCCGAGCCGTCGGGCGGCGACCAGGCGCTGGTGGCCACCGATGACGACTCGGTCTTCTCTGCGGGCCAGGACGGGGGAGACGAACCCGAACTGGCGAATGCTCCGTTCGAGGGCGTCGAGTTCCTCCTCGGAGATCCGGCGAGGGTTGGCTGGATCTGGACGCAGGAGATCGATTGGGACTTCCTCGACGGACAGAGAGGGCAGGGGAGTGGTGAGCGTCATTGGACAACCTCGGTCGGAAAGCACACCTCGCAACGCCAGCCGAAGCCGTCGCGGAAGTGGTGCAGCTGGTGAGCTGAGAAGTCGGAACATCGAACGGAGTCAGCCGGGACCACCGAAGAACCGACCGCCGAACCTATAGGTTCGGTTCGGCGTTCGGCGGTTGGTTCCTCGCTCGTCGGTCCTGATCGCCGAACGACCGCCGAAGACGCTCCATCGGTGGTGTTCGTCGGTTCGGCGGTCGAGCCCGCCCCATATACATGCTTCTGGCGTCTGGCGCCGACGGAAACGCTGATCAGGAGGCCCGCTGCCTCGGCCTCGGCCACGTAGTTGGACGCTGTGTCCTTGGACACTCCGAGGGTCTGGCCCAGCTCGGCGAGAGTCATGCCCGGCTTGGCTTCGATAGCCGCGACGACTTCGGAAAGGGGGACCTTGGCGCCCTTGCCCGCGTCGGCGTCGGTCGGCTCGACGAGCAGCCCGTCGCGCTTTGTGACGATGATCCGGCGCTCCCGGCGGACCCTCTTGCGAACCGTCAGGCGGCAGCGTTCGAGGCTCTTGCCGTCGTTCTCCTGGAGCACGACCACATCGCACCAGCGACCCCATTCGCCCAGGACATCGGAGATGCGCCGATCGCCTCGTCCGGTCGGCTTGCGGCAGTGGACGACCAGTACGACCGAAAGAGCCGGATATGTCCCGATCATTGCTCGCAAGCCACCATAGACCTCCTGGATGGCCGCGCCCCAGGGATCGACCTGGGTGGCGCCGGTGGCGGTGTCGACCACCATCGCTAGCGCTCGATGCTCAGTCAGCCACTCGGTGATCCAGGTCCGCCACTCGGGCACCGTGAGCGCCGGCTGGCCCCCGGCCGCGGTCATCAGCGGCAACCTGAAGTAACGATCGGTCAGAGACGTGCGCTCGAGTCCGAGTGAGCCCAGCACGGTCTGCTCGCGCAGGAAGTCGTCGTCGGAGTGCATCTCGGAGAGCACGAGTACCGGGCCGGTTTGGGCGACCGGCCAGGTTCCGGCGAACGAGCCGCCCGCGACGGCCATGCGGATGGCGAGTTCGCCATCGACCGCGAACGACTTACCCGAGCCCTCCTCTGCGGCCCAGACGATGATCCGACCGGGCCGAATGAGATCCTCTACGTACTCAATGTTGCCAAGGTCCGACAGCACGGCGACGCCGCGGTCCTCTGGCAACGGCCAGGTGTTGGCCGCCGCGGAGTCCGCCTTGGCGCGCGCCGGTATTGCCGCGTTGATGAGGGCCTCGGGGTCGCCACCTGCGGCGAGGTAGTCAACCGCGTCACCATGTTCAGGAGCGTCGGCCCAATCGATCCGCCGCACGTCGGCAGCGATGCCCGCGAGACCTGCCTCGATCCGCTCCATGTGGGCTCGACCGACCTCGTCGGCATCTGGCCAGAGCACGACGTAACGGCCCGTCAGCTCCGCCAGAGCCGCTCGGCCAGGAGTGGCGGCTGCGCCGGTGACTGTGCCGAGCGCGGGAATTCCGAAGTCCTGTAGGGCCGCCGCTGCCTTCTCGCCTTCGCAGACGACGACGATCGCGCGACCGTCGAGGCGCTCGATCCCATACAGTGGAAGATCGGCGAGAGGCTGGCCTCCGAGCCCCTTTGCCCCGTCGGGCTGCTCCCACCACATCTGCTTGCCATCACGGTTGTCCACACGGCAGTGGACGGCCACAAGGTCGCCTGTGGCGTCACGTATCTCGTACCGAGTGGTTCGGAAGGGCGAAGCGACGGGAGCCAGGGTCATGGCGTAGCCAGCTCCCGTGATCGCCGTCCGACCGGCAGCTCGATCACACGGCGGACGGTGGTGTAGTTCCCCCATGAACCCGTGCCCGTGCGGACACGCCGGCGAGGGCGACGGGCGATGCCATTGCCAGCCCGGCGTCGTTGCCAGGTATGCCGGCCGAATATCGGGCCCGCTTCGGGACCGAATCGATCTGTGGGTGCACATGCCGCGGGTAGATCCGGCCGAGTACGTGAAATCGGCGGCGTCGGAGGGATCGGCCCTGGTGGCGGCCCGCATCGCCGCGTCCCGGCGGCGCCAGATGTGCCGGGGCGGTTGCCCCAACTCCAGGCTCAGCGGCCGTGCCCTTCGAACAGGCGCACGCAATTCGACTGGCCGAATTGGAAGGCTGGAGCGCGCGCGGCATCGAGAGGCTCCTGCGGGTGGCCCGGACGGCCGCCGATCTCGCAGGTTCCGACGCCGTTGACGGATCGCATCTCGACGAAGCCGCGCGCTTCCGCTCTCCCTCGGGCTGGCGGATTGGATTCCAGGCGGTGAGCTGAGAGCCATGCTCGGAGTGCAGAGTCATGGGCCGATCGCGTTGCGTTGCGTTGCTGAGAACGCACCGGCCCCGGCGGACGTCACCGCAGAGTTGGAGCGCGAGGCCTGGGTCGTGCTGCTCTCGGTCTCAGGCCTGGGGCCGGTCAGTTTCGGGGCCCTGCTGGCAGCTTTCGGGTCGGCCCGGGCAGTGCTGCGCGCCGCGACCGGGCCGACCGGGCCAACCCGGTTGCTGGAGGCCCTGGCCAATGCCGCAAGCGAACCGGATGACTGCGCGAACGGAGTCCTCTTCGATGCCTGTGTTAGGACTAAGGACGCTGGCGCCGCCGCGACGCAGGGCCCGAATGCCGGCGCATCTCGTCGCCGACCGGCCATCGGTAACGACCTGGCTACGCGGATCTGCGACGCGGCGTCGAACGGCGGAAGAGCCGTCGAAGAGGTTCGGGCGCTAGGTCTGACCGTCGTGACGCTGGAAGAGCCGTCCTACCCGGACCGGCTACGCCGTGTCGAGTTGCCCCCACCGCTCCTGTTCGTTCGTGGCTCGGTCGAGGCTATGCGCGCGAAAGATGCCGTGGCCGTGGTGGGCACGCGCTGCCCAACCGACAAGGGTCGTCTGATCGCAGGCTGGATCGGCTCGGCAGTGGCCCGGACTGGGGCCGCGGTCGTCTCGGGCCTGGCAGTTGGCATCGACGGCGCCGCCCATGCCTCGGTTGTCGCCGAGGGTGGCAGAACCGTCGCCGTGCTTGGTGGCGGACACGCACGCCTCTTCCCGAAGGCGCACGAGCGCCTCGCGGAAGCGATCGTCGAAAGTGGCGGAGCGATCGTGTCCGAGTTCGCCCCCGAGACGAGCCCGACTCGGGGGACGTTCCCGCGGCGCAACCGGCTCGTGAGCGGCCTGTCGGATGCGACGATCGTAGTGGAAGCCGGTCGTCGAAGCGGGGCGTTGATCACGGCCGGCTGGGCGCTTGAGCAGGGTAGGGAGTGTTTTCTCGTGCCAGGTGCGTTCGATTCGCCCGCAAGCGCGGGCTGTCATGCTTTCCTCAGGAACTTCCCGGGCCAGGCCCGTGTCGTTTCGGGCATCCCCGAGTTGATCGAGGATCTGGGGCTGGATCGTGGTTCCCATGCCGCGGCGGGCGCCCCGAACACCGCGGCATTCGCGGGCGCGTCGCGTCCGAAGGGCTCCCCACCGGCCTTAGCGCCCCACGCCGGTCGGGCCGCAGTTCTGGCCTCGCTCGGGCCCGTCGAGCGCGCTCTCGCCGAAGAACTGGCAAGGGGTCCGGCGACCGCCGACCAGCTTGCCCTTCGTACTTCGCTGGCCGCGGCTGCCGTTCTGAGTGCCCTCACGCTGCTCGAGCTGAGGGGCCTGGCCGCCAGTGCATACGGTCGCTACTCGCCGTCGGGCTCCCTCGGAAGCTGGTCCGGGCCCGGTCGGGACTGACCAGCCAGAGCAGTCCGACCCGTGGGAGACGACTGTGTAAACATCCTGGATCCTGCGACATGAGGGCTCCGCCGGGACGCGGAGGTCATTTGCCGGATTCTCCGGGGCGGTGTTACCCTCCCGAAAGCGACGCCAACCGGGACTGTGCTCCCGCCAGAGGAGACGACCCAGTGCGTAAGATCGCGGCTGCTGCGGTGGCCGTCCCCTTCATCGCCTTCATCTTCTTGACGTCGTTGATTCGGCGAACGTCCCCTGGTCGCGTTATTACGGCCGGGCCCGCTCAGCTCATCCTGGTCGGCGCGGCGGTTCTGGTCCTGGTGAGTGGGCTGCTGCTGGGTTTACCGGCTAAGCAGGTCGTCGGCGGCGCCCCGCCCACTTTCGCCCCGCTGGCGCCGCAGGCGCAGGCCTCCCGAGGGGATAGCAGCCTGCCGCTGGACGTGCCGTTCCAGGTTCAGTTCACCAAGCCGATGAACGAGGCTACGGTTGAGAGTGCACTGTCAATCACCCCGCAGGTGAATTTCACATTCCAATGGGATGCGACAGCTCAAGAACTCTCGATCGCGCCGGACCCGCATTGGGCGCCCTACACGACGTACAGCGTTGACATAACCGGTGCGGCGACCGACCAGGAGGGGTTGAGCCTGGCGACCGAGATTGACACCTCCTTCCAGTCGGGCGCGCCGACGGCGGGCACGATCACCGCGACTCAGACGAGCGCCGGCCTGGTCTCGCCTTTGACCACCTTCCAGCTCACTTTCACACGGCCGGTGAAGCTGTCGACGGTCCTGCTCCGCTTCGCGATCAGCCCGCAAGTACCCGTCACCATAGTCGGCGATGACCCCACGGACGCTGCCTCCCAGGTCTTCACCATGACGCCGAAGTCGCAGCTCGCGTCGAACACTGCTTACGTGATCACCATAGCCGCCGGTGGAACGGACTCGGCGGGCGCCACTCTGCAGCCTGTCGCTGGGCTTCAGGTCACCACGATGGCGACTCCGTCGGTGGTCCGGTTCCGGCCGCAGGACGGCACCATCACCTACGACAGCAACCAGCCGGTATCGGTCAGATTCACCATGGCAATGGACGAGAAGTCCACGGCGGCGGCGTTCTCGGTGACGGTCAATGGGCGGGCCGTGGCGGGCAGCACCTACTGGGCCGAGGGTGACAGCGTGCTCGTGCTCACGCCGCGGTACTCGTTCGCGATCGGCTCGACGGTAGTGGCCAAGGTGAGCACCGCCGCACGTTCGGCCACCGGGTTGCATCTCTCGGCGGCGGCCAGCGCCACGTTCAAGGTTTCCAAGCCGCGATCTTCGAGCATCTCTTACGGCGGCATCGCCTCGGCAAGCTCGCCGTGGTATGCGTCCGAGGTGTACTACCTGAAGCTGATGAATTGCACCCGAACCGGGGGCTGGGTTACGAGCAGCGGAGCTTGCAGCACGGAAACCCATCACACGTTGCCCGCCCAGAGCCCTCTGGTCCTCGACGCCGGCATATCCAACAAGGTCAGCCGGCCCTACGCCAAGTACATGGCCGACTACAGGCTCCTCGACCATTACCTGCGGGGCACTACGCCGCATTCACGTCTGTGCGCGGCAGGCTATTGCGGCGGCTCATGGGGCGAGAACATCGCCTCGCCCGGCTCATCCGGGAAGGCCGGGATGATCGCCGTCGAGATCTTCTATCAGAACGAATACTGGTGCCGGTGCGAGCACTACTACAACATCATGGACCCGTACTTCCACAGGGCTGGCGTCGGCGTCTGGGTGTCGAAGGGCGTCGTCAGAGTCTCCATCGACTTCTACGGCTGACGCCGCTTCACCTGGACGAGTTCGAAGCTGGCCTCCTGTAGGGCGTCAATGAGACACGACCGAACGCGGCCGTGGCCGGCGAGGCGCGTTGCGAGGTATGAGGCCGCAGTCGTCCGCGGGAGCGTCATCCGGTCGGGTGGATCGCCAGATGGATGGCTGATGCTAGACTCCCGCGGATGAGCGGCAACCTTGTGATCGTCGAGTCGCCTGCGAAGGCGAAAACGATCGAGCGATATCTCGGTCCGGGCTACACAGTGCTCGCTTCCTACGGTCACGTTCGGGACCTGCCCGAAAACCCCGGGAAGAATCAGCTAGGTGTGGACGTAGATCACGACTTCGAGCCCGTGTACGAGGTCGTGGCCGACCGCAAGAGGCAGCTGTCGGCAATCCAGAGGGCCGCGTCGAAGGCTGACCTCGTATACCTCGCCACAGACCTCGACCGTGAGGGAGAGGCCATCGCCTGGCACGTAGCCGAGGCAGCGCACCTGGTGCCGGATCGGACGCGCCGGGTCACCTTCTCCGAGATCACGGAATCGGCTATCAAGCGAGCGTTTGCCGAGCCCCGCTCGATCGACCGCAACCTGGTCGATGCGCAGCAGGCTCGCCGCGTCGTCGATCGTCTGGTCGGCTACACCTTGAGCCCGCTGCTCTGGCGGAAGGTTCGAGCCGGCCTTTCGGCCGGGCGCGTTCAGTCGGTCGCCGTGCGGCTCGTGGTCGACCGCGAGCGCGAGATCCGCGCCTTTACCGCCCGCGAGTACTGGACGCTGAAGGCCGTTCTGGTCGCGCCCAACGGGGAGACCTTCGAGGCGGACCTGGTTCGCATCGGAGGCAAGAAGCCGGAGATCGGAGACGGCGAGACGGCCGGCCGCCACGCCGCAGCCATCCGCGCAAGCCGGCCGATCGTCACGGACGTCTCGGTCAAAAAGACGAAGCGAACGCCTGCGCCGCCCTTCACCACTTCGAGCCTCCAACAGGAAGCCAGCCGGAAGCTCGGTTTCTCACCGAAGCGCACGATGAGTGCCGCGCAGCGACTCTACGAGGGCGTGGAGACGGACGAAGGCCAGATCGGGTTGATCACATACATGCGCACGGATTCGGTGGCGCTCTCGAGCCAGGCCATGGCGGAGGCCGCCCGCGTGATCGAGTCCCGGTTTGGGCCGGAGTACACGACCCCCAAGGGTCGGGCCTTCAAGACGAAGACACGCAACGCCCAGGAGGCGCATGAGGCCATTCGGCCGACATCGTTCCACCGCGACCCGGAGGCTGTGGCGAAGCGCCTCGGCAGCGACGAGGCCCGCCTCTATCGCCTCATCTGGCAGCGCGCCCTCGCCAGCCAGATGGCGACCGGGGAGCAGGAGACCACAAGCGTCGACCTTGCGGCTGATGGCTACGAGCTTCGGGCCAACGCGACTCGGACCACCTTCGACGGGTTTTCCCGGGTCTACACCGAGGGGTACGACGACATCGAGGAAGAGGCCGAGTGCCGTCTCCCGCCGCTGGCGAAGGGCGACGCCGCCGGCGTTGAGTCAGTCTTGCCGCAGCAGCACTTCACCGAGCCGCCGCCCCGGTACACCGAAGCGACCCTGATCAAGACCCTCGAGGAGCACGGCATCGGCCGACCGTCCACATACGCGGCCACTATCTCGACCATCCTCGATAGGGGCTACGTCAAGGTCCGGGACCGTCGGCTCCACCCCGAATCGGTGGGCGAGATTGTCACCGACCTCCTCGTATGCCACTTCGGGGAGTTCGTCGACCTCGAATTCACGGCTCGTATGGAAGACGAGCTCGACGACGTTGCCGACGGTAAGAGGGCCTGGGTGCCCGTGGTCCGGGCGTTCTACACGCCTTTCCAGGCGCGCATCAAAGAGAAGACCAAGGAGTTGCGCCGGGCCGACTTCACAACCCGACCATCAGACGACGTCTGTTCGGAAGGTCATCCCATGGTCATTCGCCTCGGTCGATATGGAGAATTCCTCGCTTGCTCGATGTACCCGGAGCACAAAGAAACCCGTGAGCTGCCCGGATCGGGCCGAAACGCAAACCCCGGCGGCAAAGGTGCCGAAGACGGCGCCGGTGAGGCTGCGGCGCCAGAGGCATGTCCGAAGTGCGGCGGCACCGACGGAGGCGTCCTGGTGGGGAGGCGTGGCCGGTTCGGCCCGTTCTTGGGCTGCTCTCGCTACCCCGATTGCGACTTCATCAAGAAGGATGGACCGCCTCCGCCTGCGCCACTCGAATTCCAGGTCTCCTGCCCGACTTGCGGCCTTGGCCGCCTGCTGACCAGGAAGGCGCGCCGGACGGGGTCGCTGTTCTGGGGCTGCTCGCGCTACCCAAGCTGCCGCTTCACGACCTCGCACGAGCCGATCGGGGCGCTGCACGACGCCGACGACGGACCCATTGGACGGAACGGCGAGGCCGCCCTGTGTCTTGCCTGCGGTGCTGCGGTTGACGTTGCCGGGATCGCCGATCCCGTTGGAAAGCGGCTGGCCGGAGGCGAACCCAACCCGACCGCGCTGGCGATGCCATCGTCGGCTCGCCCGCGCCGCACGGGCCGCGCAGCAAGCGGCGGTGGGGCCCGCGGAGCCGCAGGGCGTAAGAAGTCCGGGTCCCGCCCCAGCGGCGTTCGCCGGGCCGGATGACCGGCGGGCCTGCAGCCGATTCATCGCCGGCCAAGGTAGCGGCCGAGCGCTTCCTGAGGGCGCTCGAGGCGCGCGGCTCATCGCCAAACACCGTTCGTTCCTATCGGACCGGCCTCGGCGCGTATCTCGGCTGGGTCTCGGCGAATGGCCACGACTGGCGGACGCCGTCTCGCGCCGACCTGCGAGCGTATCTGGCAGTGCTGGCGGAGGGACATGTCAAGCGGACGGTGGCCCAGCGTCTGGCAGCGGTGCGATCCTTCTATCGGTTCACCACGCGGCAGGGCCTGACCGCCGGCAACCCGCTTGCGGGGTTGGCCACGCCCCGTCAACCGCGCCGCCTGCCCGAAGTGCTGACCGTTGCTCAGGCGGAGCAGCTCATCCAGGCGGCCGCCGACCAGGGTCGCATGGTGAGTCAAGGCCGCGCAGCCGGGGCCGACGCGGCGCCCGGGTCGGCCCCGGCTGCGGTCGCCGGCAGCAGGTCTGGCGGAGTGCGCACCGAACTCGTGCGGGCTCTGGCAGTGCGCGACGTAGCCATTGTCGAGACGGCGTATGCCGCCGGCCTCCGCATCAGCGAGCTTGCATCGCTGACTATCGGTTCGGTGGACCTCAAACGCGGTGAAGTGCGAGTAACCGGGAAAGGCAGAAAGGAGCGGGTGTCGCTGCTCGGCCGTCCGGCCCGGGCGGCACTGGCAAGGTATCTCGAAGAGGGCAGACCCTTTCTGGCCGGCCGCGCGACGGCGGCCGGCTCAACGGCCGCGGCCATCGCCCCGACCACTGAACGGGCTGGCGCCGTCGCCACTGAACGGGCTGGCGCCGTCGCCACCGGCTTCGCCGCTGCCGGCGACGCCGAACGTGGCGTCCTCTTCCTGAACCATCTCGGCAGCTCCCTGGGCGTCAGAGGGATGCGCTATCGGCTTGAGCGGCTGCGGCTCGCCGCCGGGCTGCCTGAAGGGGTTTCACCGCACACGTTGCGCCACAGTTTCGCGACGCATCTGCTCGATGGGGGGGCCGACCTCCGCGTAGTCCAGGAGTTGCTCGGCCACGAGAGTCTGGCCACGACTCAGGTCTACACGCATGTTTCGCCGGCCCGTCTGCGCGCCGCGTACACTGCATCCCACCCTCGTGCGACGCTGTCGATGGGGGCCGGTCGGGGCGGTTGCGCTCCCGCAGCCGAGGTCGACTCAGGCTCTGGATCCAGAGCGACCGGGCCCGACACGGACGGTGGCCCCTGGCCGTCAACGGCGGGAGAAGAACCGCCTCCAGCCGAGTGACGGTTTGGCGTGCGAGGACGGCCACCTAGAATCGAGCGGAGGCCGGTTCGACCACAGGTCTCGGCTAGGAGGTCAGCAGATGGTTGAGGAGTTCGCGATGGACGCATCGAAGGGCCGTGTTGGCGCCTCGACGCAGGCGTCCGTCGTGGATCTCGGTCCGGAGACATCGACCTGGGACGATTTCGTCTCCCGATCCAACCCGGGTTCTTACCTCCAGACGAGCGCCTGGGCACAGGTGAAGGCACGCAACGGATGGACTCCCATGCGGTTCATCGGCTCGAGCTTCGTCGAGGCAGTCGTTTCAGGCGGAGCCGATCGGTCCGAAGGAATCGCCGACGACTCCGGCGAGATCTCCGTTTCGGCCGGCGACGAACCACGCGAGTCGACTGAGGAGACCGCATTCGGTGCCCAGATCCTGGTTCGGAAGCCGCGATTGTTTCCGTGGGCGTTCGCCTATGCGCCCCGGGGCCCGGTCTTCGAGCGATGGAACCCGGCTACGCTCGATGCCTTCACCGTCGCCTTGCGCGATGCGCTTGCTTCAGGCCCGGCCCGCATCTCGCATGTCCGAATCGAACCTGAGATCGAGATGAACGGCCCATGGGACGTTGAGGGCGAGTTCCGCCACGCCCTGCGACGGGACGGATGGCGGGTCGGGACGCCGATACAGCCTCTCCGGACTCGCCAGGTCGATTTGAAGGCCGATGAGACGGCGCTGTGGGGCGACCTTCGCAAGAAGTGGCGCCAGTACGTGAACAAAGCCCGCAAGAGCGAGGTCCGTGTCGTCGACTCAACCTCCGACCGACTGCCGGAGTTTTACTCGATCTATCGGGAGACGGCGAAGCGCGCCGGCTTCGTGATCCGGACCTACGAGTCGTACCTTGGCGTGTGGGAGGCCTTCGCGCGCCTCGGCATGGCTCGCTTGCTGATGGCGGAGGGTCCGGACGGCGTTGGGCTGGCGACTTTGTTCCTGCTGCGTGTAGGAGACCGCGTGATCGAGCCCTACGGCGGTATGACTGAGGCTGGGGCCGAGAGCCGCGCCAACTACCTGCTGAAGTGGGAGGCAATCCGGACGTCGCGGGAGCAGGGTGCTGAGAGCTACGACATGTGGGGCCTGTCCCACGAAGGGATCGAGCACTTCAAGACCGGTTTCGGCGGCCGCGAAATCAGGTACGTCGGGGCGTGGGACCTCGTCCTCGACCCCGCCGGCCGGCTCGCGTTCGACAGCGCCCAGGTGGTCCAGGATCGAATTGCCGCCTGGCGACACGGTATCCGGAACGTTCGGCGCGGGCGACTGGTGCCGCCCGACGAGGCGGGCCAATGATTTCTCGCGACGGAGAGACCGATCCAGGCGGGATCGTCGCGGGGCGACCCGGTTCGCTGGCGGAGCTACTCGCGGCGGCCGAGCCCACAGCCCCACGCTGCCTCGGGGGGCTGATCGAGCGGTTGGATGCGTCGGGTCGGCTTCGACTGGTTCGGTCGTCTGATGCTCTGGAGGGCGGTCACGGCCGGGAGCCGGCGATCCGGGCGCTCCAGGTTAGTGGCGTGACCTTCGACTCGCGCAACGTCCGCGCCTCGGCCGTCTTCGTCGCGGTGCCGGGCGTCCATGCCGATGGGCACGACTACGTTGCTGCTGCCGCCGCTCTCGGTGCCAGCGCGGCGATCGTCGAGCGCTTCGTTCCAGGTATTGCGCTGCCCCAGCTCGTTGTCGATGACGCGCGCCGCGCCCTGGCCATCGTCGCAGCGTGGTGGTACGGCGACCCAAGTCGCGAGCTGGGTATCGTCGGCATCACCGGCACGGATGGAAAGACAACGACCGCGTTTCTGGCTACGTCGGTGTTGGAGGCCGGGGGCATCTCCGCGGGTCTCATCACCACCGCGACCGTCCAGGTCGGCGCGTTGCGCACGGCCAATCCGGAGCACGTGACAACGCCGGAGGCTCCAGACCTTCAGCGAATGTTGCGAGCCATGGTCTTAGCCGGCAACGAGGCCGGCGTCGTCGAAACCACGTCTCACGGACTGGCGCTCCATCGGGTCGCGGAGATCGGTTACGACGTCGCCATCCTCACGAACCTGACCCATGAGCACCTGGAGCTGCACGGCACATTCGAGGCGTATCGCGAGGCCAAGCTCAGCCTCTTCCGCCGGCTCGGCCACGATGCCCCGGCCAAACACCTGGCACGCGCCTGGCCGAACGCCGCCGTCGTGAATTCCGACGATCCGGCCGCGCCGCTTTTCGTTGCCGCAGCCCAGGCGGTCGGCGCTCGCGTCGTCGGTTATGGCGAGACGGCCTCAGCCGACGTGCGAGCTACCGGCGTGGAGGAGAGAGCCGGCTCGATGCGCGTTGCCGTCGCCACTCCCCGCTGGAGGGGCGCGGTGGAGTTACGGCTCGCAGGCAGATTCAACGTCCACAATGCCCTGGCGGTAGTCGCCCTCGGCGAGGCCCTGGGGCTGGACCGGGGTCAGGTACAGGAAGGTCTGGCCGCCGTTGGGCGGGTACCCGGCAGAATGGAAAGGGTCGACTGCGGCCAGCCGTTCGGCGTCATCGTGGACTACGCCCATTCGCCGGCATCGCTGCAGAAGGTTCTGGATGCACTCGCCCCGGTGGCGTCTGCAGGCGGCGGGCACCTCATCGCGGTCTTCGGCTCTGCCGGCGAGCGTGACGTTCAGAAGCGGCCGATGATGGGCCGCATCGCCGGGGAACGCTGTCGTCTCGTAGTGGTGACGGATGAGGATCCTCGCGGCGAGGATGGCCAGTCGATCCTCGATCAGATCGCCGCCGGTGCCGAGGTCGCCGGCAAACGCCGGGGCCGCGACCTGCTTTGCATCGCCGATCGTCGGGCGGCCATCGAGGCTGCTTTCGAGCGAGCCGAACCCAGCGACGTGGTTCTGCTGGCCGGGAAGGGCCACGAGCAAACGATAATCATGGGCGACGGTCCGCGACCGTGGGACGAGCGGTCCGAGGCGCTCCGCGCTCTCGGCCGCCTCGGGTATCGAAGTGAGTAGCGGCGCGACACGGCGCTCCGGAGGCGAACAGGCATGCGATCCTGCTTGATCCGGCTGCTGATCACGGTAGGCGTCATCTTCGCCCTGCTGTGGTTCGGCCTGCCGTTCGGCGCGAGCTGGCTCGCCACCAACGCCCTGAACGCAGCCGGCTTCACCGGGACGAACACCAGGGTCGATGTCTCAGCGAACCTGCCGCCGAGGATCCTCCTGGGTCATGCGGACACTATCCACCTCACGGCCAGTCAGGTTGGCGCCGGTGACCTTCATGCGGCGACGATCGACGTGACTCTCGGTAACGTGGAGCTCATCGACCGCACGGTAGGCACCGTAAGCGGGACGCTCACCGGCGTCCGGGTGGCGGCCCCCAACGGCGACCCGGTGACCATCGATACGGCGACGCTCGCGGGGTCCGGCACGTCGGCCACCGCCACGCTGACGATCTCGAGCGCCGAGGTAGAGACTCTGGCCGAGTCGCAGCTCAGGGCCCAGGCGGGCATCTCCGGCACGGTCAAGTTGGCGGGGCAGGATAGAGTCACGGCCACGATCAACGGCAAGTCGGAGTCGGGCAAGCTGGTAGTGAACGGCGGCGCGCTCCAGCTCGTTCCCGCCAGCGCGTCTCTGCCGACCGTGATCCTGCTGGCCGCCGGGAGTGGCAATCCGTTCCAGCTAGAGTCGGTGACCGCGACCGCGAACGCCGTTACGCTGGTCGGGACGATCGACCTCCAATCGCTGCTCGGCTTGTAGCCGGGCCGCATCGGGCGGGCCGGTCGGGGCCGACTGGTAGACTCATTCCGATGTCGATTGAACCGCCGGTTCCCCCTACCCAGGCTGGGAAGACAGAACCGCGACTCCGATCGGCGCGCGTGCCGCTGGCCGATCGGCTGCGTCTCGGACTGGTTTCGCGGCCGACGCCCGAGTCGCGGTTCCGGCGCGTCCGTGACTCGGTAGCCCGTCATTATCCGCAGGCCGACCTCACTCCGCTGCGCGCGGCCTTCGAGATGGCCGAGCTTGCCCACCACTCGCAGACCCGCGTGACGGGCGAGCCCTACGTCACCCATCCACTGGCTGCCGCCCAGATTCTCGCCGACATCGGCATCGATCCGGTCGCGGTCGCGGCCGCCATCCTGCACGACGTTCCTGAGGATACGGACTTCACCCTGGCCGACGTCGAGGAGCGTTTCGGAGCCGAAGTGGCGCAGCTCGTAGACGGCGTTACCAAGCTGTCCAAGTTCAGCACGCACAGCCACGAGGAGCAGCAGGCGGAGAACATCAGGAAGATGTTCCTGGCCATGGCAGACGACATCCGGGTCGTCCTGATCAAGCTGGCCGACCGCCTGCACAATATGCGGACCCTTTACGCCCTGCCCCCGGACAAGCAGGCCCGCATCGCCCGCCAGACGCTCGAGATATATGCGCCGCTGGCCGAGCGCCTCGGTATCTGGAGTGTGAAGTGGGAGCTCGAGGACCTGGCATTCAAGACACTTGAGCCGGAGGCGTACCGGGAACTGGCGCGCACGCTCGACACCCGGCGAAAGGGCCGCGAGGGGTTCATCCGCCGTGCCATCGACGCTCTGCGCCCGGAGCTACTCGCGGCCGGCATCCAGGCAGAGCTATCGGGCCGGCCAAAGCACCTGTACAGCATCCGCAAGAAGATGCAGCGAAAGAGCGCCGATTTCGGCGAGATCTACGACGTGTATGCGATCCGCATCCTCGTGGAAGAGGTCAAGGACTGTTATGCGGCGCTCGGCGTCGTCCATTCGATGTGGCGGCCCATCCCCGGCCAGTTTGACGACTACATCGCCGTCCCGAAGCCGAACCTCTACCAGAGCCTCCATACCGCCGTGATCGCCCTCGACGGCCAGCCTCTCGAGATCCAGATCCGGACCCATTCGATGCACCAGGTGAGCGAGGTCGGGATCGCCGCCCACTGGCGGTACAAGGAGGGTTCGCGTGCCGATCGAGAGTACGACGCGAAGCTCGCCTGGCTGCGCCAGGTCATGGACTGGCAGCGCGACGTCTCGGACGCAACAGAGTTCGTCGAGGGGGTCAAGCTCGACGTCTTCCAGGACCAGGTCTTCGTCTTCACCCCGAAAGGAGAGGTCAAGGACCTGCCCGCGGGCGCGACTCCGCTCGACTTCGCCTACCGCATCCACACCGATGTCGGTCACCGCTGCATCGGCGCCAAGATCAACAACCGTCTCGTCCCGCTCGACTACAGGCTCAAGAACGGCGACATCGTCGAGATCGTTACAACGAAGGGCGAGCACGGGCCTTCGCGGGACTGGATGAACCTGGTCCGAACCAGCCACGCCCGCGAGAAGATCCGCCAGTGGTTCAAGCGCCAGGAGCGCGACGAAAACATCGCCCACGGCCGTGAGTCTCTCGAGCGTGAGCTGCGGCGCCTCGCCCGGACCAGCCTGGGGGCCGTGGGCGCGGAGCGCGTGCTGGAGATCGCGCGGGGCTACAACCACGACAACCTCGACGACTTCTACGCTGCCATCGGATACGGCGCGATTGGCGCGCAGCAGGTTGTCACTCGCCTCGGAGTCGTCGACGATGCGCAGCTTGCGCTGCCGCCCACCGCCCCGCCGCCGAGTCCGTCAAGACAGGGCGGCGTTCGAGTCAAGGGTGTTGGCGACCTGCTCGTCCGTTTCGGCAAATGCTGCCACCCGATCCCTGGCGACCCGATCATCGGCTTCATCACCCGAGGTAAGGGTGTCACGGTCCATCTCAAGAACTGCCAGACGGTTCTGGGTGAGCGCGAAACGGCGCGCCTGATCGAGGTCGAATGGGAGCACCAGGTCCAGCAGACCTACCCGATCTCGATCCGCCTTGAGGCCTACGACCGGACCGGTCTGCTGTCAGATATCAGCCAGGTCGTGGCCGACAACAAGGTCAACATCGTCGCCGCGAACGTCGCCGTAACGCCCGATCGAACCGCCATCGTCCGCGCCACGCTCGAGGTTGCATCGGTCGCCCAGCTGGCTCGCGTCATGAGCCGCCTGGAGCAGCTCAAGGACGTGATCTCAGTCCAGCGCGATCTCGGGTAGCGCGTTGGTCGGTCGTCGGTCCGTTATAGTCAGTCGGTCGATCGCACAGTCCGTCGCCCAGTCGCCGCTCCGGGTGATCGAGCCCCGGGGGTAGCAGGTCAGAAGGAGGTTCTCGTGTCTGACGAGTTCATCTACCCCGAGGGAATCAGCATGGAGGCGCTGAAGGCGCTTTTCGAGGAGGCCCTCCTGGAGGTCTCCGTGGACACGGACGGCGACTTGATCGTCAAAGACAATTACCGCTGCTACTTGCGGCCCGATCCGGATGGCCGGCTCATCTCCGTGTATGCGATCTTCGGCGCCAACGCCGAGGCGATCGAGGCCGACAAACTGGCCTACGTCAACAAAGTCAACGACCAGGTCAAGCTGATCCGCGCCTCTGTCTCGGGCAACGGCAAGTTCTTCTTCGACTACTATCTCTCGGTCGAAGGCGGCGTCTCGAAGCGCTCCATCGTCGTCGCCGTGCGCCGGTTCTTCTCCTGCCTCGCATCGGCGCTCCGCGAAGACGCCACGAATGTCGTGGCCTGATCGGTTGGTCGACAGCTGCGTCAGGACCGGCCCCAGGCCGGTGGCGCATCGCCGATCGCCGGCCGTGCTCGCATAGGATTGGCCGATGCCGTCATATCGTGCCCCCAGGGGAACACGAGACCTCCTGCCCGAGACCCGGGCCGGTCTGAGCCGGCTCGAGACGATCGCTCGATCGCTGGCCGACCGCAATGGCTACCGCGAGATGGAGATCCCGCTCTTCGAGCAAACCTCGGTCTTCGAACGCGGGATCGGCGCGACCACCGACGTCGTCGAGAAGGAACTCTTCCGGCTGGCGCCGCGAACCGAGGAATCTGAATCCTGGGCGTTGCGGCCCGAGGCGACGGCCGGCATCGTGCGGGCATACGTCCAGCACGGCATGCATACCTGGCCTCAGCCGGTGAAGCTGACCGTCGTTGGGCCCATGTTCCGCTACGATCGCCCGCAGGCCGGTCGCTATCGCCAGTTCTGGCAGTGGGACGCCGAGGCGATCGGCGATGCCGGGCCGGCCGTCGACGCCGAGGTCATCGAGATGGGATGGCGCTTCTATGCCGAGGCCGGCGTTCGCAGCGTTCAGGTTCTGCTCAACTCGATTGGCGACACTGCCTGCCGGCCGGCCTACCTGGGGAGGCTGAGGGCCTACTTCCGGGGTCATGAGGCTGAACTGCCGGAGCTTGAGCGCCGAAGGCTCGACACGAACCCGTTGCGTCTGCTCGACTCAAAGGATCACGCGATGGCGGCCCTTGTGGCTGCCGCACCGAGGATTGCCGACTCCCTGTGCGAGGCATGCGAGGCGCACTTTGCGTCGGTTCGGGCGCACCTCGACGCGGTGGGCGTGCCGTACCGCATCGAGCCGAGTCTGGTCCGGGGGCTCGACTACTACGCGCGAACCGCGTTCGAGTACTACCGGGGCGGTGCCGAGGGGCAGCAGCAGGCGTTGGGCGGGGGCGGCCGCTATGACGGCCTGGTGGAGCTGCTCGGTGGGCGGCCCACGCCCGCGATCGGCTTCGCGTTGGGTCTCGACCGAGTCCTGCTGGCGCTGGAGGAGGCGGGTGCGGAGGTGTCCCACGAGTCACCGCCGTTGGCGGTTGTGGCGGGGGCCGACCCGGCCGACACGGTCTCGCGTCTGCGAGTGGCATCGCTGCTGCGCGCCGAGGGGCTTTCGGTCAGAGCCGAGCTGGCCGTGCGAAAGCTGGGCCGCCAGCTGGAGACCGCGTCCAAAGAACATGCCCATTTCGCCGTCATCATTGGCGACGAGCTGGCCAATGGGCACGTCCAGCTCAAGGACCTCGAAGCCGGAACGCAGCGTCTTGTGCCACTCGTCGACCTGGCGCGCGAGCTGGCGCGAGCCGCGAAGAGCCACCACCACGGTTAGCGGTTCGGGCACGCGCTCTCCGGGCAGGCGGTCCCGCGGCGCGTTGACCGGAGCGGAAGCTTGTAGCCCGGGTTCGATCCTGGGGGGTCGGCCAGGGTGGTCCGTCGGCGTGCTCGCCGCATACTGTGAGTGAGGGCAGGCTTCATTCGGTCATATGGGGGGACGGGTGATGTTGACCACGAAGCGCCCGGTCGCCGCCGTCGCAGTAGCCCTGGCAATATCGATGGCGGGGTGCGGCGGCGGGTCGCTGGGGCCGTCCGGCAACTCCGCCGTGAGTCCGGGACCTCCGCCGAGCTTGCCGGGGACGCCGGGGCATTTCGACGACGGCATCGTGTCGTTCGAGCAGGCGACACAAGACAGGCCATCGGCCAGCCCCATTCGGATACGATGCGCGGCATGAGTGAGCCCAGCCGATCGTCCACCTCGCCCGAAGCGGCTTTCAGCCCCGCGACTCCGTATCGCGATGTCACGTGCGGCGAGTTGCGCAGCGACGACGCCGGCCGAGAGGTCCGCATGGCCGGCTGGGTCCACCGCCGGCGCGACTACGGCGGCCTCATCTTCATCGATCTGCGCGACCGTTACGGCCTGACCCAGATCGTCGTGAACGATGCCGAGGCTCACGGGGCGACCGAGGTCGCCAATCAAGTGCGTAACGAGTTCGTGGTGGAGGTCCGGGGCACGGTCTCTCGCCGGCTTGCGGATATGGAGAACCCCAAACTCACCACCGGCGATGTCGAAGTTAAGGCCCGCTCGGTGGAGATCCTGAGCGAGGCGTTGACGCCGCCCTTCTACATCAACGAGCCGGATGCGCCCGTCGACGAGAGTCTCCGGCTGCGCTACCGCTACCTCGACATCCGGCGGCGGCCGCTGCTCGATCGGCTGCTCCTCCGCTCGGACCTGGTCCGTGCCATCCGCGACGCCCACCATCGGGCCGGTTTCGTCGAGATCGAGACGCCGATCTTGCTCAAGTCCACGCCGGAGGGCGCCCGAGACTTCATCGTGCCCAGCCGGCTCCAGCCTGGCTCGGTGTATGCGCTCCCGCAGAGCCCCCAGCAGCTCAAGCAGCTGCTGATGGTTGCGGGCATCGACCGCTATTTCCAGATTGCCCGGTGCTTCCGCGACGAAGACCTGCGGGGCGACCGGCAACCGGAGTTCACCCAGCTCGACTTGGAGATGAGCTTCGTTACCGAGGAGCGAGTCATGGATTTTGTCGAGGCCATGACCGTGGAGGTCAGCCGCGCGGTCGTGCCGGACCGACCGATCCAGCAGCTGCCCTTCCCACGGATCGACTACCACGACGCCATGGAGCGATACGGGTCGGACAAGCCCGACCTGCGATTCGGGATAGAGCTGGTGGACCTGGCCCCGGTGCTGGGGGAGGGGAGCACCGGCTTCCGGGTCTTCGACGAGGCGATCGCTGCCGGTGGGCGCGTCAAGGCGATTGCCGTGCCGGGCATGGCCGATGCGAGCCGCTCCCAGGTAGATGAGCTGACGCAGTTCGCCCGCCGCTACGGCGCTGGGGGATTGGCCCACGTCTCCGTGGCTGCGGACGGAACCGGCCACTCGCCGATCGCCAAGTTCCTCGGCGAGGAGCGAATCGGCCGGATGGTCAAGACCGCAGCCGCAAAGGCGGGCGACCTCATCCTGATCGTGGCGGACGCGGAGGGCGACGTCGTGGCGGACGTCCTGGGTCGGCTGCGCCAGGAGCTCGGCCTGCGCCTCAACCTGGCCGACCCGGACGTGCTGGCCTACTGCTGGGTCTACCACTTCCCGATGTACCAGTGGGACGCCGAGTGGCGCCGCTGGGACGCGACTCACAATCCGTTCAGCGGCGTGCTGCCCGAAGACGAGAAGCTCCTCGTGACGGCGTCGGGGGACCCATATGAGCCGTCTCGGGGTGACCCCGCCGGTCGAGCGCGGGCAATGCAGTACGACATCGCTCTCAACGGATGGGAGCTCGGCGGCGGCTCCGTCCGCATCCACCGGCGGGAGCTCCTGGAGCGGAGCTTTGCGCTTCAGGGCTACTCGCTCGAGAAGATGCACGACCTCTTCGGCGGAATCCTGGAGGCCTTCGACTACGGCGCACCGCCGCACGGCGGCATCGCCATGGGCATCGATCGCTGGTCTGCCCTGTTCGCCCATCAGACCAACATTCGGGAAGTCATGGCTTTTCCGAAGACGCAGTCCGGGGCGGACCTGATGCTGGCAGCGCCTTCCGAGCCGGATCCAGGGCAGTACTCCGAGCTGGGCCTCCGCTTCGTAGGCGTCGAGTCCGCGGGGAGTGCGGCCGAGGGTGGCCCAAAGGCCTAGGCCCAGGCCTTACGCAGACCGCCGCGTAGGCACAGATGTCGCGATGGCGCCTTAGAAAGCATGGCGACCGGAGGCCGCCATGCGGGGCTTCCCCTGCATGCTCGGACCTGCTATCCCGAGGTATCGCCTGAACTCTGAGCGTGTGCCGCGAGGTCCGCGTTCCACTCCGGTGGCGGACCGGCAGCGGGCCCGGGCGGCCCTTGATAGCCGGGCATGCTCGACCGTGCCGAACCGAGGTCGTAGACGATCCCGGGGTCGCCGAGCTCGAAGAGCCTGACTGGCACTCCCTGGGCGATGACTGCAGCCACCGCCTCCGCCCCGTCCAGGCCCGCCTGCGCCGCCAGGCGTTCGGTGAGGCCGATCGGCAAGAGGATCGGGAAGCCGGCCTGTCCTGCGTAGGCCGGCCGAACGACGATGTCCGGAGTGGCGCCGTGCGCCTCGACGAGCGAAGTGACGGTCTCGGGATCGATCCAGGCGTGGCGGAACGGCCACAGCAGCCCGGCCGTCGTCTCTGCTACTGCCGCTAGGGCGGCGCGCTGCCCGCACACGAACCAGGCGATCCCGGGCGGCTCACCGGCGGCCGGGCGGGCAATCGTGACGGGCAAGTCGGCCACGGCGTCGGCGAGAGGCCCGGCAACTTCCTCGGAGACGAAGACGATCGGTATCGCGCCCCCGGACCAGGCTGCGTGAGCCACGCGGCGAATGGCGGGCTCGCCGTCCGCATCGCTGAGAGCGGCGGCCGTGTCCGGTACGAGGACGATCGCTGCTACGGTCATTCGGGCCTCCTTGCGGCTTAAGGCGAGTGTAGCGCCTGCCAGTTCGGCGCTCTCAGGGGTGGTCCTGCCGACCGTGCCGCGTCGCGTATGCGACAATTCCAGAGCCCATGAGTGACTCACCTCGTTCCGCCACGCCCCTCGATCCGACCCGAGGCGGCCCCGCCGTCGACGTCGGCCAATCGGTGCGCGACGATATCCGGAATGTCGCCATCGTGGCCCATGTTGACCACGGCAAGACAACGCTGGTCGACGGGATGCTTCGCCAGGCAGGCGCCTTTCGTGCCAACCAGGTCGTGGTCGAGCGAGTCATGGATTCCGGCGACCTGGAGCGGGAGAAGGGGATCACGATCCTCGCGAAGCAGACCTCGGTCGAATACGACGGTATCCGGCTGAATATTGTCGACACCCCCGGCCACGCCGACTTCGGGGGAGAGGTCGAGCGCAGTCTGAACATGGTCGACTCCGTTCTGCTGCTCGTCGATGCAGCCGAAGGACCGTTGCCGCAGACGCGCTATGTCCTGCAGAAGGCCATGTCGCACCACCTGCCCGTGGTCGTGGCCATCAACAAGATCGACCGGTCGGACGCGCGTTCGGCCGAGGTCCTCGACGACGTGTACGAGCTCTTCATCGACCTCGGGGCGGACGAGCATCAGATCGACTTCCCCGTGGTTTACACGAATGCGAAGGCCGGCACGGCAACGCTCGATCCGAGCAAGCCAGGCGCGAACCTGAGGCCGCTCTTCGAGCTTCTGATCGAGCACACGCCGGCACCGCGCTTCGTGCCCGATCACCCGCTCCAGCTGCTGGTTACCAACCTGTCGGCCAACGACTACGTCGGTCGGATGGCAGTCGGACGCGTCTGGAACGGCAATATCCGGATGGGCGGGCGGATCGCGATCGTCCGCGACGAGGTAGAGGACGCCTCGGGCTCGATCGAGCCGGGTCGGACCGTCATGCTGAGCGGTATCGTGACGAGCCTGACGACGGCGCACGGCATCGAGCGCGTCGACATCGACGAGGCAGGCCCCGGCGACATCGTGGCCGTAGCCGGCATACCCGACGTGACCATCGGCGACACGATCACCGACCCGAGCGACCCCCGGCCGATGCCCCGCCTGGACCTGGACGCCCCCACGTTACGGATGACGTTCGGGGCCAACACGTCGCCGCTCTCTGGACGCGAAGGCCGTTACGTCACAAGCCGGCACATCAGGCAGCGGCTGGACAGGGAGGTCCTCGGCAACGTCTCGATCGAATTCGAGCCGACGGACTCCGCCGACACGTACGAGGTCCGCGGCCGTGGCGAGCTCCAGCTAGCGATCCTGATCGAACAGATGCGTCGGGAGGGCTACGAGCTCCAGGCTAGCCGACCCGAGGTCATCCTGCGCACGATCGGCGGCGAGACGCACGAACCATACGAGCGCATCACGGTCGACATCCCGCCCGACTTCATCGGGCCGGTTCAGGCGGCTCTGGCGGACCGAAAGGCTCGCCTGGAGCAGATGAGCACCGACGCCGATGGACGAGTTCGAATGGAGTACGTCATTCCCGTACGCGGCCTGATCGGTTTTCGCGGACAGCTGCTGACCGAGACGCGCGGCACCGCCCTCATGCACCAGATCGGGGAGGGCTACGGTCCATGGGCCGGCGAGGTCACGCACCGGACCACCGGCGTGGTGGTGGCCGACAGGCCCGGCCTGTCCAACGCCTACGCCCTCTTCGGAGTGCAGGAGCGCTCGGAGCTGTTCATCGGCTCGGGGGTGGACGTGTACGAGGGCATGATCATCGGCGAGAACGCTCGCGGCGAGGACATGGACGTCAACGCCACCAAAGAGAAGAAGCTGACGAACATGCGGACCCACTCGCACGACGAGGCGCTCCGGCTGACGCCGCCGCGCGAGCTGACACTCGAGTCGGCCATCGAGTTCATCGGCGTCGACGAGCTGGTCGAGGTGACACCAAAGTCGATCAGGCTGCGTAAACGCGTCCTCTCGCAGCACGACCGCCGCCGCATTGCCGGCAGGGAATACGAGCAGCGGGTCGCCTCTGAGCGCGACGGGCGGTAACGCCGCTCCGCGGTGTGGGCGCCCTGCCCGAGCGAGTTCTCGGCTTCGGTCGGGGCGGGTCGGGTGGAGGACCAGCGGGTGGGTCGGCGTACAATCTGGGCGATGCCGATCTACCTCGACCACGCCGCCACCACCCCGTTGCGGCGCGAAGCCCTCGAGGCAATGCTGCCGTACCTGACCGAGCAGTTCGGCAACGCCTCTTCGCTGCATAGCTTCGGGCGGCGCTCGCGCGCCGGCCTCGATGAAGCGCACGAAAAGGTCGCACGCGCCCTGGGCGCCACGCCGCGCGAGGTCGTCTTCACCTCAGGCGGCACCGAGGCCAACAACCTGGCGCTCAAGGGCGGAGCCTGGGCGGGTAAAGCTCGGGGGCATCGGATCATCACCAGCTCGGTCGAGCACCATTCGGTGGGGCATGCCGTCCGGTACCTCGAGAAGTTCGGCTTCGAAGTCGTGGAGCTGCCTGTGGACCGTTACGGCCGGGTGGACCCGGACGATGTCGAGGCCGCTATCACGCCCGGAACGATCCTCGTCAGCGTGATGCTTGCCAACAATGAAGTCGGCACGATCCAGCCTGTCGCGGACATCGCCGCCCGGGTCCGGCGCCACAAGGGGCTCCTTTTCCACACCGACGCAGTCCAGGCGGCGCCCTACCTGGCGATCGATCTGGCCGCCCTTGACGTCGATCTGCTGACGATTGCTGCTCACAAATTCGAGGGGCCGAAGGGTGTGGGTGCCCTCTACGTCCGCCATGGCACGAACATCCTGGCCCAGCAACAGGGCGGCGCTCAGGAGAGGTATCGCCGGGCCGGGACCGAGAACGTGGCCGGGGCTGTTGGCATGGGCGTGGCGTTGGAGCTGGCCGTTGCCGAGCGGGCGGAGACGGTCACGCGCATTCGTCAGCTGCGGGAGTCCTTCGCCGCGCTCCTTCGTTCCGCGGGCGGCGTCCAGGAGACGGGCCACCCGATCGAGCGGCTGCCGGGTCTGGCCTCGTTCGTGGCGGCGGGCCAGGACGGCAGTGTCGTAACGATGGCGCTCGATCTGGCGGGGCTCGCCTGTTCGACGGGGTCGGCGTGCGTGAGCGGGTCGAACGAGGTCAGCCACGTTCTCAGAGCTATGGGCTATCCGGAGGAAGAGGCAAGGGGAGCGCTGCGGTTCTCTCTTGGTCGAGCGACGACTGCCGCCGAGATCACCGAGGCTGCCGAGCTCGTAGTCCGGACGCTCGCCCACCAGGCGGAAGCCGCGGCAAGGCTCAAGGATCAGAAAGCGGCAGCCCTGGGGCGGGCAGTGGCACCCACCGCGGCACCTGTCGTTGCGGCAGATCAAGCAGGGGCCAAGGTGTCGGCCGGGTGACGGAACGAAATCCGGCCAGGGCCCGCGTTCTCGTGGCGATGTCCGGCGGCGTGGACTCGTCGGTTGCGGCGGCGCTCGTCAAGGCCGGAGGCGACGAGGCGATCGGCGTCTGGATGCGCCTCAGCGATGTAGCCGACAGCTCCAGCGAGTTCAAGCGAAGTTGTTGCTCTCTGGACGCGGCCGAGGACGCCCGGCGCGTGGCATCACAGCTCGACATACCGTTCTACATCCTGAACCTCGAGCGCGAGTTCGACGAGGGCGTGCTGCAACCGTTTCTGAAGGCATACCTGGAGGGTCGCACTCCCAGTCCCTGCGTCGACTGCAACACCGTCGTCAAGTTCGGTGCTCTGCTGGGCCGGGCCCGGCTCATGTACGAATGCGACGCCGTGGCCACCGGCCACTATGCCCGGATTGCGGCTCCGGACGAGGGCTCAGAGGCGGGTTCGGCCGGCGAGAATGCCGATTCCGAGCGCGCCGGGTACCGGCTCCTTCGCGGCCGCGATCAAGACAAAGACCAGAGTTACTTCCTCTACGGCTTGGGCCAGCACGAGCTGTCCCATGCCCGTTTCCCGCTCGGGGACATGAGCAAGCCGCAGGTCCGCGATGCGGCCCGTGCTCTGGGACTGGCAACGGCCGACAAACGCGACAGCCAGGAGATCTGCTTTGTGCCCCGGGGCAACTATCGGGACGTGCTCCGGGAGCGAGCCGGATGGCGAGCCGAGCCCGGGCGCGTGTTCGACGTCGATGGACGGCAGGTGGGCGAGCATTTCGGCGCTGCCGCCTACACAGTTGGCCAGCGGCAGGGAACGGGCGTGGCGGTGGGCGAGCCACGCTACGTGTGGAAGATCGATTCGGCCGCCAACGTCATCAAGCTCGGCCGGAGGCAGGACCTCGAGACGCGACGGTTCGAAGTTGAGGAAGTGAGTTTTGTCGCCGGGAAGGAGACCGCCGGCTCCGGCGGTGACTTCCGCGCCGAGGTCCAGATCAGGCATCGGGGCCGTGTGGCCTCCGCATCGGTTCGCCGGCTGAGTTCCGGCCGATGGGAAGTCGATGCCGACGAGTCGGTTTGGGCGGCGGCTCCGGGCCAGGCTGCCGTCTTCTACCGGGGCGAGGTCGTGCTGGGCGGCGGCCGGATCGCTCGATCGGAGGATTCCGGGGACTGAGCCGGCTCCCTATACTCGCTGGGTGTCGATTGGCCCCGCTCCGGTTCTCGCTCTGCTCGTCGGCGGTTTTCACACCGCGCTGTTCATGTTCCTGCGCGGCCGCGGCGGCGCCCAGATGCTGATCTTGTTGACGGCGGCAGCGCTGGGGGCGTGGGCGGGCGATGCGATAGGCGGGCGGATGGGCATCGACCCCTTTCGAATTGGGGACTTCCACGTGATCTCGGCGTCGATCGTCGCCTGGGCGGGCCTCGCCTTCGTGGAGGTGCTATCGATCCTCGGCCCGGCGAACTCGACGGATCGGCGTCCGTGATCGGCTCTCTTCTGCGACGCCTTTTGGCGACCCGGACGGGTTCCGGCGGTCCGGATCCCCGGCTGCTTGCCTTCGCTCGCGGCCTGGCCCTCGGTTCCCTGGTGGGAGCCGCGATCGCCGGGTCCAGTATCTGGAAGCGGCGGGGTCGAACCTAAGCCAGGGCGCCGCCGCTCGGATCCGAGGGTATCCAGGGCTTTTCGGCGCGGACCGTTCGGACCAGCGCAATAGCCGCCCCGAGCACGATGGCCGAAACCACGACGTCGGACGAAAGGGCGCGGTCGGGCCGGTAGATGTCGCAGCCGTATATCGTCGCAACCACCAACCAGGCCATGATCGAGGCGATGAGGCCGGCGGAGAGGAATTTCGTCAGCTGATCGCGGGCATTCCGGTACACCCGCCAGACGGCCCATAGCGTGGCTGCGTAGATCACAAAGACGAGTGCTGCGGCTGCGACGCCCAGCTCCGCGCTGATCTCAGGGAAGAAGGAGTGGGCGTGGTCGAGCGTGTCGAGCGCCTGGGCCGGCCTGTATATCGGGTTCAAGTAGTTGGGCCCGAACTGATCCAGGCCCACGCCAAGGATCGGGTTGGCAATGGCCATCCTCACTCCCGCGTCGGCGGCGTAGAAGCGCTCGAGCATCGAGCCGCGGCCGGCGATCGTGGCCGGATTCCAGGAGTCGAATCTGCTTTCGCCCACCAGCGCGACCATGACCGTTCGGTATTCGCTGTCGATGCTCGGGGCGACCTGCAGGAAGAACGCCGGCCACGGGATGAACAGGGTCGATACGGCCGCAGCGGCCAGCACAAGCGTCAGGCGACGGCGCCAGCTCTGCACGACGAGAAGCAGGAGCAGGACCGTGCCGCCGCCGGCGGCGATCCAGGCGCTCTTGGAGAGCGAGAAGAACAGGCCGACAAGACCTAGAACCAGAGTGGCAATCATCAGGGCGGTCGCCCATCGCGGCAGAGACAGCGCACGGCGAGATGCCAGCGCCGCAACGATGAGCGGCACGATCATTGCGACAACCGCCGCGAAGATGCCGACGTTGTAGAAGGATGCGTAGGCGAACTGAAGGCGGTGCGCCTCCAAAGACGCGAACGAGCTGATCGTGGGAAGCGTTTCGGCGACGTTGAAAGCGGTGGCGAGTCCAACCGAGATGCCGAGGGCCACCCCGACCATCACCAGGTCGCGCCGGGACGGGCGCAGGAACACCAGGATGGCCGCCAGTGCGATCGGCTCCAGGATGCCGTGAAGAAGGACCGTGGCGCTCAATGTGACATTTGGCGAAGCCATGGTGGAGACGACAGCCAGCCCAACAAGGCCTGCGACCGCGACCTCGGCGAGGCGGAACGCAGCGAAGCCTTTGGTCCGGCCAATCGCCCTGAGGTCGCCGGCCGACCAGAGAAAGGCTCCTCGGTTGGGTCGGGTCGTGGCGGCACCTATGGCCAGGGTGACGACGAAGACCGTCTGCAAGATCACCTGCACAGGTCCAACCTGCAGCCAAACGTACGCGGCATTCCAGAACGGGATCAGGGCCAGCACGAGGAGCAGCGCCTGCCAAGGGCGGTACAGCGCAAACGCCGCCACGAGAGCGGCCACGGTGGGCACTGCGACCGACACGAAGGTCACGAACAACCCGGGTCGCATGATGCTTAGTGGATGCTCGGACCGCCCTGCGAGCAGGAACACAGCGACAAAGACCGCGAACGCAGTGGAAAGCCGCACGAGCTGGCCGAGTGCCGGCAGAGCGTACGGAGCGGTGCCCTGCAATGGCGACGCGAGGCGGCCAGGGAGCACCGGCTGAGATAGGCGTGGCTGTTCGGTCGTGTCCAAGTCGTGAAAACTCCAGTGGGGCGTCTTCCGCGGCGAGCCGGCAACCGTGTCGCGATCTCTTCGGTCTGGCCATCTGGGCTTGCCTGACCGGGCCCACGGAAGGCCGTCATGGTCTATCTGGCAGAATGTTCGCTGCCGCCGGCCAGCGGTGTCTCCTCTTGCTCGCCCTCCAAGACGTGGGCCGCAGATGCAACCGGCACGTCATTGGCAGTTCGCGGGTCCGGGCTCCAGAAACACGTCCAACCGGCTCGAATGCTGTCCTCGAAACCTGAGAAGAAGCTGAAAGATACCCCGATTCAGGATCTTGCGAGTTGGCTCGACGCATCTGGCGCGCCAGGCGCGGTCGACCCCTGGGATCAAGCGGGAAGAATCGGAACGGATCGTGATGGGCAAGAGTCGGCACGCCGCTGGTCCCCGGCCGACCGGTTATGCATTGGATCGGTATCGCCCTGGGACGAGTGGCCGCGCCCCGGCTCGGTTTGGTACCGTTAGCGGCGATGGAAGACCTGCCGATCCCCTACCTTACCGCGGCCCAAGTGCGCCGCCGCTATGTCGAATTCTTCGCCCAGCGCGGCCACACGGAGGTAGCTAGCGCGTCGCTTGTGCCGGCCGGGGACCAGACGCTGTTGTTCACGAACTCGGGGATGGTCCAGTTCAAGGACGTGTTGACGGGGCGTGAGAAGCGCAGCTACGTAAGGGCGACCGACTACCAGCGTTGCCTCCGTGTCGCCGGCAAGCACAACGATTTCGAGGAGGTGGGCCGCACTCCGCGCCATCACACCTTCTTCGAGATGCTCGGCAACTGGAGCTTCGGCGACTACTTCAAGCGCGAGGCGATCCAGTGGGCCTGGGAGTTGCTGACGGAGGTCTTTGGGATCCCGGGCGATCGACTGGCCGCCACCGTCTACAGCGACGATGACGAGGCCTACAACGTCTGGCACGATGAGATCGGGCTGCCGCCCGAAAGGATCGCCCGCTGGGGCAACGTAGAAGAGGGCAACGACGCCAACTTCTGGAGGATGGCCGAGACCGGCCCGTGCGGGCGGTGCTCTGAGATCCATTTCGACCGAGGAGCCCAGTTCAGTGAAGGGCCGCACTGCGTGCCGGACCATTCGGAGCATTGCCCACGCTGGCTTGAGGTCTGGAACCTGGTCTTCATGGAGTTCGAGCAGCGCGCCGATGGCACGCGCGTGCCGCTGCCGATGAAGTCGGTCGACACTGGCATGGGCCTGGAGCGCCTCACCAGCGTCATCCAGGGGGTGCCCACGAACTACGACACGGACCTCTTCACGCCGATCCACGCCGCCATGCGAGACCTGCTGGGCCACGATCCGGAGGCCTTCGAGGCCGAACGATTCAGCTATCAGGTCATCGCCGATCATTCGCGGGCGGTCACGTTTCTCGTGGCCGACGGTGTGGCGCCGTCAAACGAAGGGCGCGGCTACGTCCTGAGGCGGATCCTCCGTCGCGCGGTGCGTCACGGCCGTCTACTCGGGCGGCCCGGGCCCTTCATGGACGTGACCACCGATGTCGTCATCGACGTCATGAAGGAAGCCTACCCATACCTGGCCGAGCAGCGGGAGAGAATCCTCAAGGTCGTTCGCCGGGAAGAGTCGCAGTTCGCAAGGACGCTTGAGGCCGGCACGGGCCAGCTTGAGGCGGCCCTGGCGGGCCTGACGACCAGTGAACGAGTAGTCGGCCGGCGGCCCGAGAGTCTGCCTGAGGACGCCCCGGTCCTGCCCGGCGAGGTTGCCTTCCGACTCCACGACACGTACGGGTTCCCGGTCGATCTGACCGTTGACATGGCCGCGGAGCATGGGGTTCGCGTAGATCGCGAGAGATTCGTCACGGCCATGGCCGAGCAGAAGGAACGAAGCCGAAAGGGGACCAAGGCCGATCTGGCCCGCCATGCCGAGCTCGGCGATCTCTACCAGGCCATCCTGCGGCGGGTCGGCGAGACGAAGTTCCTCGGCTACGAAGGTACGGAGGCCGAGGGCCGGGTCGTCGCCATCCTGCGCGACGGCATCGAGTATGGGGAGCTGACCGGCCATGGCGACGCGGAAGTGATGCTCGATGCCACTCCCTTCTACGGCGAGGGCGGAGGGCAGGTCGGCGATAGCGGCGCGCTGCTCGAGGCCGGCGGAGGCAGCACTCTCTTCAGCGTCGAGGACACGCAGAAGCCGATTGCCGGCCTGGTCGTCCATCGGGGGAGGCTTCACGGCAGGCTCAAGGTCGGAGAGACGGTCACGGCCCGGGTCGATGCCGAGCGGCGGGCCCGGACAATGCGCAACCACACTGCCACCCATCTGCTCCATCGTGCCCTTCGCAACGTCGTCGGGCCGGAGGCTCACCAGGCCGGCTCGCTAGTGGCGCCGGACTACCTCCGCTTCGACTACCCGCTGGATCGTGCCCTGACGCCCGAAGAGAGGCGGTCCATCGAGGACGAGGTCCGCCGAATCGTGCGCGAGAACCACCCGGTCACAACGGTGGTTCGGCCGATGGCCGAGGCCATTGCCGCCGGCGCGGACGCATTCTTCGACGAAAAGTACGGCGAGCATGTCCGAACGGTTCGAGTCGAGGGCTACTCGCTCGAACTCTGCGGCGGTACCCACTGCTCCGCGTCCGGCCAGATAGGAGGCTTCGTCATCACCGCAGATCGAAGCATCGGCGCCGGCATGCGCCGTCTCGAGGCGGTCACAGGCGATGGGGCTGACGCGCTGGTTCGCGAGCGACTCGCACTGCTCGATCGAGTCGCGGAGTCCCTGGGCGCCACGTCGGTCGAGGCCGCTCCGGAGCGCGTGGCGGCTCTCCAGGAAGAGTTGCGTGAGACACGTCGCCGGCTGCGTGCCGGTGGCAGCGGCCTGCCGAAGGCCGCGGATCTGGTCGAGCGGGCGGAGGAGGTCTCGCCCGGCGTGAGACTCGTTGCCCACGCCGGCGCCTTCGAATCACCGGAACAGTGGAAGGGCTTCGTGAAGGAGATTCGGGCGTCGCTTGGATCGGGCGTGATCGCCGTAGCCTTCGACGCCGAGTCACCCCAGATCTTCGTCACCGTGAGTCCGGACCTGGTCGACCGTGGCATTTCAGCGGGGGAACTCGTCAAGGTCGCCATGAAGTCCATGGAAGGCCGCGGCGGTGGCCGTCCGGAGATGGCTCAGGGAATGGGAACCCGGCGGGCTGGGATAGGTTCGGCCATGTCCGCCATCGCGGCTACACTTAAGTCGGCAGGAGACGTAGCCCACAGCTAGGGGAGCCGCCGTGGCGTTCTGGCGCAGGATCTGGGGCCGCGAGGAAGAATCGGCCCTCGCCGTCTGCACTGCGCTGGACATCGGCACAGAGTTCGTGAAGGCCCTCGTCTTCGAGATTGACGACGCCGGCCTGGGCACGGTTCGTGGCGTCGGCCGCAAGCGGCAGGGCCTCGCTCACATGCAGTCCGGCACGGTCACCGACATCAACGCCGTCGTCGACAACTGCTCGGTCGCCCTTCAGGAGGCCGAGGAGATGGCCGGTTTCCGGCCGACACAGTGCGTCATCGGCATCGCCGGCGAACTCGTCAAAGGCTTCACCACGACCCATCAGCAGGCCCGCAAGCGGGCCGACATCGCCATCACGGATGACGAGCTGCAGAAGCTGATCGAAGGCGTCCAGCGCGAAGCCCTTCGCGAAGCCGAACGAGCCATCACCTGGGAAACGGGCCTCCCGCAGGTCGACGTGAGGCTGGTCCACGCGGCCATCACCGGCGCTCAGATCGACGGCTATCCGGTCACCAATCCGGTCGGGTTCCAGGGCCGCAACGTCAAGATCAGCGTCTTCAACGCGTTTGCTCCGCTGGTTCACCTGGGCGCCCTGCAGAGCGTAGCCCAGCAGCTCGAGCTCGAGCTGCTCGAAATCGTCGCCGAACCGTATGCCGTGGCCCGCGTTCTTGCCAGCGAGCAGGTCCAGCAATCCGGCGCCCTTTTCATCGACATGGGCGGCGGGACCACCGACGTGGCCCTGGTCCGTCACGGTGGCATCGAAGGGACTCGGATGTTCGCCCTCGGTGGCCGGGCGTTCACCAAGTCCATTGCCGATCGCCTCGACCTGCCGTTCCCGCGAGCCGAGGAGATGAAGATCGACTACGCCCGCGGCATGCCAACCGATCATCGCGACGAACTGGCGAAGATCGTCGCCGACGACGTGGCCATCTGGGCCACCGGGGTGGAGCTGGTGCTGGACGAGCTGGCCGAAGGCGATCTGCTGCCGGGGCGCGTCTACCTGTGCGGCGGCGGTTCGCATCTGCCGGAGATCGAGCCGACCCTGTGCGGCGAGGCGTTCTGGAGGCATTTGCCATTCAGTCGACCGCCGGAAGTAATCGTCATGGCTCCAGGGCAGGTCGAACGAATCAAGGACGGCACCCACCTCCTGGTCGACCAGCAGGACGTTACGCCGCTCGGCCTGGCCTACCAGGCCATCGAGCTCCAGATCAACGAAGATCCGCTGGATGTCGCTTTGCGGCGCGTCCTGCGAGCAATGAAGATGTAGCCGATGGCGATCTACTACCTGGACATCGACGACGAGATCACCTCCGCCGCGGCTCGAATCCGGGACTCCTCGGACGATCGTATCGCCCTGGTGCTGTCCGGTGGCTCGCGCGTGGCGACCTCCAGGATCAATTTCCGGCTGCTGGCCCGAGAAGCCAAACACCGCGGCAAGCGGCTTGCGATCATCGCCGCCGATCCGTCCGTCCAGTCCGTGGCCGGGTCCGCTGAGCTGCCCGTTTACGCGACGGTCGGCGATTACGAGAGGGCTGAAGCTGCCTTTGCGCGCGGCATCGAGGGCCGGTCATCCACCGAGGTTTCGGACGCGCTCGATGAGCTTGCGCTGACTGTCGGGTCGACGGCGGGGGCTGGTCAGGCCGGCCGGGCCGGCGCCACGCGGGTGCCCGCTGGCCCTTCGGCAAACGGAGCGCGAAAGGGCCGAAGACGGATTCCCCGCTCCCTTGTGGCCGGGATCGCGGCGCTTGTGGTGGTTCTGATTGCGGCCGCGGGCTTCTTCTTCTACCCGAGTGCCACCGTGGCTCTGACCCTGCGCGAGGAGCCTTTAGGGCCGATGACGGTCAGTGTCAAGGTCGATCCGAACGTTTCCGCCCCCAACGATCAGGCCGGCACCGTGCCGGGCCTGAGCAAGTCGTTCCCGGTCGAGGCATCGGGTACGTTCGACGCGACCGGCCAGAACGTCGTCGATACGGCAGCCAGCGGCACCGTGACGTTCTCGAGTTTCAACACGTACCTTGCCGTGCCCATTCTTGCGGGTACTCAGGTGACGACCGCGAGCGGTATAGCGTTCGTAACCACATCGACCGTTACCGTGCCCACGGCGACCGTATCCGGCCAAAGGATCACACCGGGCACCAGGGACGTGGCAGTAGCCGCGGTCAACAAAGGCCTGTCAGGCAACGTGGCGGCCGGCGCGATCATCAACGCTCCTGCCTCGCTCGCTTCCGCCCTGGTCGGCAGCCATCCGGTCACCAACAAGAGCGCCACCACCGGCGGGACTCACACCGTCACGCCGCAGATCCAGCAATCGGACATAGACGGCGCGGAGGCCAGCCTTCTGGCTCAGCTCAACGCGAACTTCAAGCAGGCATTGAAGGCTCCCGCTGCGGTGCCGTCCGGGTCCACGCTTTTTGCCGATTCGGCGCAGCTGGGGGTGGCCACCTGCACCCCGGATCCCGCAGGGCTGCTCAGCCAGAACGTGGCGTCGTTCCAGGTCGACTGCCAGGCCAGCGGAACCGCGACCACGGCGGACATGACGACCGTCAGGAGCCTCGCGGAGCGGCGAGTCCGCGCAGCGGTCCGGACCGGGTATTCGCTCGTGGAGAACTCCATCACCACGAGCACCGGCGTGCCGATCGCACAGGGGACGACGGTCGTCGTTCCGGTGACCGTCAGCGGCTCCCAGGTGCCGACGCTCGACGTCAATCAGCTTCGTTCCAGCATCCTGGGCAAGTCGGTCGCCGATGCTCGATCGCTGTTGTCCCAGTATGGTCAGGTCGACATCGCTGTTTCGCCGGGGTGGGCGTCTACGATGCCGAGCTTCGACTTCAGGATCAACTTCCAGCTCGTCGTCCCATCGACTCAGCCGAGCCCCGGCGCCTCCCCGAGCCTCGGCTCCGGGTCCACCAGGGGTCCTGTCGTGCCGCCTGCCACTCGCGCGGCTCCACCGACGGACCTGGCGTCGCCCTCTGGATCGGTGGCCGGTTCGCCGACGCCCGGCGTCACCGGATCACCGCCGGCCGGGGTATCTGAATCGCCCTCGACGGTGCTTTCCGGCACTCCCTCGGCCAGCCCGACGCCGAGCCCGTCTACGAGCGCGTAGCCGTGCCCGGAGAGCCGGTCGGGCGCAAGTCGGGACGCGTTGTCGGTATCGATCTTGGCGAGCGTCGCATCGGCGTCGCTCTCGGCGATCTGGAAATGGGGACGGCCGCGCCCTTCTCGACGTTGGCCCGTGGCAAGGATGTCGCGGATGATGCCGGCGTCCTCTCGCGACTGGCCGTGGAACAGGGAGCCGACGTTCTGGTCGTAGGATTGCCTCTCGACATGGATGGAGGCGAAGGTCTGCAGGCAACTCGGACCAGGCAGTGGGCGGAAGCAGTGGGCGAAGCCACAGGCCTGACGCTCCGTTTCCGCGATGAACGCTTGACCAGCGAGCGAGCCGAGCGCCGCATCGGGCCGCCCGGCCGAGGGCGGTCCGGCGGCCCGCCCAGCGCCGCTCAGCGTGACGCCTACCGAGCCCGCGTCGACAGAGAGGCCGCGGCCCTGATCCTGCAAGATGAGATGGACGCGATGGCAGGCGAGAACGTGGAGCGGAAGTCCCGATGACGATCAGGGGCGGGGGCAAGCCGAGGGCGGGCCGAACCGGCGGCGCGCGCCAGGACGGTGCAAGGCCTCCGGTTGTGGACACGGGCTGGGACGACTATATTCCGCCGGATCCTGCGGAGCTCGAGGCCGGGCGCCGGCCGCTGCCGTCGGAGGCGAATCGGGATTACCGCAAGAGCCGGTCCGGCGGACCCGCCAGCCTCGTCCGATTCGCGCTGTTCGCGGCGATCATCGGCAGTGTAGTCGTCGGCGGCCTGTACTTCGTTGCCCGACCGATCGTCGTGAACGCAATCGTCGACTGGGCCGCCGAGAATTCCACGGCCCTGCAGCTTCCCTTCGTATCTCAGATCGTCCGAGGCGGTCTCGGGGCCAGCCTCAGCCAGCCGGTCGACGCCACGGATACCACAGCCGTAGTCGTCGTCATAGACGCCGGCGCCACGCCGGCGCAAATCGGCGATCAGCTCGTTGAGGCGGGCGTGATTCGCGACGCTCGGGCGTTCGTCTTCGAGGCCATCGAGCGCGGCGCCACGCAGAATTTCCAGCTCGGTCGCCACGTACTCACCAAGGCGATGACCGTCGACCAGATCATCGTCGATCTGACATCGGCGCCGGTCGCACCCCCGACCGTGCGGATCACCTTCCGAGAAGGCCTGCGGATCGAGCAGATGGTCGCCGAGCTCGAGTACCTGGAAGCCAATCCGGTCGACCCGACCGCGCCACTGACCATGAACGTCGCCCAGTTCTACGACCTGGCCATCCATCCGCCGGCCGACCTGCTCGCGCAATACCCGTGGCTCAAGCTGCCGGCGGGCGCTTCTCTCGAGGGATTCTTGTTCCCCGCCACCTACCAGGTCGCACCCGACACGACGCCGATCGAGCTGATGGAGATGTTGCTCGATGCTTTCGTCAGCCTCGCCCCGCCGGGCCTTCTGCAATTGCCGCCGGACCAGATCTACCAGAAGGTCCAACTTGCGTCGCTGGTCGAGACCGAGGCCAAGGTGGATTCGGAGCGGCCTCTGATCGCCGGCGTGTACCTGAACCGCCTGAATCCGAAACTGTGGCCGACGGGCCTGCTCGACGCCGACCCGACGCTCAACTACGCCAACGACTCCGTCTGGCTGCAGTCGCACCCGATCTCTACCTGGGTCGACTACACGTTCTGGGATCCAATCAAGACAACCGGCGCTTACAGCCAGGTGGTGTTTCCGGGCAGCCTGGCGGCGTACAACACTTACCACCACGCCGGTCTGCCGCCGACTCCGATCTGCTCTCCCAGTGCCCCCTCTCTGGCGGCGGCGATGGCCCCCGACACTGCAGACGGATACCTTTACTTCCTGGCCAAGAACGACGGCAGCGGAACTCATGCTTTCGCCAAGACCCAAGCGGAGCAGGACGCGAACCTGAAGAAGTACGGCTACACGAGTTAGGCCGAACCGGGAGGGGGGTCCGCCGGCCGAAGTCGATCGTCGGCCGATGTTCTAGTGGCCTCGCCGGTCTGGAATCGCGCGGTGGCGCGGTTACCATGAAGAGATGACGAATCCAGTTCGAGCGCTGCCCCATCCGGCCGACTTCCCCGCACCACCGAGCGAGACCGACCGAGCCCGCTGGGCCGCGGCCGACGTTTCGGCCAGGCCCCGGCGCCTGGATCGTCTGCGGGCGCGCCTGGCAGCGGACGGCGTGGACGCCTACTTCGGCCTTCGGCCCGAGCACATGCGGTACCTCACCGGGTTTGCCCTTGACGACGGTGAGGATCGAGTCGCCGGCAACTCCGGTCGATTTGTCGTTTCGGCCGATGAGGTCGTCGTGCTGGCCGACAGTCGTTACCGGCTCCAGGCGGCGGCTCAAGCCCCCAGTGCGCGGCTCGAGGCCACGACCTACGACCTGGCGGCGACCTGGCCGGGGCTCGTCAAGAGCCTCGGAGCACGGCGCGTGGCCGTGGAGTCGGCCGTGATCAGCCACGAGCTCTGGCAGCAGCTTCAGGCCGCGGCTCCGGAGGTGGAGTTGGTCGGGGCCTTCGGCTGGGTCGAAGCTCACCGAGCGATCAAGGAGCCGGCAGAGGTTGAGCGCATCAAATCCGCGTGCACGGTTTCAGACCGGTCTCTGGCCGCCATTCTGCGTCGGATCAGACCGGGCCAAACAGAGCGGGAGTTGGCCATGGCCCTGGAATGGGAGATGCGGACAGGAGGTGCCGACTCGCTCGCTTTCGGGATCGCCTGCCTGGCCGGTCCGAACGCGGCGATGCCGCACGGCTCGCCGTCGAGTCGCGAGGTAGCCCTCGGGCAGGTCCTTCTCTTCGACTTCGGCGCCACGGTCGACGGGTATCGCAGCGACATGACGCGAACCCTGTTCGTTGGCGAGCCCGGCGCGGGCGATCTGGCCATCTACGAGACTGTGGCCGCCGCGCAGTCTGCGTCCATGGACTTCCTGAGGGCTGCGCTCCGCGCCGGCCGACCTGCGCCGAGCGGCCGAGACGTGGACGCGGCAGCCCGTCGGGTCATCGCGGCGGCGGGCTACGGCGAACACTTCGGCCATGGCACAGGCCATGGCATCGGCCTGGCAACCCATGAGCAGCCGTCGCTGAGCCGTGCCGCATCGGACGAACCGCTGCCCAGCCCAACGGTCTTCAGCGTCGAACCCGGGATCTACCTCGACGGCGAGACCGGTGTCCGCATCGAGGACCTGGTTCTATTCGATCGAACCCGTACCGATCTCGAGCGGCTGACGGGATTCCCGGGGGACGTGCTCGTCGTCGGTGTCTGAGCCTCATGCGGCGCTGGCTGCGAGGATCGTGGGACGGCGTTGCGCCTGCCTCCGCTACAATCGGGCTTCGGCAGAGACGGTCGCATTCGTTCCGCCATCATCCTGAGGAGCCCTTCGCCACCATGATTTCGACAAGCGATCTGCGCAAGGGTGTCGCCATCGAGCTCGATGGCGAGCTGTGGCAGATCCTCGACTACCACCACATCAAGATGGGGCGAGGCTCGGCCCAGGTCCGCATCAAGCTCCGTAACATCAAGCGCGGGCAGACGGTCGAGCGCAGCTTCCAAGCCGGCGAGAAGTGGCCGCGCGCCCAGATGGACCACCGCCAGATCCAGTTCCTATACAAGGACGGCAGCGACTACTACTTCATGGAGACCGAGAGCTACGAGCAGTTCAGCCTGACGGCCGAGCAGCTAGACGACGCCGTCAACTACCTCAAGGAAAGCATGCTGCTCGATAGAACCAGCTACGAGGGCGAGACGATCGGAGTCGAGCTGCCGGTCACGGTCGATCTGAAGGTCATCGAGACCGAGCCGGGCTTCGCCGGGGACACCCAGAGCGGCGCCCGGAAGCCGGCCACCATGGAAACGGGACTCACCATTCAGGTTCCGATCTTCGTGAACGAAGGCGACCTTATCCGAGTCGATACCAGAACCGGGGAGTATCAGACCCGACTCTGAGCGACCTCCGTCAGGTGACTGCAGCAGTCGAGCCCAGGAGGGCAGGGCGTTGAGTCGCACCGGGCCACCCGAGAGTGATCGTCTATGGGGGGATCTGCCCCTGGAATCCCGCACCCGCCGCACTCGCCACACCGAACCGCCCGACTGGGCGCTGCCCGCTTGGGACTCTGTCGACGACGCCGACTCAACCGCCGCGACGCGTCGGGACGTGGTGAAACCGGCGTCGCCGGACCCACCAGCCCCTGCTCTCGCCGCGCCACTTTCGACGCCAGCGCCGGGGATTTCAGAGCCCGGATTCGCCCTGAGGATCCTCGGCGTAAGCGAAGTCACGCGCGCCGTCCGGGACGCCGTGCGCGCCGATGGCGGACTGCGCGACGTCTGGGTCGAGGGCGAGGTAGGGCGGGTAACGGTCTCGTCGGCCGGCCATTGCTATTTCACCCTGAAGGACGAGCACAGCCAGCTTGCCTGCGTCTTCTTTCGCGACGACCGCCTCGCCTCGCCCTTCGAAGCTCGGACGGGACTGCGTGTGGTGGTCCACGGACGGGTGGACGTATTCGAGGCCCAGGGCGTCTTTCAGCTGTATGTGTCTGCGATTCAGCCTGCCGGCTTCGGCGATCTGGCCCTCCGGTTCGAAGCGTTGAAGGCTCGTCTGGCGGCCGAAGGCTTGTTCGAAACTGCCCGTAAGCGGGCGCTGCCATACCGGCCGGCGGTAATCGGTGTTGCCACCAGCGCTAGCGGAGCGGTCTGGCACGACATCTGCCAGGTCGTCGGTCGGCGCTGGCCGCTGGCACGGCTCGTCCTGGCCCCGTGCCAGGTGCAGGGCGACGGAGCGGCCGCCAGCGTCGTGACCGCCCTCGATCGCCTCGCGCGGTGGGGAGCGCAGTGCCGGGCCGACGGACGACCCGAAGACGCTCCAGCGGTGGTAATCCTTGCTCGGGGCGGCGGCTCGCTGGAGGACTTGTGGCCGTTCAACGACGAGAGCGTGGTGAGGGCCGTGGCGGGCCATCCCGTTCCGGTCGTTTGTGGCGTCGGTCACGAGGTGGACGTGACGCTCGCGGATTTTGCCGCGGACGTCAGGGCTCCCACTCCTTCGGCGGCGGCGGAGCTGGTCGTGCCTGATCGAGTCGAAGTGGCCGCCGGCATTGCCGACGTGGCGCGCCGCGGGCGCGCGCGAGCTGTAGCCAGCCTGCTGGCCGCCCGCAACGAGGTCGCTGCTGAAGGCCGGGCCCTGGATCGGTTGCGGCCGGCGGCTCAGCTGGCCGGGGCGCGCGAACGGGCCGGTTATCTCCTCGACCGCGCCACTCGCTCCATACGCGAGGGCGTAGGCCAACGCCGCGCCGCGGAGGCGGGGCTCTCCGCACGCCTCGGTCCCATCGTGGACAGCCGGATAGCGGCCGCCCGCGTGGCTCTCGAGAGGAACGCCGCGGCACTGGTTGCCCTCGGGCCGCAGGCTACGCTCGACCGCGGCTATGCCATCGTTCGTCGCAGCGACGGCGCGGTGATCCGCGATCCTGACGAAGCACCACCCGGAGAGCTGCTCGCCATCACGGTCGCTCGCGGTGAGCTGGCAGCCCGTGTGGAAGAGGATGCAGAACGAGGTCCGCGGCCGTGATGATCGAACTCGCCATGGCCCTCGCGTTCGTCGCTCTTGGCGTAGTCGCGTTCGTGGTTTCGGTCCGCCTTGGTATGCTCCTGGGACGGCGCCTGGACCTGGCGCTCGAGCCCCGCGCCTCGGCGGGTGGCGACGAGGAACTCGAGGCGTCGAGATCCAGGCCTCCGTCCGAGCCGGCGGCGGCACTTCAGAATCCGATATCAGTCGACGTTGATGGCCTGGAGGAGTAGCGCGGTGAGTGACCAGCCGAATCTGGGGGCTGCGGCCGACGTTTCTGCGCTGTCGTTCGACGAGGCGCTCCTCGAGCTGCAGCGGACTGTCGCCGAGCTCGAGCTGGGCGGATCGCCGCTCGAGCGTTCGATCGCCCTCTACGAACGCGGTGTAGCCCTCCATGAGCGCTGCGCGAGGTTGCTCGGTGACGCCGAGCTGCGGGTGCAGAGGCTGCTGGAGCGCTCTTCGGGGGCCCTGGAAGCCGCCGAGATTCGCGCCGCAGATGCGGCGGTCGAGGATTAGCCGGTTCGCCCTCAGGCCGCAGGCGGCCTGAGGGCGCAAAGCGCCCAGGAGCAGGCGCGGTAGACTGCCCGGCAGACAGGCGAGAACCGGGCCAGACCGGACCCGGCTACTCACAGGTAAGACTCGAACAGCAGGGCGCCGACATCGGATCCGCCCAGGAGCAATCGAACTTGGCAATCTTGCCCACGCTGCGGGGCCCCAGCGACCTGCGCGGTCTGACCGACGACCAACTCGACTCGTTGGTCGATGAGATTCGTGAGTACATCGTCTCGACCGTCGCCAAGACCGGAGGTCACCTTGGCTCTTCGCTCGGAGTTGTCGAGCTGACACTGGCGCTGCACCGGGTCCTGGAGTCTCCGCGCGACAAGATAGTGTGGGATACCGGCCATCAGGCGTACGCCCACAAGCTCCTGACAGGGCGCTACTCGCGCTTCGGGACGTTGCGTCAGCTGGGCGGCATCGGCGGGTTCCCGCGGCGCGAGGAGTCCGAGCACGACGTCTTCGACGGGGGGCATGCCGGAACGGGCCTATCGATCGCCCAGGGCCTGGCCACTGCCCGCGACCTGCGCCATTCGATGGAGCGGATCGCCGTCGTTGTGGGCGACGCGGCGCTGATCAGCGGTCTGTCTCTCGAGGCTCTCAACGATATCGGCCACCGCCAGACCCAGCTGCTGATCGTCCTGAACGACAACGCCATGTCGATCAGCCCTACGGTCGGCGCCTTCAGCCAGTACTTCTCGACGCTGAAGCTGTCGACCGCGTGGAAGCAGAGCAAGACCGCCTACGACCGAATCGTCGAGTCGCTGCCGGTGGTAGGCCGGCCGGCCCTGTCGTTGTCACGCCGCATCCGACGCATGGTCGTGAGCTTTGCCCAGCCCGGCCAGCTCTTCGAGGATCTCGGCATCACCTATTTGGGCGTCATCTCGGGCCACAACAGGCGAGGGCTTGAGCATATCTTCCGTGCCGCGCTTGAAGTGCCGGGTCCCGTCCTCGTGCACGTTCGCACACGCAAAGGCCATGGATACCGTCCCGCCGAGCGCGATCAGGTCGGCTTCCACGGCGCGGCGCTGCCGCCCATGCCGGACCTTGGCGGCGCGCGCCCCACACCGGAGTACCCGGCCCTGGTGGCTCACACCTTGCTGACCGGCCCGGCGCTGGCCCGTAAGGAGAGCGCCATGCCGGAGCCGGGCCGCATCGACGAGGCTCCCGTTGAGCCATCCGGCAACGGCAACGGCAATGGCAACGCCGCGGCCGGGTCGGCGGACATGGGGACGCCCTCCGACGCGGCGCGCGCTGCCGCTTCCAAACGACCGCCCAACTACACCCATTACTTCGCGCTTGAGCTCATCGATCTGGCTCGCGAGGACCGCCGGATCGTGGCCGTTACCGCCGGTATGCCCACCGGCACCGGCCTGCATCTATTCCAGGCCGAGTTTCCAGACCGATTCATCGATGTGGGCATTGCCGAGCAACATGCCGTGGCCCTCTCGGCGGGCATGGCCCTGGCCGGCGAGCGCCCGGTCGTGGCCGTGTACTCCACCTTCCTTCAACGCGCCTTCGACCAGGAGGTCCACGACGTCTGCCAGAACGACCTGCCGGTATTGATCGCGGTGGATCGGGCCGGACTCGTCGGTGAGGATGGCACCAGCCACCAGGGCATGTTCACGATCCCGACTCAGCGCCAGCTGCCGCGAATGGTCATCGCCAGTCCGAAGGACGAGCAGGAGCTTCGATCGCTCGTGCGGACGGCCTTCGCCCAGGATCACCCGTTCGCCCTGCACTACCCGCGCGATCCCGGGTTCGGCGTTCCGGTTCGCGAGCCGGCGGTTCTTCCCGTTGGCATCGGCGAGGTACTTCGAGAGGGGCGACAGGTTCTCATCGTCGGCTTCGGGCCCATTGTCGAGCGGGGTCGACAGGCCGCGGACCTCCTCGAGGCGGAAGGATGGTCGGTCGGGCTGATCAACGCCCGCTTCGCCAAGCCGCTCGACCGCCAGTTGATCCTCGACGCGGCCCGCGGCAAGACACTCGTGGTCACTCTCGAGGAGAGCGTCGTGACCGGCGGCTTCGGGTCGGGCGTTCTTGACCTTATCGAGGAGGCCCGTCTGGCCGACCCTGCCTATCGAGAGGTTGCTGTCCGGATCGTCGGCATTCCGGCCGAACGTTTCGTTGAGCATGGCTCGGTCGATCAGCTCCGCCGGCTCCTGAGGCTCGATTCCGCCGGCATCGCCGGGCAGATCAGCGAGACCCTGAGCCGGCTGAGGGCACTTCCCGCCGGTGGCTCGGCCATCTCGGTACCTGCCGTCATGCGATCGAAGCCCCGTTCTTGATAGACGGCCGCCCGGTCCGCGCCCCAGCGCAGCACGAGATGAGCCCGGTGTGCCACGATTGATGGCATGAGTTCAGCCAGGGTCCGACGAACCCGACAGCGACTCGACCAGCTGCTCGTCGAGCGAGGTCTCGCCGAGACTCGCACGCGCGCCCAGGCGCTGGTCATGGGTGGACATGTGCGCGTCGGCGAGGGCGCCGCTTCTCGGACGGACCGCAAGCCCGGCGACCTCGTCGAAACCACGATCGCCCTCGAAGTGGAGGCTCCGCCGCCGTTCGTTTCGCGGGGTGGCTTGAAGCTCCGCGCCGCCCTGGACGTCTTTGGTGTCGAACCGGTCGGGCTGGTCTGCCTGGACGTCGGGTCGTCCACGGGTGGGTTCACGGATCTGCTGCTGCAGCGTGATGCGTCCCGGGTGTATGCGGTCGATGTGGGCCGTGGCCAGCTGGCCGAGGCCCTCAGACACGATCCCAGAGTCGTATCCATGGAACGTACCAACGCCCGCGCTCTCGGACCCGGCATGCTACCCACGGCCGTGGACCTCGCCGTGGTCGACGTGTCGTTCATCTCACTCGATCGCATCCTGCGTCCGGTGGCGACGTGCTTCGGCCCGCTGGGCGGGAAGATCGTGGCTCTTGTAAAGCCGCAGTTCGAGGCCGGGCGAAAGCAGGTCCGCGACGGCGTTGTCCGCGATCCGAAGGTTCACCGGCAGACTCTGGAGACGGTCGCTCGCTACGCTCTCGGCATCGGGCTGAAGCTCCGTAGCGCGGTCGCGTCGCCGCTCACCGGGCCGGCCGGCAACCGCGAATTCTTCCTGGAACTCGAAGTGCCGGCCGGATTCGTTGCCCGGGACGGCGAGCCGCCGGAGCTGCCGGAGGAGTGGGCGAGCAAGTTCGGAGAGCTGGCTGGGGCATGAGGCTTGAGCGCATCGGGTTCGCCTACAACCCGACAAAAGAGGCGGCGCTGGACCTTCGCGAGCGAGCTGAGGGCTGGTGCCAGTTGCGTGGAATCTCCCATTGGGCGGCGCCTGCCGGCGAGCTGAAGGCTCTCGTCGAGCACCTTCCAGATACCGACGCGCTCGTTGTTCTGGGCGGCGACGGCACCTTTCTGCGGGCGGCGCGTGCGGTGGCCGAAGTGGACGTGCCGCTGCTCGGAGTCAACCTGGGCAAGATCGGCTTCCTGTCCAAGGTCGAGGCTCAGGACCTGGAGGTGGTCCTCGCCCGGCTGGTCGAGGGCGATTTCCGACTGGAGGACCGAATGGCTCTTCAGGCGACGATCCACCCGGGTGGCCGTGACGAAGCCGGCGAGACCTTCTTCGCCCTCAACGAGATCGTCGTGGCGAGGGGCTCCATGGCGCGAGTCTGCAGGATCGAGGTTGAGATCGGGCCGTCGCACCTGGCCACATTTACGGCCGACGGTCTGCTCGTCTCGAGCCCCACTGGTTCCACCGGCTACTCGTTCTCTGCAGGCGGCCCGATCGTCGATCCGACGAGCAGGAACCTGGTCGTTACGCCAATTGCCGGCTATCTGTCGGCCATTCGGTCCGTGGTCGTGAGCCCTCGCCACACCGTCCGTTGCCGCGTGGTCGATGCCTACGACGTGCTCATGAGCGTAGACGGGCGCGAGGACCGGCGGCTATCGATCGGGGACGTCGTTTCCGTATGCGAGATGGGCCGACCGATCCGGCTCATCGAGCCCTCCGGCGCCGTGCCCTTCTGGGATCTGCTTCGCCAGAAGTCCGAGCTGCTGCCGTCATGACCGAGGCGGCCGAGGCTGAGTCCACCGGGCCAGCGGCACCCGAGCCCGAAACCGAGCCGGAAGCCGCGCCCATGGCTGCCGGCAGGCTGGCCGAGCTGAGCGTTCGCGACCTGGCCCTGATCGAAAGGCTGCGCATAGCATTCGAGCCCGGCCTCAACGTGCTGACGGGCGAGACGGGAGCGGGGAAGAGCTTGCTGATCGACGCGCTCGGTCTCGCGGTCGGCTTTCGGGCCGACACGTCGCTGGTCCGCCACGGGTCTGAGACGGCACGCGTAGAGGCACTGTTCGACCGACTTCCGGAGCCGCTGATCTGCGTGCGAGAGATTTCCGCGGCCGGTCGATCGACTGCTCGGATGGACGACGATACGGTCACGGCGGCCCGACTCGCCGATGTGGCAGGGCGTCTGGTCGAGATCCACGGACAGCACGACCAGCAGCGCCTGCTGGACGAGCGCTGGCAGCGCGAGCTGCTGGATGCCTTCGGTCGGCTGGAGCGTGAGCGCTCGGCCGTGGCCGGGGCTGTGGAAGCCTGGCGGGCCAATCAGGCGGCACTGGCCGAGCTTGCCCTCGATCCCCGCGAGCTGGCCAGGCGCCTCGAGCTGCACGAGCATCAGGCCGGCGAGATTGCCGGAGCGGGGCTGCGTCTCGGAGAGGCGGGCGAGATCAGGGCGAAGCTGACCGCGGCCCAGCACGCCGAGGCCATCGCTCGCGGCAGCGCCGAGATGTACGAGGCCCTGGCCGGGGAGGGGAGCAGCGCCCGGGAAGGCACGGCCGTCGCCGCCCGGAGGGCCCGAGAGCTGGCTCGTCTGGACGACCGCTACGGTCCGGTGGCCGAGCGGCTGATGGGCCTGGCGGCGGAATTGGAGGATGCTGCAGCCGAGGCACGGGACCTGGCCGAAAGCGTGGAGCATGACCTCGGGGCCCTCGCAGCCATGGAAGAGAGGCTGTCGCTGATCTACTCGCTCGAACGCAAGTACGGCGAGAACGAGGCGGCCGTGATCGCTTATGGCGAGCGGGCCGCCGCCGAAGCGGATCGACTGCGCGTCCTGGAGGCGTCTCGTGAGACTCGGCAGCTGCAGGCCGCGCGCCTCCTCCTCGAGGTCGCCCGGGCTGGGGGGGAGCTCTCGCGCAGCCGGACCGCGGTCGCAGGGCGGCTCGCAGAATCGGTGGAGGCCGCCATGGTCGGGTTGGGATTCCGCCAAACGGCGTTTAGTGTGTCGGTCATGCGCCGAAGCCCTGGGGGCGTTGAGCCGTCGGTCGAACTGGACGGCGAGCGCGTCGCCTTCGACGCGAGCGGCGTGGATGCCGTGGCCTTCCTGATCGCCCCGAACCCGGGCGAGCCGGCACGGCCGCTGGCGCGCATTGCCTCTGGGGGAGAGCTGTCGCGCGTGGCTCTGGCTGTAAAGCAGATTCTGGCCGAGGCCGACCGCACCCCGACTCTTGTGTTCGACGAGATCGACGCCGGCATCGGAGGGCGCAGCGCGGAACCGGTGGCGCGCTCCCTGTGGGAGCTCGCTCGGACGCACCAGGTTCTGTGCGTGACGCACCTCGGGCAGATCGCTGCATATGCCGACGCTCAGTTCCGGATCGAGAAGCGGCAGCGCGATGGCCGCACGGTGACCGACGTCCGGCGGGTTGAGGGGACCGAGCGCGTAGACGAACTGGCCCAGATGTTGGCCGGCGCGGAGGGTGGTGCCGCGGCGAAGGCCAGCGCCCAGGAGCTGCTGGAACGGGCGGACTCATGGCGGCGGACGTCGGGGGGCGGATGAAGTGGGCGGCTCGACGGCAGACGGTCCGGCCGGCGCGCCGGACCGACTCGGGGCCGCGATCGAATCATTCCTGATGTACTTGCGCGTGGAGCGGGGCCTGGCCAAAGCCACTCTGAGCGCTTACCGGGCCGACCTGCTCGACTTCGAGGCGAGTCGTGGCGCGTCCGAGTCCTGGGACGCGTCGGCCGAGACCCCCGTCCACTATTTGAGTGTGCTCGGTGCACCGGGTCGTGGCCGCCGGTCGGCTCTGCGCCCGACCACGCTTCGGCGCCGCGCTGCTTCATTGCGCGGCTTCTACCGCTTCTGCTACTCGGAGGGTTTGATCAATACGGACCTGGCGGGCCGCTTCGACCTGCCACGGCAGCCCCGGCTCCTTCCGGAGGTGCTGACCGTCGATGAGGTGGACCGGCTGCTGCGAACACGAGGCGGCGAATCGCCGGCAGGGATCCGAGACCGGGCCTTGCTCGAACTCCTGTACGCCTCCGGCCTGCGCATATCGGAAGCCGTCGGCCTGGACCGGGATGACATCGATCTCGAGTCCGGACTCGTCCGCATTGTCGGCAAAGGCGATCGAGAGCGGCAGGTACCCGTTGGGGAGGTTGCCGTCACCTGGCTGCGCCGATACTCGGCCGAAGTCAGGCCGGGCTGGCTGACGGGCTGGCACGGCGAGGGCGGGCACGGTGGCCCGCTCTTCCTGTCGGTGCGCGGTCGGCGCCTGGACAGGCGTCGGGCCTGGGAGATGCTGGTTGGGGCCGCTCGGTCGGCCGGCTTCCGAGACGGGATCAGCCCGCACACGCTGCGTCATTCGTTCGCGACGCACCTTCTCGAGGGTGGCGCCGACCTGCGCATCGTCCAGGAGTTGCTCGGGCATGCGAGCATCAACACGACACAGCTGTACACACACTTGACTGGCGAACGGATCAAAGACGTATATGCTCGTGCCCACCCACGGGCTTGAATGGAGAAGGAGATGCCCGCAGGTGGACGGGCGCCGAAGGAGACGAGGATGAGCTACGCGGAAACGTTGCTGGCGAAGGATGAGCGGATCATCTACGAGGGCCGACAGCACTGGCTGGCGCCACTTTCCGACGGCCTCAGGCCGATCGTTTTGATCCTGGTCGCCATAGTCCTGTTCTTCCTCCAGAGTCAAGCTGGTCCGTCGGGCACGGTCTCGACAGTCTGGACGGCCCTCGGGGCGATCGTCTTGCTTGTCGGACTGGTTTGGTTCGGCATCGTCTACCTCACCTGGCGGGCCGAGGAGTACATCATCACGACCCGGCGGGTCCTCAAGGTCGAGGGTCTTCTGGACAAGAAGAGTGGTGATAGCTCTCTCGACAAGATCAACGACGCCGTCCTCAAGCAGGGTCTCCTGGCCAGAATGCTTCACTATGGCGATCTGGAGGTCCTGACCGCGAACGAAGACGCCATCGATCGCTACGAGATGCTGGCCCACGTGGTCGACTTCAAGAAGGCCATGTTGGACGCCAAGAACCAGCTGGAAGATGGCTATCGCGGGCCCGGCGCTCCCGCACCGGTCGCGGTGGCTGCAACCCGGCCGTCGAGCTCAGATGACATCACGGCGACGCTCTCCAAGCTGGCCGAGCTTCGCGACAAGGGCGCCATCACCCCGGCCGAGTACGACCAGAAGAAGGCCGAGCTGCTCGGCCGCATCTAGCCTGGTTCAGCCGGGCGGTTACCGCGCCCCTCGTAGCACCCGCCTACCAGGCGCATCAACGAATTGAGGAGTCAGTTGAATTCACTGGCGGTGGCACAGGCGGTCATCTGGATCGGCATGTTCCTGCTCATCAGCGGTCCGGTCCATGAGTGTGCCCATGCATTTACGGCCTGGAAGCTGGGCGATGGAACGGCCAAGCTCTTCGGGCGTGTCAGCCTCGATCCTTTCAGGCATTTCGACCCGGTCGGTGGGACTCTTCTGATAGTCAGCGTCATGCTCAACGCCGTCGGTGGCTCGCCGATCGGCTTCGGCTGGGCGAAGCCGACGCCCGTGAATGCACTAAACCTGCGGGGCCGCCATGCCGACACGATGGTGGCGGTCGCGGGTCCGCTCTCGAACCTGGCCCTGGCCGCGGTCTGCGCCGTCGGCTTTCGTCTGCTGTGGGCGAGCGGGGCCTACCCGGACAACACCTCGGTGGCGAACATGGTGCTGCTCGTCTTCCTGGTGGGGATCGAGCTGAACGTGGTCCTGATGTTGTTCAACCTTATCCCCATCCAGCCGCTTGACGGGTCGCACGTTCTGTTCGACCTCCTGGATCCGAGGACGGCCCACGAGGTGCGCAACTTCATGAACCAGTACGGGCTTATCCTGCTGGTCCTCGTCGTGCTCTTTGCGGGGCAGATAGTCGTTCCGGTGCTGGTGCCGATCGTCAACTTCCTCGCCGGCGTGCCGATACTGGTCAATTGAGGACGTTGGCAAGAGGTTGGTGGTCGGCCAAGATCCGCCGGACGTGGACCTACCTTCACGCCGGGGTGGCCGGCGCCGAGCGTGCGGGGCTGGAGAACTGGTTGACTCCTGAACAGCTGGCCGTGTTCGATGCCATGCCCGCAGCCGACCGCCGCCACGGCCTCGACGTTGCGGCGTACCTGCGCGCCGCTGGCGCGGCCGACCCGGACCTGCTGGTGGCGGGGTTGCTGCACGACTGCGGCAAGGGCCGGCGCGTGCGGCTCGTGCATCGTGTGGCCTGGTCGCTCGGGGGGCGCTACGGGGCGTGGATCTGGCGGGCAAGCAGCTACCTGCCGACCGTTCGAACGGGCCTGGCCAGATTGCGCGACCATTCAGCGCATTCCGCGGAGCTGGCGGCCGAGGCCGGCTGCAGCCACCGGACGATCGAGCTGATACGCAACCAGGAGGCTCCCACGGACGACGCCGGTCGGCTTCTGCTCGCTGCGGATGAGGTCAGCTGATGGGGCCGATGGCGGCTGCCCACAATACGTCGGCGAGGAAGCGCGGCATCGGGGCCATCATTCGGCCCGGGCCCGCCCCAGAAGTGGCATTCGCCGTGGGCCAGGACGAGAGCGTCACCCACGTCCGCCTGGAGGCCTTCGACGGGCCGCTGGCGCTCCTGCTCGCCTTGATCGAGGCGCGCCAGCTCGACGTGCTGACCGTGCCGCTCGGCGCGCTGGCCGAGGCGTACCTGGATGCTCTGGCGACGTTGGAAGGGGATCGGCTGGGCAACGTGTCGGCGTTCGTGGCCGTGGCCGCCCAGCTGATCCTGATCAAGAGCCGGGCCATCCTGCCACGGCCCCCGATGACGCCGGCGACGCCGCTCGACATGGAGCCTGATCCCGAGGCCGAGTTGCGGGCGAGGCTCCTCGTGTACCGCCGCTTCCGCGACGCCGGTGCCGCCCTGGGGGACAGGTTCGATGTTCGCCGCCTCTACCGGCGAGACGCTGAGGCAGCGACGAGCGCGAGTCGCGCGGGCGCGAGGCCGCCTGAGCGGCCGCCACTGCCGCCTGAGGCCCTGGCGCAGGCCCTGCAACGACTGGCGACCGTTGTGCCGGTGGTCGCGCCGCCCGCCGAGATTGTCTCGCGAACGATCAGCATGGCCGAGCGCGTGGTCGTGATCAGGGAGGCTCTGAGGTACACCGATACGATCGTGCTGCAGGAGCTGCTCGAGGGCGTGCGCGATCGGGTTGTCGTCGCGCTAACCTTCCTGGCGATGCTCGAGTTGTCGAAGCTGCGGGAGATCACGCTGGAACAGGCCGAACCGTGGGGCCCGATCGTTGCCCGTCGCCTAGCCGAAGTCGCCGCCGGCGAGTCGGCGACAGACGAGAGCCTGGAGTCGTTCGCTTGAACCGAAAGACGGCCGGAAGCATCGCCAACGCATCGATGCCACGGGAGATTGATGACGCGGACCAGGGCACGGCGCGCGCGGCGCCGTTTCCGGACGGCGCCGATAGCGCGGAGGCGAGTCCCGAGGACGCGGACGGGAGCGCCGCAGGCGCTTCGCCCGACGTATTGCCGGGAGAGCTGACTGAAGCCCAACTTGAGGCGCTTCTGTTCGTTGCCGAACGGCCGCTGGCGCGGGTCGAGATCGCACAGCTGGCTGGTGTGGACCGCGAGACCGTGGACGCTCGGATCGGCGACCTTCAGGTCAGGCTGGCCGAGCGCGGCCTCAGGCTCGTGGAGTCGGGCGAGCGCGTCGAACTCGCTACTTCCCCCGACGCAGGGCGGCTTATTGCTCGGTACGTCGGTGCGGATTCGCCGCGGTTGTCCATGCCGTCGCTGGAGACGTTGGCCATCGTCGCGTACCGCCAACCCTGCACTCGCGCCACGATCGAGCGCATCCGTGGAGTCGACTCGGACTACACCATTCGCACGTTGCTCCATCGCCGCCTGGTCGTGGAGCTGGGGCGTTCCGAATCGCCCGGTCGGCCGATCCTCCTCGGCACTGGCTTCGATTTCCTCGAGAGGTTCGGTCTAACCAGCCTCGACCAACTGCCGGCCCTCGAACCGGAGGTTGCCGAGCGCCTGTTCGCGGAGGCCGATAATCCGGCGGCGACCCGCAAAACGATCGCCGAGGCCGATGGGTCAACGCCCGAGGCCCTCTGATGGCCCGCGAGCGTATCCAGAAGGTCATCGCCTCAGCCGGCATCGCCTCGCGGCGCGGGGGAGAGGATCTGGTTCGAGCCGGAAGGGTGACGGTGGACGGCCGCCCCGCGCTCATCGGCGAGCAGGTCGATCGCGAGCTTCAGCAGATCGCAGTGGACGGCATCGCGCTCCCTGCTTCGGTGGGGCCGAGGTCCTACTGGGCCCTCAACAAACCGCCAGGAGTTGTCTCGACGGTTCGTGACCGTCATGCCGAGCGCACGGTCATGGAACTCCTGCCGCCCGAAGCTCGACGCGGCACTCGCCTTTACCCGGTCGGTCGCCTCGACGAGGCATCGGAAGGCCTTCTCCTCTTCACCGACGACGGTGCCTGGGCCGACTTGCTGCTGCACCCGCGATACGGCGTCGAGCGGGAATATCTTGTTGGACTGGATCGCTCGGTGACGAAGGTCCAGAAGGCCGCGCTTCGCGACGGTATCGAGATGGACGAGGGCCTGGCCCGCATCGACCACCTGGACGACGCGACGCCGGCACACGTACGCGACCTGATGGCGCTGCTCGACCCACCACATCCCGAGCTGCGGTGGTATCGAGCCGTGCTGGCTCAAGGCTGGAAGCGGCAGATCAGGCGGATGTTCGATGCCGTCGGCATGCCTGTCCGGCGGCTCGTCCGCGTGAGGGTGGGAACGCTGAAGTTGACCGACCTGAAGGCCGGAGAGGCCCGGCGTCTGACCCGCCAAGAGGTTGCGCTGCTGGCGTCCCGCGCGCGATCGGAGAAGACCAGCCGGGCCGGGAGGCCGGCTCGAGCACCGACGCCGGCAGGGGATGGCGCGCTCGACGAGTAGCGGCTTGGGGGCCCAGGCCACGGCTCAGGGCCGTCGCCCTTGCCCGGCGGCGGTATCCTGCGAGCCGTGACCGAAAGCCGGGGATCCCACCCACTATCGGGCCGCGCTCGAGGCCTCGTTGTTGCGATCGACGGTCCCAGCTCCAGTGGCAAGAGCACCGTCGGCGCCGAGGCCGCCAGGCGGCTCCGCTACCGCTTCTGCGATACGGGGCTGCTCTATCGGGCGGTTACGTGGCTGGCCCTGACACGAGGAATCTCCCCGGCCGACGTCGCCAATGTCGTGCCGCTGGCGGAAGAGGTCAGGCTCGTAGCCGACTCGCGAGGCAGGCTGCGCCGCGTGGAAACCGGCGGCCGCGATGTTACCGCCGAGGTCCGCGGCGCGGTCGTCGACCGGGCCGTGTCGGATTACTCGAAGGTTTCGGAGTTGCGTACGGCACTGGTGCCGCGGCAGCGAGCGATAGCCGGCGATGGCGGGATCATCATGGCTGGCCGCGATATTGGGACGGTCATCCTTCCGGACGCCGACGTGAAGATCTACCTCGACGCATCGGCCGAAGAGCGGGCGCGCCGGCGAGCCGCTCAACGCAGGACGGCCGACGAGAGCAAGGTCGGCCAGATCCTTGAGGAGTTGCGCCGCAGGGATTCGATCGACTCGAGCCGAGAGACCGCACCCCTGCGAACCGCTCCGGACGCCTGCATCATCAAGACCGACGGCAACAGCTTCGAGCAAACGGTCGGGGCCGTCTTGCGAGCTATCCGCGAGGTCCAAAGAGGCGAGCGTGGCCGGTAAGAGGCTGCCGTTCTTCCCCAGGTTTACCGGCGCCTTCCTGCGTGCGGTAGCCGCCTGCACCACACGGGTCAGGGTCGAGGGCCTTGAGAACCTCCCCGCGTCCGGTCCGGCCCTGGTCATCGGCAACCACAGCTCCAATGCGGACGGGATGCTGCTGATGGCCTTCATCGTCCCGGCGATGGGTCGGCCGATGGGGTGGCTGGGCAAGGAAGAAGCCCTGCGCTGGCCGTTTCTCGGCTGGGCCATGCGCCAGAACGGAGTGTTCGGCATCCGCCGCGGCGCCGGCGACCTGGAGGCCTTCAAGCTGGCCAGGGGCGTTCTCGACGACGGACGTGTGCTCGCTATCTTTCCCGAGGGCACTCGATCGCCCAACGGGGCGCTTCAGGAAGCAAAGGAAGGGGCCACCGTCCTCGCCGTTCGAAGCGGGGCACCCATTCTGCCGATCGCGATCGTGGGCTCGCACCGCTTCTGGCCCAAGGGCAAGCTGCTGCCCCGGCTGGGCCGGCGGATGACGGTCAGAGTGGGGGAGACATTCACGCTGTCGATGCCCAAGGGCGGTGATCGCCACGAGTCGCTGCGGCTGGCCACTGCCGAGTTGATGCGGCATCTCGCCGAGTTGCTCCCGCCCGAGCAGCGAGGTGTCTACGGTGAGACGGTGGAGGCGGCCGGTCGTTCGTGATCGCCTCTCGTGGGATACTGAAGCGCAATGGGTAACGTTCGAGAGGTCCGAATCGCGCGTCGCACCGGATTCTGCTATGGCGTGCGGGAGGCGATCGACAAGGCCAAGGAAGCCGCTGCCGCGGGCAAGCCCACGCACACGCTCGGTCAGGTCGTCCACAACGAAGGCGTCATAACGGCGCTCCAGGCCCAGGGCATCCAGACCGTCGACACGCTCGACCAGGTCAACGAAGGCGCGGCAGTCGTCATACGCGCTCACGGCGTTCGGCCCGAGGTACTGGCTCGAGCGGAGGCGCGCGGGCTCGAGGTCATCGACGGCACATGCACGTGGGTGATCCAGGAACAGCGCGAGATCACGCGGCTCGTCGAGGAGGGCTACACGATCGTGTTGCTCGGCACGCCGCGTCACCCCGAGGTCGTGGGCCTGCTCGGCTTCGCTCCCGACTCGATCGTCGTCGACGAGGAAGAGGACTGGGACGCCATCCCTCGACGCAAGAAGATGGCCCTCCTCAGCCAGAGCACCCAGCCGCCCTGGAAGTTCGAGAAGCTGGCCGCGTTCATGGTTGGCCGATGCCACGAGCTGAAGATCGTCAACACGGTGTGCCCGGTCACGATCCGGCGTCAGGACGACACCGTCGAGACGGCCCGCGAGGTCGATCTCATGGTCGTGGTGGGCGGGCGATCGAGCGCGAACACGAAGGAGCTGACCCGCCTCTGCGGCATCGTCGGCACGAGGGCGATCCAAATCGAGGGCGAGGAGGACCTGAGGGATCCCGGCGTCTTCGCCGGTGCGTCGGTGGTCGGAGTCACGGGCGGGACATCCACTCCGATCGAGGATTTGCGCTGCGTCGCTGAGAGGATCCTGACAATGGCCGGAACGCCGGAAGCCGTGGCGCGTGCCGAGGATCTGGCCACGGCCGCCCTCGCAGCGGCGGCGACCCCGGCCGGCCGTACGACGTCTCTGCCGGAGACGGTGGCCGTTTAGGGTCGTCGGACCCCGGATTCGCAGGCGCGAGTGCTCCAATTGCCCTCCAGCGCGGGCGTGGCGGCGCGATCGTCCATAATCCGCGGGTGAACCCACTCCCCATCGTTGCCGTGGTCGGCCGTCCGAACGTCGGCAAGAGCACGCTGTTCAATCGAATCGTCGGCCACCGGGCCGCCATCGTCGAAGATCGAGCCCGGACGACACGCGACCGTATCTACGGCGACGCCGACTGGAACGGTCGCCGCTTCATCGTGGTCGATACCGGCGGCCTGGAGATACGTCCCGGCGACCCGATCGAAGAGAAGGTCCAGGAGCAAGCACGACTGGCCATCGGCGAGGCCGATGTCATCGTCCTGGTGGTCGACACGATCGCAGGCCTGACACCGGCGGACCTGGAAGCGGCCGATCTCCTTCGGACGGCAAAGGCCCCTGTTCTGGTGGCTGCCAACAAGTCCGACAATGACAAGCGCGAGCTCGAAGCCGCGGAGTTCTACTCCCTCGGCTGGGAGGAGACACATCCGATCAGCGCGGCTCATGGACGTGGCGTTGCAGATTTGCTGGACGCGATCGTGTGGTCGCTGCCGCCGGAGAGCGAGCAGGAGATAGTCCGCAAACGGCGTCTGGCCGAGGCCGACGAATGGGCTCGCGACATGGCCGCCGGTCGGCTGTCCCGCGTCATGGAAGGTGACGAGGAGGCAATCGAGCTGGCGGCGGAGGGCGGCTCGGACCTGCCGATCGAGTTCGAGGAGGAGGAGCAGTCGGTATCGATCGCTCTGGTTGGGCGCCCGAACGTGGGCAAGTCGAGCCTCCTGAACGCGTTGCTGGGCGAGGACCGGGCGATCGTCAGCGAAACACCAGGCACTACTCGTGACGCAATAGACACGCACCTGGCCTGGGGCCGAAGCGATCTCGTCCTGATCGACACGGCCGGCATCAAGAGGCCCGGGAAGGTGGCCAGCGGCATGGCCGCCGAGCGTTATTCGACCTTGCGTGCTCTCAAGGCAGTCGAACGTGCCGACGTTGCCGTCCTTGTCGTCGATGCCTTCGAAGGCCTGACGGCTCAGGATGCCCATGTCGCGGGGTTCGTGGCGGAGGAGGGCCGAGGCCTCGTCATTGCCCTCAACAAGTGGGATCTGGTCGCCGAGAAGACGGGTCGCACCTTCGACGAGTACGTCTCCGCCATGCGCGCGGAAGTGCCGTTCCTCGACTTCGCCCCGTTCGTGTCGATCAGTGCCAGGACCGGCCAGCGCGTCGCCCGAGTTCTTGAGCTCGCCGTCGACGTGTGGGGCGAGCGTCGCAAGCGCATCCCGACGCCGGAACTCAACCGAGTCATCCGGGCGGCATCCCTTCGTCAGGCGCCTCCGGCCGGCAAACTTGGCCCGCCGAAGATCTTCTATGCAACCCAGGTTTCAGTGGCGCCGCCTACTTTCGTCTTCTTCGCACGTCACGCCGCCCAGGTCCACTTCAGCTATCGGCGCTTCCTGGAAAACCAGATCAGGGCCGAGTTCGGCTTCGATGGGACGCCGGTTCGACTCGTATTCCGTGAGCGAGCCAGCGGTCGCTCGGTTCAAGGCGACGGGCGCGGGCGCGGGCGCGGGGGAAGTGGCGTCTCCAGGCCGCGAGCGGCCGGTCCGGGAAAAGCCGGCTCGCGTGCCGCGGCGGCCAGGCCCTTGCGCAAGGGGACCAGCGGGTCCAAGCGGAGCACCGGCGGGCGGCGGAATCCCCAGGGCTAGCTGCGTCGGGCACAGCGTCGACGGGTAGTGGCCGTATACGAGTCTGGTATTCTGTCCATCGTCGGGGCGTGGCGCAGCCTGGTAGCGCACCTGAATGGGGTACAGGTGCTAGGCCGGCTCCGGAGGGCGATTCTGAGCGTGAAAAGACCCCCGCCGGTATGCCTGACGGGGGTCCTGACCGCAGTTTTGACCGCAGTTTCTACCTGGCGGCCTCCGCATCCTGGCGGTGCCGGAGCAGGCTGTCGATCCTCGACGCCGCGACTCGGGAGCGCTCCGTGGACAGGTGCGCGTAGACGTTGACCGTCGTCGAGTAGTCCGAGTGCCCGAGCATCTTAGAGATCACCGCGATCTCCTCACCGGCCTCGAGCAAGAGCGTCGCGAAGGCGTGGCGCATGTCATGGAACCGCTGGCGGCGGATCCCGGCGCGCTCCTGCGCCAGCTCGAACGACCGACTGAGGCTCCGGTACTGCATCGGTCGGCCGTCGCGCGTGGCAAAGACGAAGCCTTCGGGCTGTCCCGGCTCCGCGCCTTTCCATCTGCGCCCGCAGGCGAGACGCTCGCGCCCTTGCTGTGCGCGCTGCGCGTGGAGAGCCCACGTCGCCAGATCCGACAGGCCGAACGTTCGGTGCCCGCGGTCGGACTTCACGTCGGCGAGGTCGCGGTGCCTGTCGAGCTGCTGACTGATGGCCACAGTCCGCGCCTCGAGGTCCACGTCGCCCCATCGAAGCCCGAGCAACTCACCCTGACGGCAACCGGTCCCGATCGCGAAGGCGT